>NZ_JADBGL010000004.1:0-332530 GCF_037389205.1 Mycetohabitans sp. B46
AGCGCAGCGCATCCGTACGGGTGCTGCGCGACAACGTGGTGATCCATACCGGCGAGCTTGATTCGCTTAAGCGCTTCAAGGACGACGTGAAGGAAGTGAAGCAGGGCTTTGAGTGCGGCATGTCGCTGAAGAACTTCAACGACATCCAGGAAGGTGATCAACTCGAGGTGTTCGAAGTCACTGAGGTGGCGCGCACGCTGTAATCTAATGCACCGGCGCTAGGGGCGGGGCCGTCGGGCTCCGCCTTTTTTGTTGGTAGGAATGGACTATGCGGAAAAAACGCAGCAGTGGCGATCGCAATGTGCGGATCGCCGATCAAATCCAGCGGGATTTGTCGGAGTTGATTGCGCGCGAAGTCAAGGATCCGCGGATTGGCCTGGTGACGATCCAGGCGGTCGAGCTGACCCCAGATTACGCGCACGCGAAGGTCTTTTTCACGACGCTGACCGCAAACCCCCGGCAGACGCAAGAAGCACTCAACCACGCGGCTGGCCACTTGCACAACTTGTTGTTCAAGCGTTTGCACATTCATACGGTGCCAACGTTGCACTTTATGTTTGACGAGTCGATCGAGAAGGCCGTACAGATGTCGCGGTTGATCGATGAGGCGAACGCGACGCGTGCTAAGGATGACTGAGCGCTGGAGCGTGACATCAATATGACGCAACGACTTGATCCGGCGCGACCCCGCATCGCCCGGCGTTCCGTGGATGGCGTGTTGCTGCTGGACAAGCCGGTCGGGCTGTCCAGCAACGATGCGCTGATGCGCGCCAAGCGCTTGTTCAACGCGAAGAAGGCAGGGCACACCGGAACGCTGGATCCGCTGGCGTCCGGTTTGTTGCCGCTGTGTTTCGGCGAGGCGACCAAGTTTTCGCAGGATCTGCTCGATGCAGACAAGACCTATGACGCGACACTGAAGCTTGGCGTGCGCACAACGACCGGCGACGCCGAGGGTGAGGTGCTGCAAACGCGGCCGGTTACGTGCGACCGGGCGGCGGTTGACTCGGCGCTCATCGCGTTCCGGGGCCCAATCATGCAGGTGCCGCCCATGTACTCGGCGCTTAAGCGCGACGGCAAGCCCCTCTATGCCTACGCGCGGGCAGGCCATACGCTCGAGCGTGAAGCGCGTGCGGTGACGATCCATGCGTTGGAGTGCATCACGTGCGCGTTGGACGTTGCGGCGTCTGTGACGATCCGGGTCACGTGCAGCAAGGGTACCTATATTCGCGTGCTGGCTGAGGACATTGGTGAGGCACTGGGTTGCGGCGCGCATTTGACGATGCTGCGCCGCACCGGTGTTGGGTCATTGACATTAAACGACGCTGTGACGTTGGACGATCTGTCCAATGCGCACGAGCCGCAACGTTTGGCCTGTCTGCAACCGGTCGACGCGTTATTATCGACGTTTGCGCCAGTTGAGTTGGATGCCGAGATGGCCCGGCGCTTCACGCACGGCCAGCGGTTACGGTTGATGAGTGAGCCGAACGTGGGTGACGACGTCCGGGTCAGGGTCTATGACGCTGATGGGCGTCGGCTGCTTGGGCTCGGCCGATGGCAGCATGGTGTGTTATCTCCAGAGCGCCTGATTGCCCCCCATAGTTAACGCCGGCTCGTTGTGCAATTTCGTTGAATTGACTCTCGAGCCACGCCGCAATCCTTTGTCGCTGTTCGGCAGGCAGCATTTCCGATATCGATTCGAGCCGCGAAAGCGCGTCATGGAACTGCTCGGTCGTCATGTCGCCCGAGTGCCACAGCGTGTGGCTGAGTGCTAACACCCGGTTCCATCGATTCTGCTGCTCTGCTGCCGACGGTGGCGCGTCGGCATCGGCAACGTGATGCACCGCCGCGGTGGCGGCAATCAGTGGCTCGACCGCGTCCGCGTCGCCATGCTCAGTTGCAATCCATATCAAGGTATCCAAACGGTCTTGCTGTTCGGTGCTTTCCAGCCATTGTAGGCATGGCACGAGATCCGCTATCGGAGTGGGTGGGACAGCTATCGCGGCATGCACCAATGTGTCGAAACTGGCTGCGCGCTCGTCATTGGGCAAACGCTCCAACAGCGATACCATGATCTCAATGGCGTCCGCTTTGTCCGATCCAGGTAACTTGCCGATCGCGTCGAGCCCTACATTGAATGCCGCTCGCTGCGCAGAGTGCTCCAGCATGATTGCATCGCGGGGGCTGTCAAAACTGTGACACACGTGATTAAAGATCCTGGGTAGCATGTCGATCAATGCGCGGTATGGGGCGGCATTAACATGTGCCGGTTGCTTCGCGAGTTCGGACAGCGTCCACTGAATGGCGTCCAGATGTCCGTCCTGCATCCACTCGATTTGTTCGATCACGTATGCTTGAAGCTTCGCCTTGCCCATGGGCAACTGGCGAGCGGCGTCGAAGAGGTCTTTGAACTCCTGCAGCGGTGCTTGCTGGTTATCGCTGCCCAGATCCATCGCACGCGCGTGAACCTGCGCTGCGGGTATTTGCCGCTGCGAGGCGTGCCACGTTTGGCGTGATGCGGTCGCGAATGACCACAGGTGACGATAAGCGGTTGTTTGATTGACGTTCGTTGTGGGCTCAGCGACTCGACAGGCGATGATCTCCAGCACTTCTAGCGGTAGCTTCGTCAGCGTCCGCGTGCGCACTGGCGGTTTAATCGCGCGATTGCGCGTTGGCGGGACCGCCGAGGCCGCGCTGTGCAGTAGTGACGCCGACAAGTCTAAACGATAGTCGCGAAACTTTGCCGGCATCTGACTGGGCTCAGCCAATGCAGTCTCGCTGTCCGGGGCTTCAGAGACGCCACATGCGCCTGTCATGCAAGGTAAATCAGCAAACCAGTTTCTTGACATCATGTATTTTCATTTTAAGCCGTTTAACCCAGGGGCTGGCGGACAGGCGCTGCGTTGATCATGCCGCTCAGCATCGATCATGCCGCCCAATGCGATGGAGCTGTACCGCATTGGCCAATATTCCACGATCATGGCTAGCTGCCACGCGTTGCACAGCATAGTCATTACGTCAGCGCTGGGACGGGTAAGGAAGATGTAATCGGCAGGAAAACGAAATTTACTAGTGCTCGACGTAGCCTACGATGTGCTGGTGCCTTTAGGTAGGGCCAGCGGATAGTGTGGTACGGATGGATCCGTGCGCTAGCAATCTTTCCTACTCCGTGATGCTATGCGAAGGGGAGTGCAATGCGTGTCAGACGCGACTGGGTGAGATCCGTGCACCGCTTGCTCCATTGGTCTATTCAAGGTTGTGAGGATGGCAAAAAATTGGCGGGTCGGCCTCGGAGGCGAAATGGGTCTGCAAGCGCAGTTTGTGCGTCGCAACTATTTTGTGGCATGGTGCAATCTAGCACACGGGTTAGCATGTCAAAAACTTCGCGCTTTTTCTCATCTGGCGAACGGTGTATTTCCGTCACGAGGCAGGAGAGCAGCTCAACACGCGAACTCAATGCCGACAGGTCCAAAACCTGTCCTTGTGTTGGAAACTGGCTGACTTGACGAAGCAGCCATTCGTACATCGGCTGCTGCTCTGCCTGCGGGAGGGCACTTAGCTTGCCAGCAACAGCGGCTAGTACTGCGTTTGCATTCCGATCCCTGGATGGATTCAGCGATTGGTCTGCAAGGCGGCGAACCGCTGCGCACGCCGCGCCCGCCTCTTCGCCGGGAAGGTGGACTGCGGCATCCAGCAACGGCTTGATCATGCCTGCGATGCGGTGTTGTGTTGCCACTTGCAGCAGTGCGTGCCAGCGCGTGGGCTTATCATGATTGGAAAGGACATAGAGTTGAGCGGCAAGCGTTGGCGCCCACGCACCGTCATGCTCTTGTACAATGGACAATAAGTGATCGAACTTCGCAGTACGCTCTGGTGCTGAAAAGAATAAAAGTCGTGGCGCAAGCGTTTCCACTAGTTTCGGATTGGTGGTGCGCGCTATGTTTACCATTGCATCAAAACGCGGCGTCAGGTCTTGCGCAGTTAGCATGGGCAGCACGGCCGCTAGCATAGCCTCAGTCGCTCTCTTCTTGACGATTCTCTCTTCAACACTATTTGAATGCGGCGGGAGCAGGGGCGCGGCGTCGACCAGTTGGAGCAGCAATGTGTGCAGGTTGGCACGCGTGTCTGAGGAAGACCGCCAGTCGCCGATGATATGCGGTGTCGCTTTAACGATTCGCAGTGTTTCTCTAAATAACGCAATATACTGTGCGTGGCACTCGCGGGGATCAGACTGCTTGAGTTCGGCGGCGACGCGTTGTGCCGCACGATACGCGTCATATATCGGTAGGCAATGCATCTGGCAATGACATAGGCTTCCACCTGAGGGCACCGAGGTTGCAATGCTATTGCGCGCGTAAAAATTTCCTTGAACTTGTCAACTCGCTCCGGTTCGTTGAGCCGCTTTAGGTCGCTGGCCTGCTGCGCGAGCTTTGTGCCCTCAAGTTCAGGCCTTAGCCATTCGGCCAAACCGGGTATGACCAACGAAAGCTGTTGCAGATTGTTGGTGTAGGATGTATATGGACTTGTCCAATTCGGTTCGATGTCGACCATCTTGGCGATGGTCATGTGAATTTCGTTGGGCAATCTCAGCAAGGGCGGTGGCGAGGTTGTGACGTCCGCTTTGGACGTACTCGCGCCCGTGGCGTCCATTTTGTGCGCACTGGCGCGAAAAGCGCGCGCCGCGTTGCCCTTGCGCCATGGCAGTCGCTGGAGTGCCTTGAACGTTGTCAATGCGTTGGCTCGATTCGATGTGGAACCGGCTGATCGTGACGGGTGCTGCAGTTCGCCATCCATGACATCGGGTTTGACGCAGCCCGCCAAGTAACGAGAATAGTTTTTAAACCATGCGTTTGGCACGTTGCCCCCGTAGATCAAGTTTGAACGCAGAGGTTAAATCGTTCCCGTTAATTTATTATGCAAATTGTCGAACTAGACATTTGAATTACGAACGGCTTATGTGCGGCCAATATTAGGCCGACATGAAAGTGATGGAAGCGGGCATTTGCCGCAGGCTGCCTACAACAAGCGCGTTGCCGGAACCGCGGCTTGGCATGATCAGCCGGTGAAGTTGCCGATCGGCTGGAGCGGGGGCGGTGGGGGCGCGGCGGGCGGCTTGCAGGCGGGCCGACCGTCGCGCCGAACTCGGCGTTCAATGTGCGGCCGATGCCGCGGCCCCTGCATCGCTGCCGCTGCTGCGCTCAGGCTTGGTGATCCAGATCAACGCAATCAGTGCGATAAAGATTGCAGCGGATAGGTAGAACAGGTCGTTGACTCCCAATTGCGCGGCCTGTTGCGTCATGAGGTTGTTGACCATCCCATATGATTGGGCTTCACTCATGCCGAGCGCGCGCATTTGAGCGACCGATTGCCCGAATGCCGGGCTGAATTGACCGGTTTGCTCCGCTAATTGTGCGTGATGCAGGATTGTTCGATGGTCCCATGCAGTCTGGAAGACTGACGTGCCAATGCCGCCGCACATGATCCGCACGAAGTTCGACAGGCCCGAGGCCGCGGCGATCCGATGCGGCGGCAAGCCGGATAGCGTGATTGACACCAGTGGGATAAAGAACCCGGCCATGCCGATGCCCTGAATAAACGTGGGTACCATTAGCGCGAACGTATCGACGCCGGTCGTGTACCGCGAGCGCAGGTAGAAACACAATGCGAACACGGTGAACGCTGCAGTCGCGATGTAGCGTGGATCGGTCTTGGGCATGTATTTGCCGGTTAGCGGCGACAACAGAATCGCGAAGATGCCGACCGGCGCCATGACCAATCCCGCCTGCGTGGCGGTATAGCCGATATGCGTCTGTAGCCACAAGGGCAGCAGCACCAGATTACCGAAGTACAGTCCGTAGCCGACCGATAGCGCCACCGTGCCGCCGGTGAAATTGCGCCGCTGAAACAACGACAGATCGACGACCGGGTGCTTGTCGGTCAGCTCCCATACGACAAAGAACGCGAAGGTGACGATGGCGATCAGTGCCAGCACGATGATCGTTGTCGAGTTGAACCAATCAAGGTCCTTGCCCTTGTCGAGCATGATCTGTAGCGAGCCGACCCACAGCACGAGTAGCATCAGCCCGACACCATCGATTGGCGCACGCTTGACCTCGGAGTCGCGCTTGCGGAAGATCGCCCACGTCGCGATTGCGGCGACGATCCCGACCGGAATATTCACGTAGAAGATCCACGGCCACGAATAGTTGTCAGAGATCCACCCGCCCAGGATCGGGCCGAGCACGGGCGCGACAAGCGTGGTCATGCCCCATAGCGCGAGCGCCATCGAGGATTTGGAGCGCGGGTAGCTCGCCAGCAGCAGCGTTTGCGACAGCGGGATCATTGGACCGGCCACCGCGCCCTGGAGCACGCGCGATGCCAGTAGGAATGGCAGCGATGGTGCTAGCCCGCACAACCACGACGAGATGACGAACAGCACGATCGATGTGAGAAACAACCGAACCTGGCCGATCCGCTCGGTCAGCCAGCCGGTCAGCGGCACGGAGATCGCGTTGGCGACGGCGAACGAGGTGATGACCCATGTGCCCTGATCCGACGATACGCCAAGGTCACCCGAGATAGTCGGGATCGCGACATTGGCAATCGACGTGTCCAACACGTTCATGAACACGGCGAGCGAGACCGCGATGGTCCCGACCACCAGTTGCATGCCCGACAGCGGTGGGTGAGGCGCTTGTGCCTGGCTCATGACGTGTGGCCCTATCGTGCAGCGTGCCGGGCTGTGGCCGGGGCCGGCCTGGCCGTGTCCGCCGCGGCGGCGGCAGTGCCGCCGCTACCGTCGTTCTGGCTGATGATGCGTTCGATTTCCGCGTCGGCTTGCTTGCCGTACTCGTCGAACACGTCGGTCTGGTACACCGTGGTCGGTGCGTTGCCGAGCTCGCCGCCTTGCTTGTCCTTGATCGACACGCTGGCGGTCATTGACAGGCCGATGCGCAGCGGGTGTTGCCTCAACGCCTCGGGATCGAGCTGCACGCGCACCGGCAGGCGCTGCACGACCTTGATCCAGTTGCCGGTGGCGTTTTGCGCGGGCAACAGCGAAAAGGCCGAGCCGGTACCGGCTGAAAAGCCCTGGATCTTGCCGTGGTACACGACCGATGAACCGTAGACGTCGGAGACGACCTCGACCGGTTGGCCGATGCGCATGTGCTTGAGCTGAACTTCCTTGAAGTTCGCGTCGACCCAGACCTCATTCAGCGGCACGATCGCCATTAGCGGCGTGCCGGGCGAGACGCGCTGACCCACTTGCACGCTGCGCTTGGCGACATAGCCGGTCACCGGTGCAGGTAGGGTGTTGCGCGCGTAGTTCAGGTAGGCATCCCTGACCTTGGCCGCGGCCGCCAGCACGTTCGGATGCTGTGCAATCGCGACGTTGGCGGTCAACGCGCGGTTGGATGCCAGCTGTTGCTGCGCGATGTCGAGCGCGGCCTGTGCAGCCTTGACCGCGTTACGCGCATGCGAGATTTCCTCCTGTGATACCGCGCCGGTCTGGGCGATCGTCAAACGGCGGCGCAAGTCATCTTGCGCGCGCGATAGATCGGATTGGCGCTGCGCGACCGCGGCCTGGTACTGGTTGTTGTTCACGTACAGCGTACGAACCTGGCGCACAGTCTGCGCCAAATCAGCTTCAGCCTGTTGCAGCGCGACGCGTGAATCAGCCGGATCAAGCAGGACCAGCGGCTGACCCTTCTGCACGACCTGAGTGTCGTCCGCCTTCACCGCAATCACGGTGCCGGTGACCTGCGGCGTGATCTGTACTACATTGCCGTTGACGTATGCGTCGTCGGTTTCCTCGTAAAACCGCGCGATCAGTAGGTAATACGCGCCGTAGGCGATCGCGGCAATGACGATCACCATGGTTATCAGCGCCATTAGGCGCCGGCGTTTGCCGTTGCCTGCGCTTGCGTCGGGTGTGGCGCCTTGTTGCTGGGGGCTGCTCATCAATCGCTCCGTGTCCTCAAGTTTGATTCATTGGCATGGCCGGGCGTGCGGATTAGCTCATCATGGGAGCGGCTCGGTGGCGCCGAGCACGGTGCCATTCGCGTCGAAACCGCCGCCTAGCGCCTTGATCAGGGCCAGTTGCAGGTCGCGTCGACGCATGGTCAAATTGACCATAGTCTGCTGCTGCGCCAACTGCAGGCTATCGGCGGAGAGCACCTGTAATTGCGGCGCCAGGCCGGCCTGATAGCGGATTACCGCCAACTCGTACGCGCGTTGGCTCGCGTCGTAGGCGACTTGCGCGTCGACGCGTTGCTGGTCAACCGAGCGGATCGCCGCCACCTGGGTCGCGACATCGTTCAGTGCGCCGATCAGCGTCTGGTTGTAGTTCGCCACTGCGCTGTCGTAGTCGGCAAGTTTGCCTTTCAGGTTCGCGCGCAGCGTGCCGCCGTCGAAGATCGGCAAGTGGAGCGCCGGTCCGGCCTGGATCTGGCGGCTGCCGGCTTGCAGGAATCGGCCCCAACCGAAAGCATCGAAACCGAAACCGGCGCTCAGGTTGATGTCCGGGAAAAACTCGGCCTTGGCCACCTTGATGTCGTGCGTGGCGGCTTCTACCTGCCAACGTGCGGCGACGATGTCCGGGCGGCGCGACAGCAGGTCCGCCGGCAGGTTCGCTGGCAGCGCGACGCTGCCATCTCCGCCCAGCCGCGGCGTCGCGATACGCAGCCCACGGTCCGGGCCCTTGCCGAGCAGTGCGCCGAGTTGGTATCGCGTGGTGGTGATTTGTCCGTCTAGGTCAGTCAGCGAAGTCTGGCTTGTCGCAATGTGGCCCTCAGCGGTGCGGCGCTCAACTTCGGTATCCAAGCCTGCGGCAAGGCGCCCTCGCGTGAGGGTGCCTACCTCGGTGCGGTTCGCGATCTCGCGCTGCGCGACCTCACGCAGCGCGTACAGTTGCGCGAGCTGGTTGTAGGCGCGTGCCACCGACGTCGCCAGTGTTAGCCGCGCCTGCTGTGCCTCGGCCGCGGCGACTTTCTCCTGGGAGATCGCCGAGCGCAGCGCTTCTCGATTTTTGCCCCACAGATCCAGTTCGTATGTCGCGCTTGCCAGCACATTGTTCTCGCTATACCACGCGCCGCCATACGGCGGTGGGAAAAGCGCATTGCCCGAGTAAAGTTCGCGCGTCCAGGTGTATTTCGCGTCCGCCTTGGGCAGCGTGCTGGCGTTGGCGCCCTGCACATACGACGCGGCCTTGGCCAGCCGCGCCTGCGCCTGGGCAATGGTCGGACTGTCGGCTAGCGCCTCGTCAATCAGTTGCGGCAATTGTGGATCGCCGAACTGAGCAGCCCAATCCAGCGCAGGCCAGGTACCCCCTTCAGTGGGCAGGCTTTGCGCGCTGTCGAAGCTGTCGGCCCGCGCCGGCTGCTTGTCGCTGCGCAGCCCGATATAGTTGGCGCAGCCGCCGAGCACCAGGGCGGCCGCCACCAGCGCGGCGGTGCACCGAGCCAGCCGCGCCGACGGGGCGGAGCATGAAACGACTTTCATCAATCGGTCCTTCAAATGAGCCATATATTGGACATTGCAACCAATTTCTTACTATTAACTAACAAAAACTCCACTAAAAAGCTTGCCGATACAACTGATTGCTGAGGGCATGACCGGATTCGTCGGCGCGATCTGCTGGCCGCCGACTCGGGCAGCAGGTCCCTGGCGCTTAGCTGGGTGTTTCGTCGCAGTTCACCAGGATGCGGCGCAGCATACTTTTGAGGAAGCCGACTTCTTCGGGGGTGAAGCCAGTCAGCAGCTTGTCCAGTACCCGGTTGTATATCGCTGGCATTCGCGCGGCCAGCGCGGTCCCTTCGTGCGTCAACCTGAGCCGCACGACGCGACGGTCTTCTTCGCTGCGCACCCGGCAAAGCAGGCCGCGTTTCTCGAGCCGGTCGATGAGCCGCGTCACCGCGCTCGCGTCGATGCCATATTCGCGTGCAAGCTCGGCGGCGGCAAGGCATCGACCACTGCCGAGCATGAATAGAATGCTCGCCTGGGTGCTGGTGATGCCCAATTCAGCCATCGTTTGCTGCGACACCATGTTCCAAATGTTCGAGCGGACCCGCGCAAGCAGATAGCCGACGCTTTCGCCGAATGGGTAATTTGCGATTTCGGGCGGCAATCCGGCGTTCGGATTCGACATAACAAGTGTATCTGCAATGGTTGACATGGCATGTATTATAGGAACCGCCTGGCGACCTCGCAACAGGGTTTTCTGCAAAACTGCTTGAAATCGTAGGATGGTGCGCTGTACGCACCGCGCACGCATGTCGCGTACGCCGCGGCGTGGTAGAATCTTAGGTTTCCAATTTGGCGCCCGTGCCTGCATCGCCCGCCGCTGTGGCGCGCCCTTCGGGCTGCGTGCGGCCGCTTTGCCTTGCGTCGGCCCGCTTTGCCACGCACCGCGTTAGAACGACTCCTCTATGACACGCCCGCTCCGCAATATCGCCATCATCGCGCACGTCGACCATGGCAAGACCACGCTCGTGGACCAGCTGCTCCGGCAGTCCGGCACGTTCCGCGAAAACCAGCAAGTCGTCGAGCGCGTGATGGACTCGAACGACATCGAGAAGGAGCGTGGCATCACGATCCTCGCGAAGAACTGTGCCGTCGAATACGAAGGTACGCACATCAACATCGTTGACACGCCGGGGCACGCCGACTTCGGCGGCGAAGTCGAGCGCGTGCTGTCAATGGTGGACTCGGTGCTGCTGCTGGTTGACGCGGTCGAAGGGCCGATGCCGCAGACGCGCTTTGTCACGAAGAAGGCGCTGGCGCTCGGGCTCAAGCCGATCGTGGTCGTCAACAAGATCGACCGTCCGGGCGCGCGACCGGACTGGGTGATTAACCAGACGTTCGACCTGTTTGACAAGCTCGGCGCAAACGACGAGCAACTCGATTTTCCGGTGGTTTATGCATCGGCGTTGAACGGCTATGCCAGCCTGGACGCGCAGGTGCGCGAAGGCGACATGCGCCCGTTGTTCGAAGCGGTACTGCAATACGTGCCGGTGCGCGCGGCCGATCCGGACGCGCCGCTGCAGTTGCAGATCACGTCGCTAGACTATTCGACCTATGTTGGCCGCATCGGCGTGGGCCGCATCACGCGCGGGCGCATCAAGGCCGGCCAGCCGGTCGTGATGCGTTTCGGCCCGCAGGGCGAGCCGTTGAACCGCAAGATTAATCAGGTGCAGGTCTTCAAGGGGCTGGAGCGCGTGCAGGTGGACAGCGCCGAGGCCGGCGACATCGTGCTGATTAACGGCATCGACGATGTCGGCATCGGCGCGACGATCTGTGCGCCGGATGTGCCAGACGCGCTACCGATGATCACCGTCGATGAGCCGACGCTGACAATGAACTTCTGCGTGAACACGTCGCCGTTGGCAGGCAAGGAAGGCAAGTTCATCACCAGCCGCCAGGTCCGCGAGCGGCTGAATCGGGAACTCAATCATAACGTGGCGTTGCGGGTCAAGGATACCGGCGACGAGACGGTGTTCGAGGTGTCCGGCCGGGGCGAGCTGCATTTGACGATCTTGATCGAGAACATGCGTCGCGAGGGCTACGAACTTGCGGTGTCGCGTCCGCGTGTAGTCGTGCGCGAAATCGAGGGTGTCAAACATGAGCCGTACGAGTTGCTGACCGTGGATCTCGAGGACGGTCATCAGGGCGCAGTAATGGAGGAATTGGGTCGCCGCAAGGGCGAGCTGCTTGACATGGCGTCTGACGGCCGCGGGCGTACGCGGCTGGAATACCGAATTCCGGCGCGTGGGCTGATCGGTTTCCAGAGCGAATTTCTCACGCTGACGCGCGGCACCGGCTTGATGAGCCACATCTTCGATGCGTACCAGCCGATGCGGGACGGCACGATCGGTGAGCGGCGCAACGGCGTGCTGATCTCGCAAGACGACGGCGCCGCAGTCGCGTACGCGCTGTGGAAGCTGCAGGATCGTGGTCGCATGTTCGTGTCGCCGGGCGACGCGCTATACGAAGGGATGATCATCGGCATCCACAGCCGTGACAATGACCTGGTGGTCAATCCGATCCGCGGCAAGCAGCTGACGAACGTGCGCGCATCAGGGACCGACGAGGCGGTGCGCCTCGTGCCGCCGATCCAGTTGACGCTCGAGTATGCAGTCGAGTTCATCGACGACGACGAGCTTGTTGAGGTCACGCCGCAGTCGATCCGGCTGCGCAAGCGGCACTTGAAGGAGCATGAGCGCCGGCGTGCGAGCCGCGAGGCCGCGGCCGACTGACGTACGGTTTTTTTCGTATCGGCGGGGTGCAAGCGACCCGTCCTTGGTCCGCTCCGTTCAGGCTCGGCATCGGCCCGCTTGCAAACGAGGCAAATAGCCGCAATATGCTAAACGTGATAAGCTTCGCCGGTGCATGTTTTAGGTCCTTCCCAGCAGACTTGATTCGCGCAATCCGCTACACGGTCAGGCCGTCGCGCGGAAGGTTTCGTAACCCGCTATTTCTCGAGAAACTCGAAGAAAGGTGAGCGTCAAAATGATGAAGCAATTCCAGCTGAACTCGTATTTGTTCGGCGGCAATGCTCCGTACGTGGAAGAATTGTACGAAGCATATCTCGATAATCCGGCGTCCGTGCCTGAGAACTGGCGCAGCTACTTCGATGCGTTGCAAAATGTACCTGCGTCGGACGGCTCGAATGCGAATGACGTGGCCCACGCGCCGATCGTCGAGTCCTTCGCCCAACGGGCTAAAGCAAATGCATTCATTCCACGTGGCGGCAACCATGACCTGTCCACTGCGCGAAAGCAAGTCTACGTTCAATCGCTGATCGGCGCCTATCGCTTCCTCGGCTCGCAATGGGCCAACATCGATCCCCTGAAGCGCCGCGAACGTCCGCATATTCCCGAACTCGAACCCGCGTTTTACGATTTCACCGAAGCCGACATGGACCAGACGTTCCATGCGACGAACCTATACTTCGGCTTCGAGCAAGCATCGTTGCGCGACATCGTGAAGGCGCTGCGCGACACGTACTGCGGCACGATCGGCGCAGAATTCATGTACATCAGCGACCCTGAGCAAAAGCGCTGGTGGAAGGAGCGGCTCGAGTCCACCCGCTCGACGCCGAATTTCTCCGCCGACAAAAAGAAGCACATTCTCAAGCGGTTAACCGCGGCCGAAGGCCTGGAGCGCTACCTGCACACGAAATACGTCGGCCAGAAGCGCTTCTCGCTCGAAGGCAGCGAAAGCTTCATCGCGGCGATGGATGAGGTCGTGCACCACGCGGGCAGCAAGGGCGTGCAGGAGATCGTAATCGGCATGGCCCACCGCGGGCGTCTGAACGTGCTCGTCAACACGCTCGGCAAGATGCCGGCGGACCTGTTCGCCGAATTCGAAGGCAAGCACGTCGATGACCTGCCGGCTGGCGACGTGAAATATCACAAGGGCTTTTCGTCCGATGTCTCGACGGCTGGCGGCCCAGTGCACCTGTCGCTCGCGTTCAACCCGTCGCACTTGGAAATCGTCAACCCGGTGGTCGAAGGCTCCGCGAAGGCGCGCATGGACCGTCGTGGTGACCTGAATGGTCAGCAGGTGCTGCCGGTGCAGATCCATGGCGATGCAGCCTTTGCCGGCCAGGGTGTCGTGATGGAGACGCTGAATCTGGCGCAAACGCGCGGCTACGGCACGCACGGTACGCTGCACATCGTGATCAACAATCAGATCGGCTTTACCACCTCTGATCCGCGCGATGCGCGCTCGACGCTATATTGCACCGACGTCGTCAAGATGATCGAGGCGCCGGTATTGCACGTGAACGGTGATGACCCGGAAGCGGTCGTGTTCGCTACGCAACTGGCGATCGATTTCCGGATGCAGTTCCATAAGGATGTCGTGATCGACATCGTCTGCTTCCGCAAGCTCGGCCACAACGAGCAGGATACGCCGGCGGTCACGCAGCCGTTGATGTACAAGAAGATTGCGCAGCATGCCGGCACGCGCGCGCTGTATGCGGAGAAGCTGGTGACGCAGGGCGTAATTGGTGCCGACGACGCCGATCAGTATGTGAAGGCGTACCGCAAGGCGATGGACGAAGGGCACCACACGGTCGACCCGGTGCTGTCGAACTACAAGAGCAAGTACGCGGTCGATTGGGTACCGTTCCTGAACCGCAAGTGGACCGATGCAGCGGATACCGCTGTGCCGCTGGCCGAGCTTAAGCGCCTGGCCGAGCGGATCACGACGATCCCGGAGAACTTCAAGCTGCACCCGCTGGTGGAGCGCGTGGTCAACGACCGTCGCAAGATGGGCGCCGGTGAACAACCGCTCGACTGGGGCATGGGCGAGCACCTCGCGTTTGCCTCGCTGGTCGCCTCCGGCTACGCGGTGCGCCTGACCGGGCAGGACTCGGGCCGTGGCACGTTCACGCATCGTCACGCGGTGCTGCACGATCAGAATCGCGAGCGCTGGGACGATGGCACGTATATTCCGCTGCAAAACGTCGCGGACGGGCAGGCGAACTTCACCGTCATCGATTCGGTGCTGTCCGAGGAAGCGGTGCTCGGCTTCGAGTATGGCTATTCGACGGCCGAACCCAATACGCTGGTGGCCTGGGAGGCTCAGTTCGGCGACTTCGCCAATGGCGCGCAAGTCGTCGTCGACCAGTTCATCTCGTCCGGCGAGGTCAAGTGGGGCCGCGTGTCCGGGCTGACGATGCTGCTGCCGCACGGCTACGAAGGGCAGGGCCCGGAACACTCGTCGGCGCGCATCGAGCGGTACCTGCAATTGTGCGCGGAGCACAACATGCAGGTCGTGCAGCCGACGACGCCGGCACAAATGTTCCACCTGCTGCGCCGCCAGATGATCCGGCTGTTCCGCAAGCCGCTGATTGTGTTGACGCCGAAGTCATTGTTGCGTCACAAGGAAGCGGTGTCGGACTTGTCCGAGTTGGCGAGCGGCGCATTCCATCCGGTGCTCAGCGAGACCGATGCGTCGATCGACCCGAAAAAGGTCAAGCGCGTGCTCGTTTGCTCGGGCCGTGTCTACTACGATCTGATCGCGCATCGCCGCGAGGCAAAAAATGCCGACGTCGCGATCTTGCGTATCGAGCAGCTTTATCCGTTCGCGCACAAGCAGTTCGAAGCCGAACTCAAAAAGTACGACAACGCGACCGAGGTCGTCTGGGTGCAGGATGAACCACAGAACCAAGGGCCCTGGTTCTACATCGAGCATCACCTCGCCGAAGGGATGCGGGACGGCATGAAGCTCGCGTATAGCGGGCGTCCGGCGTCCGCGTCGCCGGCGGTCGGCTACTACGCGAAGCACTACGAGCAGCAGAAGGCGCTGGTCGAGGCCGCGTTCGGCCGGCTCAAAGGCGCGACGCTGATCAAGTAATCACGCAAGGATGACGCCGGGGGGGGGGGGCGAACACTCGTTCCCCCGGAGCCGTGCGCCGCGTCTTCAGGCGCCTGGTCGCACGATACGGCACGATACGTATTCAGGATAATGACAATGGCTATTGTTGAAGTTAAAGTTCCGCAGCTTTCGGAGTCGGTGTCCGAAGCGACGATGCTCCAGTGGAAGAAGCAACCGGGAGAAGCGGTTGCGCAAGATGACATTCTGATCGAGATCGAGACCGATAAGGTCGTGCTCGAGGTGCCGGCGCCGGCTGCGGGCGTGCTCGCTCAAGTGATCAAGCACGATGGCGACACGGTCGTTGCCGATGAGGTAATCGCCAAGATCGATACCGAAGCGAAGGCCGGCACCGCGGCGGGCGCGACGGCGACAGAAACAGCCGCTGCCGCCGCCGGCGCCGAAGTGAAGCCGGCGCCGCAAGCCTCACCGGCTCCCGCGGCGCAACCGGCTGCGGCTGGCGGTGCTAGCGGCGCAATCGCGTCGCCGGCCGCCTCGAAGCTGCTCGCGGAGAAGAACCTGAGCGCCGGTCAACTGAGCGGCACGGGCCGCGACGGTCGGGTGACGAAGGGTGACGTGCTGGCAGCTGGCGCATCGTCGGCCGCTAAGCCGGCCGCGCCGGCCAGCGTCGCTGCGAAGGCGGCGCCGTCGCGTGCCGCGTTGCCGCAGGTCGCCGCGCCGGGTGCAGACACCTGGTTGGCAGACCGCCCGGAACAGCGTGTGCCGATGTCACGGCTGCGCGCGCGGATCGCTGAGCGCCTGCTCGAGTCGCAACAGACCAACGCGATCCTGACCACGTTCAACGAAGTGAACATGGCGCCGGTCATGGATCTGCGCAGCAAGTACAAGGATCGCTTCGAGAAGGAGCACGGCGTGAAGCTCGGCTTCATGTCGTTCTTTGTGAAGGCGGCCGTGCATGCGCTGAAGAAATTCCCGCTCGTGAATGCGTCGATCGATGGCAACGACATCGTCTACCACGGCTACTTCGACATCGGCATCGCGGTCGGCTCGCCGCGCGGCCTGGTCGTGCCGATCCTGCGCAATGCAGATCAGATGAGTCTTGCGGACATCGAGAAGAAGATTGCCGAGTTCGGTGCGAAAGCTCGGGACGGCAAGCTGTCGATCGAGGAAATGACCGGTGGCACGTTCTCGATTTCGAACGGCGGCGTGTTCGGCTCGATGCTGTCGACGCCGATTATTAACCCACCGCAATCGGCGATCCTTGGCGTGCATGCGACAAAGGAGCGGCCGGTCGTCGAGAACGGCCAGATCGTGATCCGTCCGATCAATTATCTTGCACTGTCGTACGATCACCGGATCATCGACGGTCGTGAGGCGGTGCTGTCGCTTGTCGCGATGAAAGAAGCACTGGAAGATCCGGCACGCTTGCTGCTCGACCTTTAAGCGAGGACTGTCTTCATGGCAAAAGAATTTGATGTCGTCGTGATCGGCGCGGGCCCCGGTGGCTACATTGCGGCAATCCGCGCCGCGCAGCTCGGCAAGCGCGTGGCTTGCGTCGAGAAGTGGAAGGACCCGGCCGGCGAGCTTAAGCTCGGTGGCACCTGCCTGAATGTCGGCTGCATCCCGTCGAAGGCGCTGCTGGCATCGTCCGAGGCGTTCGAGCAGGCCTCGCATCACCTTGACGATCACGGCATTTCGGTATCGGACGTGAAAATCGATATCGCGAAAATGCATGCGCGCAAGGACGCGATCGTCAGCAAGATGACTAAGGGCATCGAGTTCCTGTTCCGGAAGAACAAGATCACGTGGCTCAAGGGACACGGCAAGTTCACCGGCAAGACAGACACTGGCTATCAAATCGACGTGGCCGGCGAAGGCGGCACGGAGTCGGTGATCGCGCACAGCGTAATCATTGCAACCGGCTCGAAGGCGCGCCACTTGCCGTTTGCGAAGGTGGACAACCGGATCGTCGCGGACAACGAAGGGGCGCTGGCATTCGATTCAGTGCCCAAGAAGCTGGCGGTAATCGGCGCGGGCGTTATCGGGCTCGAGTTGGGTTCGGTGTGGCGGCGCCTCGGTGCCGAGGTGACAGTGCTCGAGGCGCTGCCGTCATTCCTTGGTGCCGCCGACCAGGGGTTGGCGAAGGAAGCCGCAAAGCAGTTCGCGAAGCAGGGGTTGAAAATTCACCTGGGCGTGCAGATCAGCGAGGTGAGTGCGACCGACAGCGGTGTGACGATCGCATACGCGGACAAGAACGGTCAGGCGCAGAAGCTCGAAGCCGATCGCCTGATCGTGTCTGTGGGCCGCGTACCGAATACCGACGACCTTGGTCTCGACGCGATCGGGCTGACGGTCAACGAGCGTGGATTCATCGATGTCGACGACCATTGCCGTACTAAGCTACCTGGCGTCTATGCGATCGGCGACGTGGTGCGCGGTCCGATGCTTGCGCACAAGGCCGAGGACGAGGGTGTACTGGTCGCCGAGGTGATCGATGGGCAAAAGCCGCACATCGATTACAACTGCATCCCGTGGGTCATCTACACGGAGCCGGAGATTGCGTGGGTCGGCAAGACCGAAGAGCAATTAAAGGCGGAAGGCCGGCAGATCAAGACCGGACAATTCCCGTTCATGGCCAACGGACGTGCGTTGGGCATTAATCGCGCCGATGGTTTCGTGAAGATGATTGCCGACGCGAATACCGATGAACTGCTCGGCGTGCATATCATCGCGGCGAACGCGTCCGACCTGATCGCCGAGGCGGTCGTCGCGATGGAGTTCAAGGCTGCATCGGAGGACATCGGGCGGATTTGCCATCCCCATCCGTCGCTTTCCGAAGTGATGCGGGAGGCGGCGCTCGCCGTCGACAAGCGCGCGTTGAACATGTAATGCGAAGCCGGGTCCGCCTCGCGCTGAGGCGGATGCCGGGGCCACGGCTGCCGGCCGGGCTGCGTGAGCCCGCCATGCAACAGGCGGCGAAATGGGGCGGGCCATACCCGCCCATTTTCTTGCACCGATGAACGTCACTGAATACTACGAGAAGGAACTGGCTGAGCGCGGCTATCAAGCCGATGCGGCGCAACAGCGCGCGATTAGCCGGCTGCAGCGCTGCTACGACGACTGGGTGGCCTACAAGGCGCGGCGTTCCAATGCGCTCAAGAGGTGGATCATTCGACCGGACCCGCCACGCGGGGTTTATATGTGGGGTGGCGTCGGGCGTGGCAAGAGCTTCCTGATGGACAGTTTCTATGCTGTCGTGCCGGTGCAACGCAAGACGCGGCTGCATTTTCACGAATTCATGCGCGAGGTACACCGTGAACTCGAGGAACTCAAGGGCCGCGCCGATCCGCTGGACGAACTGGCACGACTGGTCGCGAAGCGTTATCGATTGATTTGTTTCGACGAGTTCCATGTCTCGGACATCGCCGATGCGATGATCCTTTATCGGTTGTTGTTAAAGTTGCTCGGCAACGGCGTGCAGTTCGTGATGACGTCCAATTACGAACCCAGTACGCTATACCCGGACGGGCTACACCGCGACCGAGTGCTGCCCGCGATCGCCTTGATTAACGAAAGGCTCGACGTGTTGAACGTGGATGCTGGCACTGACTATCGGCAGCGCACGCTGGCGCAGGTGCAGGCCTACCATACGCCGTTGGGCGCCCATGCCGACAGGGCATTGCGTGACGCGTTCGCGCGGTTGGCCGCGGTACCAGACGAGAGCCCGGTGCTGCATATCGAAAAACGCGAGATCAAGGCGCTGCGCCGTGCCGATGGTGTCGTCTGGTTCGATTTTGCGACGCTATGCGGTGGGCCACGGTCGCAAAACGACTACCTGGAGTTGGCGACACGCTTTCACACGATCATCTTGTCGGACGTGCCGCAGATGATGCCGCGCATGGCGTCCGAAGCGCGCCGCTACACGTGGTTGATCGACGTACTGTACGATCATAAGGTCAAGCTGTTGATGTCGGCCGCCGTGCCGGCCGAGCAGCTGTATGTTGAAGGGCCGATGGCCAATGAATTCGCGCGGACCGTGTCGCGCATTGTCGAGATGCAATCGAAGGCGTATCTCGAAGCGCCGCGGCGCATCGTCGATACGTCATTGACGTGACGATACGTGGCCCTGTGGCCTAGCCGTGCGTGACGCGTTGTCGGCGTGCTGTGGTTCAATGGGCGCGTACAATGCCATGACTGCTGGTTGACGGGGACATACAACGCGTGACTGCTAATTGACGGGGCGTGCAACGCGTTACTGCTGGCGGTTCCATGTCTGTGAGCGGCCGCTCAACGACACGCCGATATAACCACGCACGACCAGCTTCTGGCCACCGTCCTCGACGTGCATCTTGCACTTGTAGATCTTGCCGTTCTCCGGACCAAGAATATGTCCGCCCTCTCAGCTGTCTGCGTCCTGTTTCATGCCGTTGATGATTGCCATGCCGAGCATCAACTGGTCCTTGCGCGTCGGTGCATGCGGTGCAGTGGCGATCAGGTTGGTCGTTTGCGGCCAGTCCCTTGACGATTTTGCCTGACAGCGTGCCGTCGGCTTCTTGCGCAATCTGGGCCAACGCCTTCGGTTGTCCGGTGTGGTCGTCGATCGTTTGCCAAACGCCAAACGCCAAACGCCAAGCGGCGATGCGTTATCGACGGCGAAGGCGCTGGCACCGCACATGGGCAATGTAATCGCGACTAGCACGCCGCGGACCACGCGGAGATTGAACAACGCTCGCATCATGTCTTCCTCCTGAAACGAGCCGTTATCTTTACGGGCTATGGGGGACCCGGTGCGAGGGCGGTGTGCCGCGTCGAATGATGCAGGGCCGCGAACCGACCTATACTGGCTGATTGATGGTGGCGCATGAGCGCCCCAGCTGATCGAAATGCCCAACCGCTGCGTCAGGCGTGCACCCGTGGAGCCACTAAGTGCCAAGCCCACATACCACAGCACCGTCTGTGCTCGGGCTGTGCGACGCTGCTGACGCGCGCCGAATTGCGCAAGGCGCGGGGCGAATGTTCGCCGGCGACACATTGTGTTATCGCAACGAAAGCGCCGCACATGTATTTCCAGTGTGACGCGATGGCTGCTACAAGGCAGGCTATCAACGCGTCGTCGGTATCATCCGTGTATCCGGGAGCTTGTCACTGCGCATGTTGGGAGCGGGCAACGGGCGTTGAGGGAAGGAAAACTCCATGCCGATTATCCGAGTGATGCAATACTGGCTTGATCATCATTGTCACTCGCAGGTTCACCCAAAGTGGGGAAGAGCCACTTTCCACTTAAGCGCATCAATGCCTTTGCGCGTAGAGGTATTGATTTTATCGCTTAAAATTTCATACCAAAAGGTATGGACATTCTGCGTTGAGGTGAAGAGTGATCCTTTCCTGCACTATCGACCACTCCAGTTACAACAGATAAAGGGGATTTTAATATCCCAGAGCAGTTATGACAAGCAGGGAAATCTTCGCCTTTTTTACCTACCAACCGCTTAGTAAACAAATGTGTGTGGATCAAGTTTTTGAAATAAGGGGCTTCAAGGTGAATTTCCTTGTTGACATTGTCAGGCTCGATGGAATTAAGCATGCTATTTAGCGCCTGTACTTCTGCATGCAACCCTGGAATTCCTGCTTTTTGAGGTAAAATAAAATTGTTGCTTTTCAAATGATCGCGTATCCTTTTTTCTACAACAGGATGCAACTGCAAATTGTTTTTTTGGTAAGTATTTTTAATTGCATCAATAAATTTTTCTTCGTCGGTTATTTTGTAACTACCTACTTCTTCGCGAAACTCTTTGTGCTCCGTTAGTGGAACATAATTCTCAAATCCTTGCTTTATTTTTCTTTCCAAAATGCTTACTCCAGGAAACAAGTCTTTTTTCTTCAGGCTTCCCGGATAGTTTAAAAACCCTTCTTTATAAAAATTACTAATGCTGTTGAAAATGGCAGCATGTGCCGCATATTCTTCGAGCTTTTTCTTTGTGTATAGCGAATTTTTGGCAAGGTCATCGGCTTTTTTCCCTTTCTTTTTATTCTTCAATTCTGCAATTTCTTTATCTGTTTCTGCAGCTTTGTTTATGATGCCTTGGGTTGATTCATTAATCATCAAATTTTTCTCTTTAATAAAACTATTTTTTAATAAAGCAGAAAAAATTTTCTCCTGATTCGGAATCTCTAAATTTAACCCATCCAGACTGCTGTATGGTTCATATTTATCAATTTTTTTAGTTGAATTGTTTTTCGCCGTCTGATGTGCCTTCATTTTGCTCTCTCCAGAGATCACTTTTATCCAGGAAAACGGCCATCCGCTCGCCGACAGATCACCTCATTGTTTAACTGCCCGTTCACGGCATATCCAAGCATGATGTCCAACTATCGTACGCCGCTTCTTCGAATAAGGTAACTGTGACTATAGAGCGCCCGCGTAACAGGCACAAGCTTGTCATCTTTGCTTAAACCGACAACCCGCCGTGGGAATGGGTCTACCAGCAAACGCAGCGTTGGCTAAATGCGGGTGGCTTCGAAGCAATGGTCAACGATTGCGCTCGGTGCTGCGCGTGGCGCAACAGCGCCAAGGTCGGCCCAGTGCAGTTATCCTGGATGGACGCACGTTGCAGTCTACGTGCGAAAGCGGTCCGCGTGCGGGCTACGACGGTCATCAGCGCAAGCGAGGCAGCAAGGTTCATATGGCTGTTAACACGCTGGGCCTGCTGCTGGCGGTGCACATTACGCCGGCCAACGCGCAGGCGCGCACACAGCTAGCCGAGCTTGCCTGTCAGATTCAGCATGTCACCGCTCAGACGGTGAAACTTGCATTGGCTGATTAGGGCTATACGAGCAACACGCCTGCGCAGGCTTGCATTTCGTCGTCTTCGCTATGCTTATGCTCGTTCATGCTGTACCCATTATGAGAAGTGCCTAACACGCTCTAAGCGCACGTGCGATCGCTGGCATTTGCCCACCGCGCCCACCCGTGCCAGCGCGATAGCGCGCCCGAAGTGCTGGCCGATCGCAGTCAGGGGGATAGGGCGGGATGCTCGTAGAGTATTGCAGCGTTGGACGTGATCTTCGATGAGGAACCCGAGACCCACGAATTTAAGTAATATTGACCCCACGAAAAAGCGCACACTCGGAAAACAAATGAATCAATTACCACGAGCAAGGGGTAGGGTGCTGACGGCGGTTGCCGCGGCCATCGTCAGTCAAGCAGCGGCCGCGGGGGCCAGTGCGCCGCCCCAGGCGACGGCCAGTAGCGTCGCTATCACGCAGGAGCCAGCTGCCAACGTCGCGTTGCCTGACGCAGTGGCGCCCAGCGCGCCGACGGCTGACGAAGCGCGCCATTCAACCGGCGGCAATGTCGCGGAATTGCAACGGCTGATTCACGCTTCGGCGTTGACCGAATTCCGCACGTCGTATAACGGCAGCTACGGTGCGAGCTTGCTGTTCTATGACAAGGAGATGACCTATTACGTTGCGTTGTTCCAGCAAAAAAACTTTTGGCGTGTGATCAAGACGCAGGACCCGGTCCGGGCTGAAGCCATCTATGCGGGTTTGGTGCGGCAGACAGTGCAACTGTCCGATATCGAAATTCGCCGTGCACGGCTGGAGGCACAGAAGGCATTCACCCACCGCATGATCGCACTATCGCGTGATCGGGCCGTGCGGCTGCAAGCAGATCTGAACGTGGCGCGCGCGCAGGAGGCGGAAGTCACGACTCGCCAGAAGCAGACCGCCGCGCAGGCGCAGGCACTGGACGAGCAGAAGGCTGCTGCACAAACGCAGCTGCGCGAGTTGCAGCGACATATCCGTGACTTGCAACGGCAGACCGAAGCCGGCCTGCCGCGCTCGAAGCCCCGCTGAGCGGCGTACTTACGCATCGCTGGACAAGCCCCCGTGCCGCGCCGCCCGCGGTGTCCGCCGCCGCCGCCGCGCGCCATTGCGCGGCGGCGTCAACGCGCCATCGACAGGGGGGGACGGAGGGGTCTCGTCGCGTGCGATGAGCACTGAAATGTCCCAGCACGCGATGAACAGCGCGGCAATCAAGGGACCGATGACAAAGCCGTTGATGCCGAACGTGGCCATGCCGCCGACCGTGGAGATCAGCACGACCCAGTCAGGCAGCTTGGTGTCTTTGCCCACTAGGATCGGACGCAGGATGTTGTCGACGCCGCCGATGACCAGCGAGCAGAATAGTCCCAGCACAATCGCTTTCCACAGCGGACCGGCCAGCAGGAAATAGATTGCCGCCGGTCCCCAGACCAGCGCTGAGCCGATCGCCGGCAGCAGTGACAGCAATGCCATCAGCGTGCCCCACAGCAGCGAGCCGCTGATGCCGAGGATGAAGAAGATTAGGCCGCCGAGCAGTCCCTGCACCGCGGCCACCGCGATATTGCCCTTGACCGTCGCGCGTACCACGGTGGTGAACTTGCCGAGCAGCTTTTGCTTGTGCGAATCTGCAAGCGGCACCGCTTCACGGATACGCCGTGAAATGGCGCTGCCGTCACGCAGCAGGAAGAACACCATGTAGAGCATGATGCCGAAGCCGACGGCGAACTGCAGCGTATTCTGGCCGATCTCGACCGCCTGTGCGGCCACGAATTGGCTGATGCGGGCCGCCCCTTCGGTCAGTTTGGCCTGCAGGCTTTGCATGTCGGCCAGGCCGACGTCGTTGAGCCAGTGCTGCGCGAACGCGGGTAATGCGCCGACTACCTTCTGAAAATACAGTGTGACGTTCCACTGGCCGGTTTTGATTTGCTCGTAGGCGAACGAGACTTCCTGCACGAGCGTACCGATCATTAGGCTGACGGGCAAAATCACGACCAGCACGCACAGACTCAACGTCGCCAGGGCGGCGAGGTTGGCACGGTTGCCCCATCGCGCGGTGAGCGTGCGCTGCAACGGCTGAAATAGGATCGCGAGAATCGTGCCCCAAAAAATTGCGCCGAAGAACGGTAGCAGGATCCAGATGAGTGCGAGTGATACTGCGTACAGCAGGACTTGAAAGCCTCTTTGATTCCGTGTGTTTTTGTCCATGACTCCGGTCGGCACCGTCATGCGGTCCGCGCGTAGAAGGTGGGGGCGTTTGCCAGCGCCCGGGTAAGGCAATCTTGACATGGCGCGCCGTGCACGTCACGTCATGGCGTGACCGGTACTGTCCGGAAACCGCGTGTGCAGGCCAACAGGCCAGCGCCAGCAACGCGCACGGGCTAGGTTGTCCAGCGGATACCCGTGTCGCAGATCACGATGGTATCGGGCTGGGTGATGTTCGCCGCCGCGCTCGCCAGCATCGTCTCGGCATCGTACCTGAACAGGCTTGCTGAGCGCGTTACACCGGACAGGACGTCGGGCTGCTGCTCGGTGGCTTTCCGGAGGCCACCTCGGCATGCGCGCCATGTTACATGTCGGCTTAATCGAGACGGCGCCCGTGCACGGTATGGGCCAAGGCACGGCGTCTGCTACTGACGTATGCACACTTTGCATGGAGAGCATCATGAATAGCACATTGGATCCCGACAATGATTTGTCGCAACCTCACGTGCCCGGTCACGATACCGAAGCGCTCGGCCCTGGTGATTCGTCAGACACCGGCAGTGACATGGTCGGCGCGAAGCGGCACGACTTCGATCGCGACACGGCGCTGGACAACCACGCGCTTGAAACGGGCATGGCGGAACAAGGCAGCGACACCGATCGTGCCGGCACGGGCGAGCGCGCCGCCGCCGATGGCGACGAGACGATCGAACTCGATGCAGACGTGATGCCGGATCGGATTGAGCACATGCCTGCCCAGGATCGGGCTGATAGGGACGATTGAATCCGCAGATGCTGGCATACGCGATCGTTGACCTGGTGGCGGGCATGCCGAGGTTGGTCTGCTGTCACGCTTGCACGATACCCCATGGCAGTTGCCGGGCAAGGCACGTACCGCTGTGGCTGCAATAAAACGCCATTGCGGCACGATGCTTGCTAAGGTTATTCATGAGTCACGGCGGGGCTACGGCCGTGCTCGATCATGCCACTTTAATTGGAGAACCCATAATGAAGTTAACTACAGTCGTTTGCCTTGGTGCGCTGCTGCTTACTCCGGCTGTTCATGCTCAAACGCAGGCTGCGTCAACGACGGCCGCGAACCCGCTATCAAGCGCGGATCGTGACTTTATCCAAGCGGCCACGATGTCGTCATCGACCGAGATTGATGCAGGCAAACTTGCGCACAAAAATACGAGTAACGCAGATGTCAGATCGTTTGCGCGTCATATGATCGCCGACCATATGAAGCTGACCATGCAGTTGAAAGCGGTGGCCCCTCATGGCGTGGAGGTGCCCAAGGATAATTCCGATATTGCACTGCTTGAGTCACTCAAGCCCTTGACTGGCGAAAACTTCGATCACGCGTATGTGCGTAAGGTGGGCCTGGAGGCGCACCGGCAAGCTATCGCCGCATTCGAGAAAGAAGCGAAGGATGGAGAGCACCCGTCGTTGAAGGAGGCGGCGCTAAAGGCTTTGCCTACGCTTAGAGAGCATTACCAGATGTCGCAGCAGCTTGCGCAAAAGTTGGGAATTAACGAGTAAGCCGCGATACAGGTTGGTCTGCACCCGTGTCATAACGGGTGCAGGCTTGGCGGCAGACTACGTGCTAGCGACGGTTGTCGTAGTGTTTCCGTCAGGCGCGAAAGGGTCGATGCGTGCTTGCCATGACGCGCATCGGTTGAATGGCATGAGACCGCGTTGTCAGAACTGGTAGTTAATCGACACGTCACAGACGCCGTTAAGCCGCGAGCGGGTAATTGGGCTGTCCGCGGCGCTTCCAAGCATGCGCTTGAAGGCGCCGTCGGCACTGACGAACCAATGCTTGTTCACGAAGTAGACCATTGTGATGCCAAAACCCGCAGATTTCAGTCCGGCACGCGCGTCGTATCGACGGTAGCCGGACTGCGCGGCTTGGTCCGGATTAACGCCAAACCAACTGTTCATGTACTTTGCGTCCGCGAAGGTTACTGACGGACCGGCGAACCAGTAGAACGCCTCTGAACTGCCGGGTAGCGGCATATAAGTGCCTAAATCGAACGTCCAGCCGTTCGAGCCGCCGAAGCTGCGCGTGGCTACGCTGCGTAGCACTAACGGAAATTCTTTTGATACCCCATACTCTGCAGCGATTTTCATTTCCGGCGCCGGGTTAATGTTGCCTAGCCCATTGAGTCGCGAGGGATCATCGTGGCCGCGCCGGCCCAAGTCGTACGCCGCGGCGACACTGATGCGCCAGTTCGGTCCGCGCAACACATTGACACCGATGCCTTCGCCGGTCGATAAGAACGCAAGATCGCGATAACGCATATCTACGCTCGGGCCGACCAATGTGTGATATCGATTTTCACCCTCATAGCGCGGCTTGAAAGTTGTGCCGATGCCAATCCTCGTTTCCCATTCTGGGATGGATGACACGTACAGTTTTTGTAGTGGAACACCGGCCGAGTACTGCCATTCGCCTAGCGGCGACGGAGTCTGTGCTTGCGTCGGTGCGGTGTAAAGCGTTAAGGCTAGTGCGGCTGCGGCAAGCGGGGCGAGATCCCTTCGTTGGGAGTCGCGAACGCGACGGGTGGGGCAGGATGGTTGCCCCGCCGTGCAGATGTCGAGCGCCATTGGGCCTCCGATTGTCAAACGGACGAGGGAGGGTAGCACACACTATGCCAATTGGACGCGCTGCCGCCCAAACCCTGTATTGCCCTGCCATAACGCTGCCGTATCGCTGTCATACCGCTTGCGCGGCCTGGCGCGAAGGTGGGACGCGGCAACGACAACGCAGTGTCGTGAAAAATTTGCCGTCGCGGGTCGCTGTCTTGTTCAGGCATCAGGCCACTTGTCTAGTCCTTTATGCCGGAGACGGTCGTTCGCGTGCCGTGGCGCTGCAAGAACGCGTCGAATGGGTTGCGTTATCGATATCGCGTGCCATGCTGGCTCGCCGCGTGTTGTCGGGTATGGCGGTTGCGCAAACCGTTGCGCCGCGCATGTCGCGCGGCGTGCTATACGGTGCGGTACCGGCGAGGAAAACATGATGACGAGCCCACGCGAACATATGATTGATTGGCTGAAGGACGCCTATGCGATGGAGCAGCATGCCGAGTCGATGCTCAAGGCGCAAGCTTCGAGATTGGAGCATTATCCCAAGCTCAAGCAGCGCATCGAGCAGCACATTGATGAAACGATATCCCAGCAAAAGCTGCTCGAGCAGTGCTTGGACCGATTGAACAGCAGCCCATCGACGATCAAGAACCTTGCTGCCCGGGCTGCCGCATTTGGGCAAGCGCTCGGCGGGATGGCCGTGACTGATGAGGTGGTCAAGGGTGGCATGGCTGGCTATGTATTCGAGCATATCGAGATTGCCGCGTACACGGCATTGATCGCGGCCGCCCGTGCGGCCGGCGACGTCGAGACACAACGTTGCTGCGAGCAGATCTTGCTTCAGGAGGTCGAGATGGCACGTTGGCTGCATGACAACTTGCCAGAAGTCGTGACTGCCTTCCTGGCTCGTTCCGCAGGCGAGCGCGACGACGCGAAGCGTTGACGCCCACACGCAAGAGGAAGCCGGTCATGAACTGGCTCGGCTCTCGCCGGGCCGGCGTGGCTACATAGGGGTGCTTGTCTATGGCATATCTGCCGCCGCTACCGCCGGCGCGCTGGTGATAGCGGCGGGCGCCCACACGTCCGGCTTAGCGCCGCAATAAGATGCTGCACAGCCGGTGCAGGGCAGGTTTGCACTCGGCGATATCCCGTCGCAGGTCTTTGGAGCCTGTGGTCGCAGAACAGGTACGGAGGCGACTTTGGCAGTCTGTTGCATGGCGGCAACACGCACGGTAGGTGCGCTGTAGCAGGGCCAGCCTGTAGCAGAGCCAGTCAGCCAGCCGGCGGCGCACGTTTCTATCTGGGCTGCTGCGCTGCGCGCCACCGGTGGTTATCAATCGGTGGTCATCACATCGATTGTTTGATGGTCGTATCCTTCCAAAAAAATCAGGTTGCACCCGGATAGCTTAGCGGTTGACGCGTCGCGCTGATCAGAATCAAGCCACGCCCGGACAGCGCGCGCCACACGTGCGGCGTGTGGTTTGATTTCAGTCAAGGGCCCGGGCGCGGATTGAAGCGATCATTGATGCGTGGAGCGAATACGTGGGTTCGTATCGTGTGCCCGGGGGGCTGGCTACTGCGACGCTCATTGATTTGCGTCATGGCGTACCGGTAGGCGATATGCGACGCTGCACTTATCGATGCTGGGATTGTGTACGACGGGCTTGCGGCGAGCCGGCCTGCCAGGGGGCAAACCAGTTGACGAGGCGTATGCCAGGGAGGCAAATGGGTTACCTGACGTGGATGATCGGTGTGGGTGCGGCGTTATGTGCGGGATTTGCCAGCGCGATCTGGGTCGAGAGGAATCGAGGCTCGGCGCGCGCCACTTGTCCTGTGCGCACTACGCCGAGGGAAGATTCGAAAAGGAGAACAGGATCTTGAAGGCGGGCACGAGTGACGCCATGCCCAGCGATGTGGACCCGCATGCGCTGCGCCGTTACGTGTCCTATCCCGAGCGTGGGTGGTTCGTCGACGCGTTCGACGAGGCGGCGTTGGCGGCCTGCTACGCCAGCGCGTCGCCGATCAGCGGCGCCGGTTGGGGCGACGGGGCGGGTACGGGTACGGATCCGGCGCATATCGCACTGTCGGTTGTCATACCGGCGCTCGCCCCGGGCAATGCCGCCTATCTAGCGTTTGCGCGCCGCATCGACGACGACATCGCGTTTCACCGGCAATGGGACCCGGCGCGATCCGACGTTGCGGAGTTGCACTGGAGCGGCGCGCTCGGCTTACTTGGGGCAAGCGGCAGCGCGCGGCTCGTCGCATTGTTGCGGCAGCGGTTCGCGTTCGCGCGCGATGCCCGCTGGTCGGTTTCGCTCGATTGGCGTGCCGCGCATGACGAGACATTGCTCCACACGCTGGCATTGAGCGGCTTCGCGCATCTCGAACTGTGCGGCGGTGCAACGACGACCGCGCAGCCCGGCGGCATCGCCGGGGGCACGCGGTTATCGGCAGAACCCTCCGACGTGGGCGAGCAGGGGCCGACGCACGCCAAGCGGCGGCGTTTAGCCGAACTCGTCGCGCAGGCCCGCACGCATGGTTTTGCATCCGTGGGGGCGGTGCTCGAGTACGGTGCTGAGTCGCATGGCTCAGCACTGGGCGCGCAATCGCCGGGCACGCTGCACGCGCTCGATGCATTGATCGCCGAGGGTGCCACGCGGATCCGTCTGCAAACGCGCTGCACGTGCGCCGACGTACTCGCCGAGCGGGTGGCACTGGTCGAGCGGTTGCATGCGTGTGGCTACGTGCAATTGGGTATTGACGACTACGCGCGTCGCGACGATCCGTTGGTATCGGCGCAGCGATTCGGTCGTCTCGTGTGCAAGCCGTTCGGCTTGTCCTCGCGTGCGACGTGCGCTGTCGTGCCGCTCGGGCCGGGGGCAATCGGCGCCACCGCTGACGCCTATTTTCAGCATTTGGAGGCTGTGCCGTCCGGACCCGCGCGTTCTATCGCGGGACGCAAGGTGCGCGCGCCCGGCTTGCGCGGATGGCGCTTGTCGGCCGACGACGCGATCCGTCGCACGGTCATCCAGTCGCTGGCCACCAATTTCTTCATTGACCGGCAGGCGATCGAGTTGGCGCACAACATCGAGTTTTCCGATTACTTCGCCAACGAGATCCACGTGCTGCGCCGCTGTGCGAATGCCGGCCTGCTGTCGCTGGAGGGCAACTTCATCGAGACGACCGATGCGGGGCGTGTGCGTTTGGGCAATCTGTGTGGCATCTTTGATCGCTATCGTCACGTGCGTCATACGTGGCTGCGTTCATTGGCCGGCACGGCCCATGCGCTCGAGCCATTGCTTGCCGTGTGTTGAGCGCAGCGCCTAGTGCTGTGCATGCTCGTGCCGCGCCGCCGTTAGCCTAAGTGTACGCGGCGCGGGCTGACGGGTCACGAGACGACGTCCTCGAGAGGTCGGCGTGCCTTCTCGCCATCGCAACTGCCTCCCTTGAGGCGTGCCCGCTTGCTCGCGGCATGAACATCGGGTCCACGCGAATGGATCGGGCGTTAGCAAAATAAGCGCAATAGGCCGGCTCACCGACAAGTGCAATACGTTGACTTGCCGTGCCGCATCATTTTTTTGACGCGACTGTTGACACAATGGTGGCAGATCAGCATAATAGCGTTCTTCGCTGATTACGCAGCAAAGCCGCCCAGGTGGCGGAATTGGTAGACGCACTAGTTTCAGGTACTAGCGGGTAACTCCGTGGAGGTTCGAGTCCTCTCCTGGGCACCAACGGTTGCGCTGTTGTGATGCGACGAAGTGGTACGATAAACCCTGTAAGATAAAGGTCTTACAGGGTTTTTTGTCTTTTCAGCCAGCCGGCGGGTAAGCCGGTGGTTCATCCGTGTCAACGTGCGTGCTGTCCGCAACGCCGACGCACCAAGCGCATCGACCCTGCATCGGCCAAACCCGGTGTTAGAATCATTCACCAGTGAGTTGGCCGGTGCCACCGTGCGTCGGCCGGGCAGTGACGATCCGTGACACGCCAACCTGCGCGTTGCGCATATTCACGACAACCATTCATCGACAAGGCCTTGAGCAAATACCCCTATTCGATTCCTAGCCGCGAAGCAATTCTCGGCGTACTGCGCACGACCGAACAGCCGCTTGCCGGCAATGACATTGCCGAAGCACTCGCGATCAAGCGCCAGGAGCGCGAAGGGTTTTTCAAGCGCCTCGGCGCGATGGAGCGCGATGGCCAGATCCGGCTCGACAAGCGTGGCTATTACCAGCTTACGCCTTCGTCGAACTTTGTCGCCGGTCGGGTTCAGGGCCATCGCGACGGCTACGGCTTCCTGATTCGCGACGATGCCGGTGTCGACTTGTTCTTGTCCAATGCAGAGATGCAGAAGGTCATGCACAACGACCGGGTACTCGCGCGCGTGACAGGCCATGACCGACGCGGCCGTCCGGAGGCCCACATTGTCGAGGTTACCGAGCGGGCGAACAAGCGGATCATCGGCCGGCTGCTGAACGAGAACGGTGCATGGATCGTTGCGCCGGAGGACAAGCGGATCGGCCACGACATCCTCGTGACGCAGACGGGCAAGGTCAAGCCCCAGTCCGGCCAAGTCGTCTCGATCGAGTTAACGGACTTCCCGAGCCGTCATTCGCAGCCGGTTGGCAAGATCGTCGAAGTGCTGGGCGACATCGACGATCCCGGCATGGAAATCGAGATCGCCGTGCGTAAGTATGGCGTGCCGCACCGGTTCTCAGACGCGGCGCTGGCCCAGGCGGCCAAGCTGCCCGACGAAGTGCGGGCGGCCGATCTGCGCCAGCGCGTGGACCTGCGCGATGTGCCGCTCGTGACGATCGATGGCGAGGACGCCCGTGATTTCGATGACGCCGTGTATTGCGAGCCGATTCGCGTCGGCAGGCAAAACGGCTTTCGGCTGCTCGTGGCGATCGCTGACGTGTCGCACTACGTGGCCGACGGTGACGCGCTTGATCATGACGCGCTCGAGCGCAGCACATCGGTGTATTTCCCGCGCCGCGTGATTCCGATGCTGCCCGAGAAGCTGTCCAATGGGCTGTGCTCGCTGAATCCGCAGGTGGATCGCTGCACGCTCGTCTGCGACATGGTGATCAATGCGAGTGGGGACATCAAGGCATACCAGTTCTATCCGGCAGTGATGCACTCGGCGGCGCGGCTCACGTACACCGAGGTGGCCGCGGCCTTGTCGAACACGAAGGGTCCCGAGGCGGCGCGGCGCGGCGCGTTGCTGCCGCATCTGCAAAACCTGCATGCGGTATTTAAGGCGTTGTTGCTGGCACGTGAAAAACGTGGCGCGATCGATTTTGACACGACCGAGACATACATCGCGTGCAATGCGCAAGGCAAGATCGAGCAGATCCTGCCGCGCCAGCGCAACGACGCACACAAGCTGATCGAGGAGTGTATGCTCGCGGCGAACGTGTGCGCGGCCGACTTCCTAAAACGCAACAAGCATCCCGCGTTGTATCGGGTGCATGCGGGACCGAGCGACGAGAAACTGGCGAATCTGCGTGCGTTCTTGCGTGGTTTCGGGCTGACGCTGGGCGGTGGCGACAAGCCGCACGCGAACGATTATGCGGCGCTGATGAAGCAGGTGCGAGACCGGCCCGACGCGATGATGCTGCAGACGATGCTGCTGCGATCAATGCAGCAAGCTGTCTACAGTCCCGACAATATCGGACACTTCGGTCTCGCGTACGACGCGTATGCGCACTTCACCAGTCCAATCCGACGCTATCCGGACTTGCTCACGCACCGCGCGATCCGCGCGATCCTGGCGGGCAAGCAGTATCAGCCTCATGCCGCCGGCGACGTCGAACTCAATACGTCGCTGGCGTCTCATGCGCGTGCATTGCAGCGTGATGACGAACGCGCGCGCTCGCGCGACGCGATCTGGGAGGCGCTGGGCCTGCATTGCTCGGCCAATGAACGCCGTGCCGACGAGGCATCGCGCGACGTTGAGGCATGGCTGAAGTGTTACTTCATGCGCGACAAGCTCGGCGAAGAATACGGCGGCATGGTCAGCAGCGTGACACCGTTCGGTATTTTCGTGCAGCTTGACTCACTGTTTATCGAGGGGTTGGTCCACGTTACCGAACTGGGCGCCGACTATTTCCAGTACGACGAGATCAAGAACGAGTTGCGCGGCGAGCGTACCGGAATACGGTATCGCCTGTCTGAGCGCGTGCGCGTGCAAGTCAGTCGTGTCGACCTGGATGCGCGCAAGATCGATTTTCGCCTGGTGCGCGAAGTGTCGGCTAAGTTGCCGTTGCGCGCAGCCCCGCGCAACGTGGCCGCTGACGAGGCGAGCGGCTGTGCCCCGCGGGTGCAGTCACTTGCTTCAGTGGACAGTGGCCCGCGCGGTGAGACGGCGGCGTCTGCGCCGAGCGCGCCTATCAACGACGCACGCGGCACGGCTAAGGCTGCCGCGAAGAAACGTCTGCCGGCCGGCGCTGGCGCAAATGGACGGGTGCGCGGCAAGAAACGGTAGATTGGTCGCGCCACACTTTTTTGAAAGCGGTTCCTATGGCACGTTTAAAAGTTCTTTATGGATTCCACGCGGTCACCGCGCGGCTACGTCACGACTCGTCCAGCATCGAGGAGGTGCTGTACGACGCGACGCGACGCGATCGCCGCATGCAGGATTTTCTCCAAGTGGCGCAAACCTCCGGGGTCCGGCTGATTGCCGCCGACGATGCGCGGCTGCACGGGCTGGCCGGCACGCACCGGCACCAGGGTGTCGTTGCACGCGCGACGGATTTGCCGCTTGCGCAAAATCTAGCCGAGCTGCTCGACGCGCTGCCTGGACCCGCGCTGCTATTGGTGCTGGACGGAGTCACCGATCCGCACAACCTTGGCGCGTGCTTGCGCGTGGCCGACGCGGCCGGCGCGCACGCGGTGATTGCGCCGCGCGATCGTGCGGTTGGCCTCAATTCGACTGCCGCGAAGGTAGCCAGTGGGGCGGCCGAGACCGTGCCCTACATCACGGTCACCAATCTTGCTCGTACGCTGCGTGAATTAAAGGACGCCGGCGTCTGGGTGATCGGCACGGCTGGCGACGCTCAGCGCAGCCTGTACGATATCGCGCTCGATGGTCCGGTCGCGCTGGTCATGGGCGCCGAAGGGGAGGGCATGCGCAGGTTGACGCGCGAGACCTGTGACGACTTGATGCACATCCCGATGATGGGCAGTGTGGGCAGCCTAAATGTGTCGGTTGCCAGCGGCATCTGCCTGTTTGAGGCGGTTAGGCAGCGTACGGGCATTAAAAATCAGTGATTTTGAATGCATGTTGCAGAACGCATGTTGCCGCTTCTATGCAGCATTGCTGCCCGTGCAGTATCCCGCGATTGCCTTCAAAAAGGCAGCAAGCACCGAACCGAAATTGGGTCAGATAATTCTTGGGTACTGCGCCGCTGCGGTCACGTCTAAATTCCTTTTAAGTAAGGCACGCTGCTGTCAACAGCACGTTGAAATGGCTTTTCTCTACACTGATCGAAGCTGCCGTCGGCTTGGTGCGATCCAGTTGTGTGCCTAAGCCAGTGCGCTGACGCATGCTCCAATTCATCGGCACGGTCGGCGAAAGCTGACCGGAGCGCCAGTTCTCGCATAAATCGCTCCGGATCCGTCGTGTCGCCCCACTGCAGCATGTCATGCATCAGCGACACCAATTGCTCGTGCGTCGTGTACCCGCGATCAACAGCCTTGCCCGTTGCCCCCGCAGGGTCGCCAAATCGCGTTGCTGTCAAGTACGAAGTTTAATTAGACAGCATAGAACAAGGATGTAAACAATGAGCTTGCCATAGCGTCGGGCATTTCGTGAGGCGGCTCGTAACAACCGAACAGGATACGCCCAGATGAGACGACACAAATGGTCCGCTCGCTATCGCTGTATCACTGGGAAAACCTCGACCACGTGCAGCAGTTCACGACAGACTGGATGTGGTCTTACAATCACGACCGCCCGAACATGGCCTTGGGCGGATGGACGCCAAAACAGCGGCCGGCCATGGCCGCATAGCTTCTACTTTTGGGCTCCGTTAAAAACGGGAGGATTACCCCACCACGTTTGTGCTGTCCACCAGCCAAACCGGTGATGCACCGACTGGGCAAGTTGTTCAAGCGCCTGTAGTCGTTGCATTGGGATGATGTAAGCGGCTATGCCAATAGCATACTGGCGTGGTGAGACGAATCTCTCAATAACAAAAAATGCTTGAGGTTCTGCTGAGTTTGTGCGAGATTTCTCTCCAAAATGGATGGGCGTGCAGCAAAGCGACGGGTGACGATTCGCTGAGAACAGGTGCAGTATCGGGGTATTCGATCCATGCAAACAATGTTGGGAGCGCAACAATGAAAGAAAATATTGGCTTGACTCAAAGACAGTATGCGGTTCCCGCCCAGTTCCTTTCCCCTACTGCCAGGTTCACGAGCATGACGACAACACGGCGTGATAGTTGCCCAACACATCTCCCTTTTTCTGTTCGTTGCTCAAGCACTTGCGCAGTGTAGCGGGCTCGCGCCGACGTGGGTTGGCGTGATGCGGCGCTTTAAGCTTGCTGATGCAGGAATCGCTTCGCATGAGGCGAGGGTGTCTTTTTTCCTGGTAGAAAAGTATGAGCGTTTTTGATGACGCATTTGACCGACTCATCGGCAATGAAGGCGGCTATTCGTATAACCCCCAGGATCCGGGGGGTGAAACGATGTGGGGGGTGACCCAGCGCGTCGCGCGCGCATGGGGCTATACCGGTTCGATGCGGGATTTACCCCGTGAGACAGCGAAACAGATCGCCAAAACCCTATACTGGGATCCATTGCACTGCGGTTGCTACGACGCGCGCGTCGCATTTCAAATCTTCGATGCCAATTACAACGGCGGCCACGTTGTTACTTGGATGCAGCAGGCCAGTGGCGCATTCGCTGACGGAAAATTCGGACCCAAGACGATCGCAGCGGTGCAATCAGCCGATCCTGAACTTTTCATCATGCGCTTTATTGCCGCACGCTTGGCCTATTTAACTGCACTGCAAACTTGGCCAGACTTTGGCCGCGGCTGGGCACGTCGCATCGCGGCTAACTTAAGAGTGGCAGGGGCCTAATCATGTTACCGATTGTTCTCGCACTTGCGCAGTTTGCGCCGCAAATCGCGCATTGGATTGGTGGTAGCCAAGCCGAGCAAGTGGCCAAAAAAATCGTCGATATTGCTCAAACTGTCACGGGTACGAACACACCGGAACAAGCATTGGCTGCGATCCAGGGTAATCCCGACCTGGCTTACCGGTTTCAAGAGTCGATCGTTGAGAGCCAAGTTGAATTGCAGCGCATTGCCGCGGATGTCGAAAAGACGCGCCTTACGGCCAGCGTGGAAACCGCAAAGACAAACGCGGCTGATCGTGCTAATGCCCGGCAGATGGCGTTGACTGAACACGATCATACGCCGCGTAACTTGGCCTATCTGTACACAGTGGGCTTGTTTTTGGTAATTGGCGCGCACTTTTGGCTGTTGTTCTCCCGCATACCCGTCAATCCGCTTGCATTTGGCGTACTCGGCAACATTGAAGGGGTGCTGATCGCGATGGTGCTGGGTGCAAAAGAATTCTTTTTCGGCTCGTCATCGACGGCATCCAAGCAGGCAGCGGTGATTACTAGCTTCGCAACTGATCCGGATACGCATGTGACGACCAGCACGCTGAATGGAGCGTTAACATCTGCTCAAATAACACCGCCCACTATAGCGGATGACAAACCATGAATGTTGATCAAATGAGGCGCGAGCAAGTAGGGCAGTTTAGAAAAGGTAAAGACACTAAGATGATTTGTCTTGATGAAAGTGATTTATACATTCAATGCCAATCGATGGGGTAGTTTGGGGGCAGACTTATCCTAGCGATTGGTTTTTGTTTCATAAAAGCGCTGCTTGGATTAAATAAGAATGACGAAGTGCCCAACCGCAATAAAATGGTACCGGTGCAACACTCCTGTTTTATTCTATCTATCTAGTTATGTGCCACTTATACATAGGTTGCGATGAGGCGCTTCGGAAGATGATGGACAGGGGGAGGGTTTTAATATTAAAGGGGTTGGAAATTATTTGACGATAAAGTCTATAAAAAAACTTTCAAATAAATATAATATACAATCAATCCAAACAGAGGCCATTAATGTTAGATCTGCTGCAATTGCTAAAAATTTTTAGGAGCATAAATATAAAGTTACTACAAGGTTTTGATTACCCAATTTGACTGGCATCCGTCACCACAAGGCTACGTACGAAATTGCCGTCGAACTTGGTGCGCCGCAATGCTCGACGAAATCGATCTTTAGATCACCGGGCAGCGGATCGTTCCAGTCAATAAAGGTCCGGATTGGTACAGTACGGTGGATCGCATTGCTTACAGCGCCTGCGCGTCTGCGTTGGCCACTGAAGGCCTATTCGTGCACATCCCGCAACAGCCGATTGATGGTAGCGGCGCTGATCTGCTTGAGCCGCTGGTGTACCTGCTTCGATAGCGACAGATGACCATGCCGTATCATCGAGCCGACCAGCGTCGGAATGAACGCCTTTAACCGCTTGCTGCAAATTCGGTCACTGGCCTCCTATTGAGGATAAGCGCGGCCCGCACCTCATCGTCATAGCGCCGATGCGGGCCTGGCTTCACCCTCGGCGGCTGCGGCTCTCGGGGCGCATGCTTGCAGTGATAGCCCGTCAGCCACACTGCGCGCATACTGGGCCACGCAGCGCGCACGCACGACTATGCCGGGTTGGCCTGCCGCAGCGGCTTGAGGCGCACCGCGCGAAGGTATGCGCTTGCGTTTTAATTACGTGGCGCATGGCCCTATGCTGCTCAGCACTGAATTGCCCTTATTGTTAGTGGCAGATCCGCTTCATGTCGGCTTCGGACAAGCCCGTCATACGCTTGACCGTCTCGCGCTCCAAGCCGTTTTCTAGCAACGTGCGCGCGATCTTCAGCGCAGCTTCCTTGTGTCCTTCCTCACGGCCTTTTTCACGACCTTCTTCACGGCCTTCTTCACGGCCTTCTTCGCGTCCCAGCATCCGGCCGCGCTCCAGGCCTTTTTGCTCGAGCTTCTGTGCAATTGTCATCAAAACCTCCTCGTGTTGCGGTGAGCGGATCGCCAACTCTCGCATAAATCGCTCCGGATCCGCCGTGTCGCCCCACTGCAGCATGTAATGCATCAGCGACACCAACTGCTCGTGCGTAGTGTACCCCGTGCTCAACAGGCTGGCCAGTTGCTCCACCAGGGTCGCCAAATCGCGTTGCCGGATATGCTTTTGCAATAACTCCAGCATCGCCATGCGCCGATGCGTGATGATTTCATCATCCGGAATCACCGTGACATCCACCAAGGGAAAGCCTCCTGCATACAGCTGCGACGCCCACTCAGGCACCTCGAAGCTGTCCAGCCACCGCATCGAGTACGGATACGGACTGACCTGCCCGTGATAAAAGAGCATCGGAATCACCAGCGGCAGCCGGTCATGTCCGGCCTCTAGATGGCGCTGCATGGCGGCTACCGCGTAGCGCATTAGCCGAAACGCCATATGACGCTCCGGCCGGCTTTGATGCTCAATCAGCGCATACACGTACCCATCACCTTGCCGAGTCTGCAGCGACCACAGCACGTCCGAATAGTAGGCGCGTAAATCTTCTTCGACAAAGCTTGCCGACTCCAGGCGCAATGTGCCCAAGTCGCACTGCGCTAACCACGGCGTGGGCAAATGCAGGCTTAAGAAATCCCGTGCGGTGTCCGGATGCGTGAGGAACTGCTTGAACAGCGCATCATGCGGCGTCATCGTCGATGAACGTTTCATGGCGAGCGTGGATCATGGGGGGCGCTTACTTTACCAGCGCTCGCGCGCAGCGCCCCCGGCGGCTCTCCGCCGCGATGACAGTGAGTGACACTGATTTTTCGAACCGATCTTTAGCATACATTTTCTCTGTCCTTGTGTGTGCCGGATGGATTTGCCTGCGCGAGATCGAGGCACCGCGCCGCTGGTGCCGCCGTTTGCCCGCTGGGTAAAAACGGCGCGGTGCTCAGTATGAGCCGACAAACAAAAATCAGCATGATGCTCAACGAGCATCGCGAGAGGTTCCCGGTACGGCACCACCAGACACCGGTAACGCTCTGCATTGAGTGATGTGGCAGCAGGTCAGGTAAACTATCCCTATCTCGCATTTTCCCGCAGTACTTTCCAGATGACTCAAGAAGACCTCAAGCAACTCGTTGGCCACGCGGCGGCCGATTATGTGAACACTCACGTACCGGAAGGTGCAGTAATCGGTGTCGGGACCGGCTCAACCGCGAATTGCTTTATCGATGCGCTTGCTAGCAGCCGGGACCGGTATCGCGGGGCCGTATCGAGTTCCGTCGCGACAACGAACCGGCTGCTGTCGCATGGGTTTCGCGTATTCGAGTTGGGCGATGTCGAATCCTTGCCCGTCTACGTGGACGGTGCGGACGAGATCGATCCGCATGGCGCGATGATTAAGGGCGGTGGCGGGGCATTGACGCGCGAAAAGATCGTCGCGTCGGCCGCCGACGTATTCGTGTGTATCGCAGATGCCAGCAAGCTAGTGCCAACGCTTGGCACATTCCCGTTACCGGTCGAAGTCGTGCCAATGGCACGCGTGGCGCTCGCGCGCCGTATCGCCCAGTTGACCGCTGGCACGGCAGTGTTGCGGCTCACGCCCAACGGTACACCATTCATGACCGACAATGGCAATGAGATCCTCGATGTCAAAGGACTGGCCATCGACGATCCCGTTGCGCTGGAGCGCGATATGAATCAATGGCCGGGCGTGGTAACCGTTGGGCTGTTCGCCGCGCGTGGCGCCGACTTGTGTCTGATCGGCACCGAGCACGGCGTGCAGCGCATCGATTACGCGCGGCGCTGATCCATTTCGCCTTCAGCCAATTTGCTCGAGTGCCTCGCTCAGTTCCAGCCACTCGGCCTCAAGCTCGGCGAGCTTATTGCAGACCTCGGCCTGACGCCTCAGTGCGTCAGTTAGGTTCGCCTTGTGCGCCGGCTCATGGCTCGACGGCGCCGCGATGAACGCTTCGAGTGAGGCTTTTTCGGTGCTCAATGCATCCATCTGCTGCTCGATCTTACCGATTTGGTTCTGCAAAGGCTTGCGCAGCTGCGCGGTCTTTTGCCGGGCCTGTGCGTCGGCTCGGCGTTGTGCCTTGCGGTTGATTGCCGTGTCGGCACCAGTTATGTCCGAGGAGCCGTCGCGGTTTGCCGTGCCGGCACTCGGTGTTTGCGCGTTGGCCTGCGAGCCGGCCCGTCTTGCCGCGTCGCGCTGCTCGGCTGCATGCTGCAGTAGCCAGTCGCGGTAGTCGTCCAGGTCGCCGTCGAATGGCGCAACCTGGTGCTTCGCGACCAGCATGAACTGATCGGTCGTCGCACGCAGTAAGTGTCGGTCGTGAGACACGAGAATCAACGTTCCTTCGAACTGGGCCAGTGCCATCGTCAACGCATGGCGCGTTTCGAGATCGAGGTGATTGGTCGGCTCGTCGAGCAACAACAAATTGGGGCGTTGCCAGACAATCAACGCAAGGGCGAGGCGGGCTTTTTCGCCGCCCGAGAACGGGCGAATCGGCGTGGTGGCCATTTCGCCGCTGAAGTTGAAGCTACCCAGGAAGTCGCGCAATTCCTGCTCGCGTGTGTCCGGGGCAAGCCGTGCCAGATGCTGCAGGGGCGTGTCGTCCTCTCGCAACGTCTCGAGCTGGTGCTGCGCGAAATACCCGATCGTCAATCCTTTTGCGTTGCGCACGACACCCCCGATCGGCGCCAGGGTGCCAGCCAGCGTCTTGATCAATGTCGACTTGCCTTGGCCGTTGGCACCGAGCAAACCAATGCGCTGGCCACTCTGAATCGATACGTTGACGTCGTCGACGATCACAGCCGGCGCGCCGCCGCTGTCCGACGGATAACCGCAGCGAACCTGCTCCATCACAAGCATCGGGTTCGGTGCACACGTGGGTTCGCGAAACTCGAAGGTGAGCGGTGACGACGCGTGCGCCGGCGCGATGCGCTCCATTTTTTCGAGTGCCTTCATCCGGCTTTGTGCTTGTCGCGCTTTCGTGGCCTTGGCCTTGAATCGGTCGATGAAGCTGTGCAGGTGCGCGATCGTGCGCTGCTGCTTTTCGTATGCGCTTTGTTGTAGCGCGAGCTGTTGTGCCCGCTGGACCTCGAATTGGCTATAGTTGCCGCCGTAACGCTTGATCTGGCGTTGTTCTAGGTGCAGTGTGACATGACATACTGAGTCGAGAAATTCCCGGTCGTGCGAAATGACGATCAGCGTGCCCGCGTAGCGATGCAGCCAGTCTTCGAGCCACACGATGGCGTCCAAATCTAGGTGGTTCGTGGGCTCGTCTAGCAGGAGCAGGTCGGAGCGCGACATCAGCGCCTGCGCGAGGTTCAGCCGCATGCGCCAGCCGCCGGAGAAACTGGCGACCGGCGCCAGCGTCTGCTCGAGCGTGAAGCCCAGGCCGAGCAACAGCGCTTGCGCGCGAGCTGGAGCTGAATAGCCGTCGACATCCGCCAGTGCCGCATGCGCGAGCGCTTGCTCGGCGCCGTCGTCGGCGGCGCACGCCGCGGCGATACGTGCTTCGATGTCGCGCAATTCCGTGTCACCGTCCAACGTGTAGTCGAGCGCGCTGCACTCGACCGCGGGCGTTTCCTGCGCCACATGCGCGATGCGCCATGACGGCGGCAGCGCGAGTTCGCCGGCATCCGGCTGCAGTTGCCCCCGTAAAAGGGCAAACAGCGTCGACTTGCCAGCGCCATTCGCGCCAATCAGGCCGGCTTTTTCGCCCGGGTTCAGCGTGAAGGTGACGCTTTCGAAAAGCGACTTCGTGCCGCGCGACAGACTGAGTTGGTTGAAGCGGATCACGGCAGGACCATTATGGGGATGCGTGGAAAACCAGTATTGTAGATCGGCCCCGCATCGGACAGTCGTGCGTCCGGCCGATGCCGGGCAGTCCAAAGTTGCTCTACACTGCACGTATGACCTCATGCTCGTACAAGGAGTCCGGATGAGCCAACTCTATTCATTCTCTGCGCGCTCACTGCAGGGCGACGACATTTCGCTGGAGCACTACCGCGGCAAGGTCCTGCTAATCGTCAACACCGCTAGCGAATGCGGGTTCACGCCGCAATATGCGGGATTGCAGGCCTTGTATGAACGATATGCGGCGCGCGGCCTGGAGATACTGGGCTTTCCGTGCAACCAGTTTGGTAAGCAGGAGCCGGGCGACGCACAGCAGATCGGCGCATTTTGCGAGAAAAACTACCAGGTCACGTTCCCGATGTTTGACAAGATCGATGTCAACGGTGCCCATGCGCACCCGCTGTATCGCTATTTGACCGGGGAAGCGCCCGGCGTGCTCGGGACCGAGGCGATCAAGTGGAACTTCACCAAGTTTTTGATCGATCGCGAAGGCAGGTCGGTCAAGCGCTATGCGCCTGTCACCCAACCCGACGCAATCGAGCCGGATATCGAAAAGTTGCTTTGAAGCGGCTGAGCTTGTCGGCATACGTGCCGGTGCGTCTTCTTGTATTGGTTGGCCGACGCACGTGATAAGAGCGTGTCCTCGACGGAGGGCCTTTGCCCATCGACTAGCGGATGGCGAGACCATCGGTGGACCATAAACGCAGCTTCTTGTGCAGCTTCCTGTGTGGCTGCGTGTCCACGCGGACACGCAGCCATGTGTGCGTCGCTGCTACCATGAACGAGCAGCTGTTAGCGCTTCGATCAAAACCGCGACAACTTAGAACCGGTGCACGATCCCTGCAGCGGCGGCAAATTGACTCTGCGATGACGAGGGCGCACCGTTCATCACATCGCCGATCGACGCGGTGGCCTTGACCACGCTCGTGGTGCCGTCCGGTGCCGTCGTAAACGTATTGCCGCTTGCGCGCTGGTAAGCCTGCACCATGTAGATGCCGGTACGCTTTGACAGGCTATAGTACTGCGACAGATTGAACTGGTTATACCGTGCTGCGTGCTCGATTCCGTTGGCCTTGCTTGCGCGCGCATGGTTGTAGCCGGCAGCGAGGTCCCACACTGGGCTCGGTTTCCAGTGCAGCACGACACCCGCCGCATTGAATACGGCCTGATTACGAAAGCGCGACAGCATGCCTGGCACGTACTGTGTGTTCGTATAAGAGAGCGAAACATCAAGTTCGGGCGTGATTGTCCACCCGCCTGTCACGCCGACGCGTTGTTGTGCCTGCGCGGTTTGGTACCCATAGTTGATCGCCGACACAGGGGGCTTGCCGTTGGAGGTGGTCGCCGATTGCACATCCCATTCGCCGCCGCCAACGGCGGCGTTATTGATGCGCTGAAATCCCGCAGCGATACCCAGCGGTCCGTTGATATATTGCACGCCCGCACTCCACGTCGAACCGCGGTACGCACTGCCGGGCACGCCCGCGAATGCATACGATCCTCCGAACTTCAATCCATTGAGGTTGGGGGACATATAGACAATCGAACTGTTCGTGCGGTACGCCATATTTAGGGCGCTGACGTCGCCTGGGTGCGAGCCGTACGCCGTGAGCCACGTTGTCGGGCTATATGGCGCGAGCAATGTGTAATAGGCAGTATATTGGCGGCCCGCCGTCACGGTCCCAAACTCAGGATGCGCCATACCCACGAAGGCCTGCCGGCCAAACTGAGCGTTTTTTTCGAATAGGGCTTCACCATTTGCGCCGTTGAAACCGGCTTCCAGCGTGAATAGGGCCTTCATCCCGCCGCCAAGATCTTCGTCGCCCTTGAAGCCGATGCGGTTGCCTAACCAGACGCCGTGAGCCATCTTGATGGCCGAGCGTCCGCCATTGACCGAGCCCGGCGTTGTCTGGCTGGTTTGATAGCCAATTCCGTTGTCCACGGCCCCATATAACGTGACGTTGCTCTGTGCCCAAGCGGCATTCGCGGCAAGGCCACTGAAGGCCACAATGGTCATCGCTCGCTTTTTCATTGGTTCTCCTTTCCTGTGCAGCTGACGCTGGTTGCGCGCTGCGTGTGGCGGTTCGGTTTGGACGGATCAAAGCCGTCAAAACGCAAGCTCGACGGTAGCCTCTCCCGGATTTAATCCCCAGCAGGGCTGCACGCTACTTTGTGTCCGGTCATTCGACGGACCGGACGGTCTCAATGGTAAGTGGCAAAAAGTACGGCGTTGTGCGCGGATGGCTTATTGGAAGCAGAATCTGGCGGTCAAAGTACAGTTATTAGGAAAAGTTTGCGGTTTGGCAAACACTTTGCGGCGTGACACTAAAATTATCTGGGACCACGCCGTCAAAGGACGGTAATGTCGGCATTTCGCAGATCGATCCGATGAGTCGATTTGTACCAACATTGCAATCAAATGCGCAGGCATTGTCATGAATTTTCGAGTAAAGACATGATGAAGCTAGCATTGCCATTGTCATTAGCCGCCACGTTTCTACTGTTGATGTTAGACAGTGCCGTGTAGGGAGTGCCTCGTTGAACCAATCGATCGATGCATATGGCATGGTGCTGGATCGCGATGGGGCCAATAAACAAAAAATTTCGAACACTCGTTTCCTATGCCATGTCAAGGACCTAGTGCCGGAAGGGAGGGGTGCGTTGCAGTGCAGCAATGTCCCCAGGCATTGGGTCGGCGCTGGTTCGTGTTTGAAGCAGCGGACAAGCCGGCGACGGGCAATGGGCGACGTTGCTGCGCCCTTTGCCGGACGGCGATGCGCGCGATGATCATACGGTTCCCGGCCGCGCATGCGATGATGGGGCGGGGACACTGTAAAGGCCTGGAGGCGTTCAAGCTAGCATACTATGGTTCCGCCGCGGGCGACCGTGTCGTGGGTGGCGCTGATTGCGTACCGGCCATCCTGCCGGCAAATGCGGCTCAGACTATTGCAGCATAAAGCGCTGCGGCTGCCAAACAGGCTAAGGCGCGTACCCGACGCGCTTCCATCGTAAGTATCGTGCTGACGTTGTTCGTCCCGGACGGCTGTAATTGAGTCGTTCGCCGGCATGCCGATTCATCGTCCTGCGCCATTGTTGACGGCCCGCGTGGCGGTGGGGTTCTAATTGACAGTCTCAGCTTTGAGACGGTACAGCTTTAAAGATGTAGGCGGCACTCGATCATCGCATCGAGCCCGCGCCGCTATAGAATCGGCGCGAACAGCCGCGCGACGTGCATCGCCATGCGCCGCCACGCCGGCGTGCGCGCGTATTCGCTGACTTGGACCGGATCAGACAGCGCGAAATCGGCCTCGAGCATGGCTGCGACCTCTGCGGCAAACGTGGAATCGACAGTCAATAGCATGATCTCGAAGTTCAGGCGAAATGACCGATTATCGAGGTTCGCACTGCCGATTGCGGCGGCGACACAATCAATTAGCATGACCTTCTGGTGAAGGAAGCCGGGCCGATAGCGGAAGACTTGGACGCCCGCCTGCACCATGTCATGGGCGTACAGTCGGGAGGCTTCAAAAACGACGATATGATCGCGGCGTGACGGAATCAGCACGCGCACGTCGACGCCGCGCATCGCGGCGAGCCTGAGGGCGGCGAATACGGCCTCATCGGGTATCAAGTAAGGGCTGGTGATCCAGATGCGCTCGCGTGCCGCATGAATCGCTGCGACAAAGAACAATGAGCCGGTTTCCTGGCGGTCGGCCGGACCGCTAGCGATGACTTGGCAATGCATGTTGCCACCCCACGGGCGGATGGGCGGCGTGGTACGGGGCAGCCGCTGCGTGGCCCAGAACCAATCCTCGACGAACACGAATTCGATTTGTTTTACCACAGGCCCGCGCACTTCAATATGCGTATCACGCCACGGCGATAACGGGGGTTTGCCCCCCAGGTATTCGATACCGACGTTGTGGCCGCCGATGAATGCGCGTTCGCCATCGACGACGACGATTTTGCGGTGATTGCGGAAATTGAGCTGAAAACGGTTGACGAAGCGGCGGTTGGTGGCGAACGCATGTACCTGCACGCCGCCGGCACGCAATGCGCTGACGTAGGCTGCTGGCAGGTCGATACTGCCGATGCTGTCATACAGCAAATGCACCTGCACCCCTTGTGCCGCCTTGGCCAGCAGGGCATCGCGCAGCATGTCGCCGACTGTGTCGGCCCGAATGATGAAGAACTGGACGAGCACGTAGTGACGTGCCGCGTCAATTGCGTCGAAGATCGCCGCAAACGTCGCCTCGCCGTTCACCAGCGTGCGCACGTGGTTGCCCGCCAAAAACGGCATGCGCGCGAGCGACGACAGTGCGGCGATCGTCTGTGCGCCCAACTGGTTGACCGGCGCGCTGTCCAGCGCGTCGGATTGCGTGCCGATGTTGCCGACTAGGTCTAAACGCCGCTCCCAGATTGCCTCGTACTCGACGCGTCGCGCATCGACATACCCCTCGAAACGGCTACGCCCCAGGAAAAGGTACGGAACCAGCGTTAGGTAGGGCATTGCGACGAGCGAAACCGCCCACGCAATTGCCCCTTGCGACGTACGCGTGTGCAGAATCGCATGGCAGGCGGCGATGACGCCGAGCCCATGCGCACAAGCGACTAATGTACCGAGATGGAGCCAATCCAGTTGCATGCGGGAAAGCGGGCCAATGACGGCTCGCGCGGTGCGGCATGTCTTGCATCTTACCTGTCGTGGCCGTTTTTCGGCAGCGCCGATGTGGCGTGCATGCCGCAATGGCGTATGCATCGGACAATGTGGTGCCGCAGCGTGCGGTTATGCCTTCTGTCCAGCGGTGCTATACGCCGACAGGGCTGTCTTGCATCATGATTTGCCGCGTGGCAGGTCCGACGCGTGCAGCAGAAATACGCTGTCGTCGCCGGCGTGGGTCGGCAGCCACGTCAATGGCAGGCCACCGAACGCGGCCTCGACGTGAGGCCGTTCATTGCCGATTTCAATGACGAGAACCCCGTCATCGGTCAGCCAGTCGCGCGCGGCACCGATGATCCGGCGCACGATGTCCATACCGTCACAGCCACCCGCCAGCGCCATGGCCGGTTCGTGGCGATACTCGGCCGGCAATGCCTGCATTGACGCCTCGTTGACGTAAGGTGGGTTGGCCAGAATCAAATCGTACTGGCGCTGCGGCAGCGGCTCGAACAGGTCGCCTTCGAACAGCGTGATCCGCTCATTCAAGTCGTAGTCGTCGATGTTGCGCTGCGCCACCTGCAGCGCGTGTGCCGAGAGGTCGACCGCGTCGATCTCGGCGCTTGGGAACGCGTCGGCCGCCATGATCGCAAGGCAGCCGGAGCCGGTACACAACTCGAGCACCGCGCCCAGTTCATCGGGCGCGTCGATCCACGGCGACAGCCGCTCGAGCAGCAACTCGCCAATGAGTGAGCGCGGCACGATCACGCGCTCGTCGATATGGAAGCGATAGCCGTGCAGCCAAGCTTCGTGAGTCAGGTAAGCGGCCGGCAACCGCTGCGTGACACGCCGCTCGATGATGTCGAGTACCGCGCCGATCTCGTCGTCCAGCAGACGCGCATCGAGGAAGGGGTCCAGCGTGTCGAGCGGCAGGTGCAGCGTATGGAGTACCAGATACGCGGCTTCGTCATAAGCGTTTGCGCTGCCGTGGCCGAATGCCAATTGGGCTTGGTTGAAGCGGGTGACCGCATAGCGCAGCAAGTCGCGGACGGTCGAAAACGAATGGTTCATGGTAAGCGACGGCATGAGCGCCGGGTTGAGCGTTGGCGGATAGGAAGGGGCACGGCGGTATGAGGTGCCAGCGACGTATTGAGTTCGACGTCGCCGGCGGTCGGGTCGGGCTGCGTTTGGCATCGCCACGGCGGCGCCAACCGTTCCGTACGTCACACGACGAGACGCTCCAGTACGCCCCGATAAACGTTTTTCAATGGCTCAATGTGGGCCAACTCGATATGTTCATCGACCTTGTGGATCGACGCGTTACACGGGCCAAATTCGATGACCTGCTTGCAGATCCGCGCAATAAAGCGGCCATCGGAGGTGCCGCCGGTGGTCGAGAGCACGGGGCGCATGCCGGTCTCGGCCTCGATCGCTTGCTCGAGCGCGTTGGATAGCTCGCCGCGCGGTGTCAGGAACGGCATGCCGCTCAGATTCCACGTCAATGTGTAGTCCAGCCCGTGGGCGTCGAGGATTGCGTGCACGCGTGCTTTTAACTCGTCGGGCGTTGTCGCGGTCGAGAAGCGGAAGTTGAAGTCGACGCTTGCACTGCCTGGGATGATATTGGTCGCGCCAGTGCCGGCATGCAGGTTCGATACCTGCCACGTGGTCGGCGGGAAATACTCGTTGCCCTGGTCCCATGCCACACGCACGAGGTCAGCCAGCGCGGGCGCGAGCAGGTGCACCGGATTCTTCGCCAGGTGCGGGTACGCGATATGACCTTGTATGCCACGCACGGTCAACGTGCCGGATAGCGAACCGCGTCGCCCGTTCTTCACCGTGTCGCCGAAGCGCTCGCTGGAGGTTGGCTCGCCGACCACGCAGTAGTCCAGGCGCTCGCCGCGCGCTTCAAGCCGCTCGATCACCTTAACCGTGCCATAGCGCGCCGGCCCTTCCTCATCGCTGGTGATCAGCAGGCCGATCGAGCCGCGGTGTCGCGGATGGGCGGCAACGCATTCCTCGGTCGCGACGACAAAGGCGGCCAGCGACGCCTTCATGTCAGCCGCGCCGCGTCCGTACAGTCGGCCGTCGCGTTGCACTGGAACAAATGGATCGCTGCTCCATTGCTCGAGCGGCCCGGTCGGCACCACATCGGTGTGGCCGGCGAACGCCAGCAGCTTGCCCGCCGGGCCGTCAGCGCCGCGCTTGAGCGCCCACAGGTTGGTAACACCGCCCTCGGTGAGGGTTTCGCAGGTGAAGCCGAGCGCCACAAGGCGCTCGGCTATCAATGCCTGGCAGCCTGCGTCCTCGGGCGTGACGGATGCTCGGCCGATCAGGGCCTCGGTCAGGGCAAGGGTGCGGCTCATGGGTAGGAAAGGTCAGAACAGCGTTTGATACTGGTCGGCCGAGAAGCCAACCGCCTTGATGCCGCCGTCGGCCACGAGCACGGGACGTTTGATCACCGACGGCTTGTCGATCATCAATGCGATGGCGCCGTCGGTTGTGCCGGCCGCCGCCTTTTGCTCGTCGCTGAGCGCGCGCCATGTGGTGCCGCGTCGGTTCACGAGTGTGTCCAGCGGCACCTGGGCGAGCCAGTCGCGCAGCAATGCGTCGTTGACGCCGGCCTTCTTGACGTCGTGGAACGCGTACGCGACACCGTGCGCGTCGAGCCAGTTGCGCGCCTTCTTCACGGTGTCGCAGTTCGGGATCCCATAGACGGTTAGCGCGTTGCCGCGCGACTGGCTGGCGGCCATTTAATCGCCCCGCAGCAGTTCGTTGATGCCGACCTTCGAACGGGTCTTGGCATCGACTTTCTTGACGATCACCGCGCAGTACAGGCTGTATTTGCCGTCGGCCGACGGCAGGTTGCCAGCCACGACGACGGAGCCCGGCGGTACGCGGCCGTACATGACTTCGCCGGTTTCGCGATCATAGATCTTCGTGCTCTGGCCGAGATAGACGCCCATCGAGATCACCGAATTCTCTCCGATGATCACGCCTTCGACGACTTCGGAGCGCGCGCCGATGAAGCAGTTGTCCTCGATGATCACCGGATTGGCCTGCAGCGGCTCGAGCACGCCGCCAATGCCGACCCCGCCGGACAGGTGAACGTTTTTGCCGATCTGCGCGCACGAGCCAACGGTGGCCCACGTGTCGACCATCGTGCCTTCGTCAACGTAGGCACCGATGTTGGTGTACGACGGCATCAGCACGACGTTCTTCGCGATATACGAGCCGCGGCGCGCGATCGCCGGCGGCACGACACGAAAGCCGCCCGCAGCAAAGTCCTCGGGCGTGTAGCGCGCGAACTTGGAAGGCACCTTGTCGTAGAACTGCGAGTAGCCGCCGGCGGCCATCGGCACGTTGTCCTCAAGCCGGAACGAGAGCAACACTGCCTTTTTCAGCCATTGGTTGACGACCCAGTCGCCGTCCTTCTTTTCGGCTACGCGAAGTGTGCCGCGGTCCAGTTCGCCGATCACGTGCGCGACAGCCTCGCGGATGTCGGCGGGGGCGGACTTCGGTGATAGCTCGGCGCGGTTTTCCCACGCGGTGTCGATGATCTGCTGCAAGGGTTGCGACATGGCTTGATGACTCGAGTGTGGTTGATATCGATGCAATGCGTGCGCGCCGCGCGGCAGGCGACAGCGCGCTACAGGCTTTGACAGAATTGGACGATGCGTCGCGCGCCTTCGACGCATTCGGCGGTGTCCGCGACCAGCGCGATGCGCACGTAGTTGCGTCCCGGGTTGGCGCCGTGCGCGGTGCGCGCGAGATAGGAGCCCGGCAGGACGGTGACATTATAGTCGGCGTACAAGCGCCGCGCGAATGCGCAATCGTCCAACCCGGTGCGCGACACCTGCGCCCATAGGTAGAACCCCGCGTCGGGCATCGCGACATCCAGCACGTCGGCCAGCATCGGGGTGACGATGCCGAATTTCTCGACGTACTGTCGGCGGTTGTCACGCACGTGCTGCTCGTCGCCCCACGCGGCGATGCTCGCGGCCTGGTAGACGGGGCTCAACGCCGAACCGTGATAAGTGCGGAACAATAGGAAGCGTTTCAGGATCGATGCGTCGCCTGCCACGAATCCAGAGCGCATTCCCGGCACGTTCGAGCGCTTGGACAGGCTGGAGAACATCACGATGCGCTCGAAGCCGCGACCTAGTGCGTGGGCGGCCTGTAGCGCGCCAAGCGGCGGGTTGCGTTCGTCGAAATAGATTTCAGAGTAGCACTCGTCGGACGCGATGGTGAAGCCGAAGCGCTCGGCCAGGGCGAAAATCTCCCGCCAGTCGTCCAGGCCCAACACGGCCCCGGTCGGATTGCCCGGGGAGCACACATACAGCAGCTGCGTGCGTGCCCAGACATCGTGTGGCACCGTGCCGTAATCGCATGCGTAATGGCGGGCCGGATCGCTGTTCACGTAGTACGGCTGCGCACCGGCGAGCAGCGCCGCCCCTTCGTAGATCTGATAGAACGGATTCGGGCACAGCACGACCGGCGGCTGACCCGCATCGCTTGTGCGACTGGGGTCGATGACCGTTTGCGCGAACGCGAACAGCGCCTCACGTGAGCCGGCCACCGGCAGCACGTTGGTGGCTGGGTCCACCGCCGGCAATCCATAGCGGCGCTGCAGCCACGCCGCGATCGCGTGCCGCAACGGCGACGTGCCGGCGGTCGCGGGGTACGACGCCAAGCCATCGAGCGACGCGCGAACGGCCTCGCGAACCAGCGCTGGCGTCGGATGCTTCGGCTCACCGATGCCAAAGCTGATCGGTGCATAGGCCGGCGAAGGGGTCACGCCGTCGAACAGTGCGCGCAGCTTTTCAAATGGATACGGTTGCAGCAGGTCGAGACGCGGATTCACTAGCAAGCCTTGGTGGCGGCGTCGGGCACGGCGTTGGGCTGCCAGGTCGGCAGCCGGGACAGACGCCGCCGCGTCAATGTACGCGGCCGCCGAGTTGAACGCGGGTTATGATTCACAAAAATATAATTATAGCGTGCCTGCGCGCGCGGGCGTGCCGCCGGCACGACACGCTGCGTAACGAGCGGTCCGAGCCGGTTTGGGCTGCCAATCGACGATGGTATGATTGGCCCCGAACGTCCGGGCGCCGCATGGGTGCCGCGCGGACTCCATGCAATCTCTCTAGAACAGCGAATATCGCCGTGCGTCTGACCTCGATCAAGCTCGCTGGCTTCAAGTCCTTCGTCGATCTGACTCATTTCCAGGTGCCCGGCCAGCTCGTTGGCGTCGTCGGCCCCAATGGTTGCGGCAAGTCGAACATCATCGACGCGGTGCGCTGGGTGCTCGGCGAATCACGCGCGTCCGAGTTGCGCGGCGAATCGATGCAGGACGTGATCTTCAACGGCTCGACCGCGCGCAAGCCGGCCAGTCGCGCCAGCGTCGAGTTGGTGTTCGACAACGGCGACGGGCGGGCGGCGGGCCAATGGAGCCAATACGCGGAAATCGCGGTCAAGCGCGTACTCACGCGTGACGGCACGTCCAGCTACTACATCAACAACCTGCCGGCGCGCCGGCGCGACATCCAGGACATCTTTCTGGGCACAGGCCTGGGCCCGCGCGCGTACGCGATCATCGGCCAAGGGATGATCGCGCGGATCATCGAGGCCAAGCCCGAGGAGTTGCGCGTCTTCCTGGAGGAGGCGGCCGGTGTGTCCAAATATAAGGAGCGGCGCCGGGAGACGGCGAACCGTCTGAATGACACGCGCGACAATCTGACTCGCGTCGAGGATATCGTGCGCGAACTCAGCACGAACCTGGACAAGCTCGAAGGGCAGGCCACGATCGCGCAGCAGTTCAAGGCGTTGCAGGCCGAGGGCGAGGAAAAGCAGCGCCTGCTGTGGCTGCTGCGCAAGAACGAGGCGCAGGCCGAGCAGGAGCGCCAGCAGCGGGCGATCGGCGCCGCGCAGGTCGAGCTTGAGGCGCAGATGGCGAGGCTGCGCGAAGTCGAAGCGCAACTGGAGACGATGCGCGTCGCGCATTACGCGGCCAGCGATGCGATGCAGGGCGCGCAAGGGACGCTGTACGAGGCCAATGCCGAGGTCAGCCGGCTGGAAGCGGAGATCAAATTCATCGTCGAGTCGCGCAATCGTGCACAGAACCAGATCGCGGCGCTCACCGCGCAGCGGGATCAGTGGCAGAGGCAGTCCGAGAAGGCACGCGACGAGTTGGCCGACGCGCACGCGTTGCTGGCCGAGGCCGAGGAGCGGGTGGCGCGCGCGCAGGACGACGCGGCGGCGCAAAACGATGCGCTGCCGGCGTTGGAAGTGCGGTGGCGCGAGGCGCAGGCCAAGCTCAATGACGAGCGGGGCGCGATCGCGCAAGCGGAACAAGCGTTAAAGCTGGAGGCGGCGCATCAGCGTAACGCCGACCAGCAGTTGCAGCAGTTGCAGGTGCGGCTGGAGCGCCTGAGGAGCGAGCGGCAGGGGCTGGACGCGCCGGACGAGGCGCAACTCGAGGAACTGCGCATGCAGTTGGCCGAGCACGAGCAGATTCTGGACGATGCGCAGCAACGGCTCGCCGACGCGCAACAGCAGGCGCCGCAGCTAGAGGAGGCGCGCCGCGCTGCGCAGGAGCGTGTGCAGCAAGAAAACGCACGGATTCACCAGCTCGAGGCACGCTTGGCCGCGCTCAAGCAGTTGCAGCAAAACGTGCAGACGCAGGGCAAGCTCCAGCCGTGGCTGGACAAGCATGAACTGGCTACGCTACCGCGCCTGTGGAAGAAGCTGCACATCGAGCCCGGCTGGGAAATAGCACTGGAATCGGTCCTGCGCGAGCGACTGGCCGCGCTCGAAATCTCGAATCTGGACTGGGTCAACGCGTTCGCCACCGATGCGCCGCCGGCCAAACTCGCGTTCTATGCGCCTCCACCGGCCGGCAAGCCGCTGCAGACGCCGGCCGGACTGCGGCCGTTGCTGACGCTACTGCGCATCGATGACCCGGGACTGCGCGCGGTGCTCGGCGACTGGCTTGCCCATGCGTTCGTGGCCGACGAACTCGGCCAGGCACTGGCCGCGCGTGCTCAGCTGCCAGATGGCGGATGCTTCGTCGTCCAGGCCGGCCATCTGGTCACCCGCGTCGGCGTGCAACTGTATGCAGCCGATTCCGAGCAGGCCGGCATGCTTGCGCGGCAACAGGAAATCGACAATCTCGGGCGTGAGGTCCGTGCTCAGGTGCTATTAGCGGATGAAGCGCGCGGCGCCGCGGTGCGCGCCGAGGCCGCACATACGCAGGCGACGCAGGCGCTGGCCGATGCGCGGGCACAAGTCGAACGCGCGACGCAGCAGGTGCATGCATTGCAACTGGACGTGCTCAAGCTGACGCAGGCGCATGAGCGCTACACGCAACGTAGCGTGCAGATTGGCGAGGAGCTCGATGAGATCGCCGCGCAGATCGACGAGCAGCGAGTTCTGCGCAGCGAGTCCGAGAGCAATTTTGAGCGTTTCGACACCGAGCTGGCCGAGCTGCAGGCGCGCTTTGAAGACGAGCAATTGGCGTTCGAGGCGCTCGACGAAACCCTGGCAGACGCCCGCCAGAAGGCGCGGGAACTGGAGCGCGTGGCTCAAGATGCGGTCTATGCGCAGCGCGATGTCGCGGCCCGCATCGAGACCCTCACGCGCAGTATCCAGGTCGCGCTGGAGCAGGATGAGCGCGTCGCCGGCGCGCTGCAAGAGGCGCGTGCGGAACTGGAAACGATCAACGGGCAAACGGCCCATACCGGGCTGCAGCAAGCGCTGGCATGGCGCAGCGAGCGTGAGCACGCGCTGCAGGCCGCGCGTGCAGAACTCGATGCGCTGACTGGCCAATTGCGGCAGGCCGACGAGCAGCGCCTGGCCGCGGAACGCTCGCTGCAGCCGCTGCGCGACAAGATTACCGAGTTGCAGCTCAAGGAGCAGGCGGCACGGCTCAATCGCGAGCAGTTCGTTGAGCAACTGGAGGCAGCCGGCGTCGACGAGACGGCGCTGCAAGCCAAGCTCGGCGCGGACATGAAGCCATCGTACCTGCAGGGTGAGGTGACGCGGATCAATCACGCCATCACCGCGCTGGGCCCGGTGAACATGGCGGCGTTGGACGAATTGAGTGCGGCTCGCCAACGCAAGCAGTTCCTGGATGCGCAGTCGGCCGACCTGCAGCACGCGATCGAGACGCTCGAGGACGCTATCCGCAAGATCGACGAGGAGACGCGGGCGCTGTTGCAGGGCACCTTCGACGAGGTCAACCGGCATTTCGGCGAACTGTTCCCACGGTTATTCGGCGGTGGACAGGCCAAGCTGATCATGACGGGCGCGGAGATCCTCGATGCCGGCGTACAGGTGATGGCGCAGCCGCCGGGCAAAAAGAATTCGACTATTCACCTGCTGTCCGGGGGCGAGAAGGCGCTGACCGCGACGGCATTGGTGTTTGCGATGTTCCAGCTCAATCCGGCGCCATTTTGCTTGCTGGATGAGGTCGATGCGCCGCTGGATGACGCCAACACCGAACGCTTCGCGAACCTGGTGCGGGCGATGTCGGACAAGACGCAGTTCCTGTTCATCTCGCACAATAAGATTGCGATGGAAATGGCCCAGCAGTTGATCGGTGTGACGATGCAGGAACAAGGCGTGTCGCGAATCGTCGCGGTCGATATGGAAACGGCCGCGGGCTTCGCGCAGAACGCTGGGTAATGGACAGCAACACGAATAAGCTTTGCTGATGGAGTCTGCATGGATGAATTGACGCTCGGATTGATAGGGGCGGGCGCAGTGGTGGTGACCGGCGTGGTCGCGTACAACGCGTGGCAGGCAGCCAAGGTACGGCGCAGAATGCCCCGTCCGATGCCGGACGAGGCGGCGGCGGAGTGGGCGCGCGCACCCAACGCGAACGAGGAGCGGCCGTTCATCGAGCCCGCGGCCCCGGGTTCACGCCATGAGCCCGGTTTGGGTACGGATCAGGCCGGGGCACGCCGTGAACCGAGTTTCGGGCCGTCGGCGGCGCCCGATACGCCGGTCGATCTGCAGGCGGAAGGCGCCGGCGATGGGATTGGCGCCGCACAGGCCGAGCCGCGCGCTGCGGATGACGGGCTGCAGGAACCGATCATGCCGGCTGCGACGACGATCAACGCCGCACCGCCGGCGCTCGTGGATCGGCGTATCGACTGCGTCGTGCCGATCCGCATCGCAGCGCCGGTCGCCGCCGAGAAGGTGCTGCCGCTCGCGCAACGGTTGCGGCGTGCCGGTGGCAAGCCGGCGTTCATCGAGGGCAAGGCCGAAGGCCGCGAGCATTGGGAGTGGTTGCAGCCGGGCGGTCGGTACCACGAGTTGCGTGCGGCGGTGCAACTGGCCAACCGCAACGGGCCGCTGAACGAGTTGGAATTTTCGGAGTTTGTGTCCGGCGTGCAGGCTTTCGCCGATGCGCTGGATGGCGCGCCCGAGTTTCCGGACATGATGGAAACGGTGTCGATGGCGCGTGAACTGGATGGGTTCGCCGCGCAATGCGATGCCCAATTGTCTGTTAACGTGTTGTCCGACGGCGCGCCATGGTCGGCCAATTATGTCCAGGCCGTTGCATCACAGGACGGATTGTTGCTCTCGCGCGACGGCACGCGGTTCGTCAAGCTCGACGCCAAGCAAAATCCGGTGTTCATGCTGCAGTTCGGCGACACCAATTTCTTGCGTGACGACCTGACATACAAGGGTGGCACGATGATCACGCTGCTATTGGACGTGCCGGTGGCCGACGAAGACATCTTGCCGTTCCGGCTGATGTGCGACTATGCGAAGTCGCTCGCGCAGCGCATTGGCGCGCGGGTCGTCGACGACCAACGCCGGCCGCTGCCCGAGACGGCGCTGGCGGCGATCGATACGCAACTGATGACGCTGTACGCGAAGCTGGAGCAGGCAGGTATTCCCGCCGGCTCGCCGGCGACCCGACGGCTGTTTAGCAATTGACCGACCCGGCGCGCCGGTGGCCGTTGGCCGTTGGCGTTCGCCAGTCAATGATGGGGTGCCTGGCGTGGCACCTGCGCGAGCCCGGTGTCTGGCGCCGGGCTTTTTTGTGCTGCCCGTCCTGTCATAGCGCTTCCGGCGGATGCCGCCGCGTGTGGCTTCCTGCGATAATTTCACCATGAACAACCGATTTTCATCTCACGCATGATGTTTCCGCCGTCCGCCGACCGCCCGGCCGAGCGTGCCGCCTGGCTGCGCACGGAGCTTGATCGCGCCAATCACGCGTATTACGTGCTCGACCGACCGGAGATCCCGGATGCCGAGTATGACAAGCTATTCAAGGAACTCGAGCAGATCGAGGCGGACCATCCGGATCTGATCACGCCCGACTCGCCCACGCAGCGTGTCGGTGGCGCGGTCGCCGAAGGTTTTGCGCCCATCGTTCACGATGTGCCGATGTTGTCGCTGAACAATGGTTTCGAGGACAGCAACGTCGACGCGTTCGACAAGCGCGTCAGTGATGTGCTGCAGCACGGTGACGTCGAATATGCATGCGAGCTAAAGTTCGATGGCCTGGCAATCTCGCTGCGGTATGAGAACGGCCGTTTCGTGCAGGCTTCCACGCGCGGCGACGGCACGACTGGCGAGGACGTGACCGCGAACGTGCGGACCATTCGGTCACTGCCACTGACACTCAACGGCAACGCGGTGCCGAAAGTCATCGATGTGCGCGGCGAAGTGCTGATGTACAAGCGCGATTTTGAGCGACTTAACGCGCGGCAGCGCGAGGCGGGCCAGCGTGAGTTCGCGAACCCGCGCAACGCGGCGGCCGGCAGTCTTCGGCAGCTTGATTCGAGAATCACCGCGAAGCGTCCATTGTCGTTTTTCGCGTACGGCATCGGCGTGCTCGACGGCGTGCCGATGCCGGATACGCATTCGGCGCTGCTTGACTGGTACGCCAGCATGGGCTTGCCGGTGAACAAGGAACGGGCGGTGGTCCGCGGCGCGGCGGGCCTGCTTGCGTTCTTCCGCGACGTGGGCGCGCGCCGCGCGTCGCTGCCGTATGACATCGACGGCGTCGTCTACAAAGTCAACCGGCGTGACGAGCAGGACCGGCTTGGTTTCGTGTCCCGTGCGCCGCGCTTTGCGCTGGCGCACAAGTTTCCGGCCGAGGAAGCGCTGACCCGGCTGCTGGCGATCGAGGTGCAGGTCGGCCGTACCGGCGCGATCACGCCCGTTGCGCGGCTCGAGCCGGTCTTCGTCGGTGGCGCCACGGTGACCAATGCGACGCTGCACAATGAGGACGAAGTACGTCGCAAGGATATCCTGATCGGGGACACCGTCATCGTGCGCCGCGCCGGCGACGTGATTCCGGAGGTGGTCGGTGCCATTCAGGAGCGTCGGCCGGCCGATGCGCGGCCTTTCACGATGCCGACCCACTGCCCGGTCTGTAGCTCCGCAATCGAACGGCTGCTGGACGAGGCGATCGCGCGATGCACGGGTGGATTGGTCTGCGCCGCGCAGCGCAAGCAGGCATTGTGGCATTTCGCGCAGCGGCGCGCACTCGACATCGATGGGCTCGGCGAGAAGATCATTGATCAATTGGTCGAGCAGAACCTGATCCGTACGCCCGCAGACCTGTTCAACCTTGGCTTTGCGACAGTGGCGCAACTGGACCGCTTCGCGGACAAGTCCGCGCAGAACCTGATCGACTCGTTGGAGCGCGCGCGCCATACGACGTTGCCGCGGTTTATCTATGCGCTGGGCATTCGACACGTGGGCGAGGCGACCGCAAGGGACCTGGCCCGGCATTTCGGCTCGCTCGATGCGTTGATGGATGCCAGCGAGGAGGCGCTGCTCGAGGTCAACGACGTCGGCCCCGTGGTCGCGGAGGCAATCCGCCATTTCTTCTCGGAGCCGCATAACCGGATGGTGATCGAGCAACTGCGTGCAGCCGGCGTGCAGTGGCCCGAGGGGCCGCCGGCACCCCGGAAACCGGCCGGGCCGCTTGCCGGCATGACGGTGGTGCTGACTGGCACGTTGCCGACCCTGTCCCGCGAGGCAGCGAAGGAGAGGCTGGAGGCTGCTGGCGCGAAGGTCGCGGGATCGGTGTCGAAGAAGACGAATTACGTGGTGGCCGGAGCCGATGCGGGCAGCAAGCTAACGAAGGCTGAGGAGTTGGGCATTCCGATCGTCGACGAAGAAGAGATGCGTAGGCTTTTAGAGGGTGAACAGCAATGATTCACGAAATTCTCAAAATGGGCGACCCGCGTCTGTTGCGCATGGCGAAACCGGTGGACAAGTTCAATACGCCGGAATTGCATCAACTGATCCAAGACATGTTCGAGACGATGCGCGCGGCCAACGGCGCGGGATTGGCCGCGCCGCAGATCGGTGTGGATCTGCAGGTCGTGATCTTTGGCTTCGGGCAGAACGCGCGCTATCCGGATGCGCCAGCTGTACCGGAGAGCGTGCTGATCAACCCGATGATCACCCCCGTTTCGCTGGATATGGAAGAGGGGTGGGAAGGCTGCTTGTCGGTGCCGGGGCTGCGGTGCATTGTCAGCCGTCTGTCGATGATCCGGTATGAAGGTCTTGACCAGTACGGCCAGCCGATCGACCGTATCGCCGAGGGGTTTCATGCGCGGGTCGTGCAGCATGAGTGCGACCATCTGATTGGTAAGCTGTATCCAATGCGGATTACCGACTTTTCGAACTTTGGTTTTACCGAAGTGCTGTTCCCGGGCCTGGATCCTGTGTCCGACGATTGACACAGGCCCGCGTCGCCGACGGCCATCGGCTGCGTCAGAAATGCTCGTCCGCGCGCAAGTATCGCCATTTACCGGACGGCAGCGCGCCAAGCACCAGTTGGCCTATTCTGACGCGTTTCAGGCCGACGACCTCCAGACCGACTAATTCGCACATGCGACGGATCTGGCGTTTGCGACCCTCGCGCAACACGAAGCGTAGCTGCTCGCCGTTCTGCCAATCGACCTGTGCCGGCTTGAGCCGCACGCCATCCAGTGACAATCCTTCGCGCAGTTGCGCTAACTTATCGGTAGGGAAATAGCGATCCACTTGCTGTGTGTACGTGCCGTAGCGTACGCGCACCAAATATTCCTTTTCCACTTCGGATTGTTCGCCAATCAACTGCTTGGCGATACGGCCGTCCTGCGTCAGCACGAGTAAGCCGGTCGAATCGATGTCAAGCCGGCCAGCAGGCGCTAGTGAGCGCAGATGGGTGGCGGAAAAGCGCGTGGGCGCGGGATCGTCGCTCCAGCGATTGGCCGGCGTGACGAGCGCGACGGCGGGAGGGTAGTCGTCTTCCGGCTGGCCGGAGACGTAGCCGACCGGCTTATGCAGCACGATCGTGACTTGCCGGGCCTGGGCCGCTCGGGCGTGGGGTAGCACGTCGATGTGCTGCGTGGCGGTGATCTTCGCGCCGAGCGTGTCAACAATCTGCCCGTCGACGCGGACCCAGCCCTTCTCAATCCATTCGTCGGCTTCTCGGCGCGAGCACAAGCCGAGTTCGGACATCCGCTTTGACAACCGCATCTGGCCGGGCACATCGGCCTCGATCCCGCGGCGGATGTCGCGACGCGGTACCCCCGCGTCGGCGCGCGGACGCGAGGGACGCGTCCTGTCCGTTGACGCGCGCTCGGCCTGCCGTGTGCCGCCGCCCCGCTCGCGGGTACCGCGTGCGGCGCCTTGTTCGGCAGTGCCCCTTGCGTCAATGCGCTCGGCCAGTGCCTGCGCCGGCGATTGGCGCGGCTTGCGACCGGCATGGCCGGGCTTATCGCGGCGTGCCGGCGCTTGCGCCCGCGTACGCTCGCCGGCACTTGCGCCGCGCGCGCGACCGCCGCGATCCGTATCCTGGGACGGCTCACTGGCGGCCACCTCGTCTTGCCGCTTGGCGCGACGCGCTTGCGTCGGTGCGGTGGCGAGACGGCGGGCCGACGCGTGTCGTCGATCCGGCGGGGGCGAGGTCGATGATGACGACGTGGGGGGCGGCATGGGCGTCGATGCAGCGCCCGACAGGCGAGGCGCGCGCCTAGCGTCGCGCGCGTCAGCTCGGCCGCCCGAGTCCGCGCGGGCAGGTGCCCCGGCCGTCGTTCGGCGCGGCGCGGTGGCGTTGCCTGGCTTGTCGGCGCGCACGCTCCCGTGCCGCTTGCCGGCTGTCGTGGTGTTACCGCCGACGGGCGGGACCGGTTGAGGGGTGGGGCGACGCCCAGCCGGCGCACGCTGGTCGGCGTCGCGGCTTTCCCGCGGGGCCTGCGCGGCGGCGCGCCGGGTTGCGTCGCGCTTCGCCCCGGGCCGTACCGGTTGTCGCGACGGTGAGTCTGGTCGAGGATGTTTTGCGGTAAGCTTGACGCGCATAAGATTTAAACTGCGATTGCGCGCAGTAGTTCGGTTTCAAGTTGGATCTGCTTGCGGCTGTCAGCTAAGCCGTTGCCATCAAGCAGGAAAATGTCCTCGACCCGCTCGCCGAGCGTGTTGATTCGGGCGGCCCGCACGCCGACGCGATGGTCGGCCAGCACGCGCGCGATCCCATACAGCAGCCCAAGCCGGTCGTTGGCGGAAATCGATAACAAATAGTACTGGCCCCGTTCGTCGGCGCGCAGATCGACGCGCGGCGTGATCGGGAAGGTACGCGACAGGCGTGACAGGCGGCCCTTGGCCGGCTCGGGCAACAGGTCGGGCGAAGTGAACCGTGCGGCGAGTTGTTGCTCGACGAGGTTGGCGATGTCGCGGTAGTGCACGCCTTCGTCAGTGCTGACCACCAGGAAGTTGTCCAGCGCGTAGCCATGCCGCGTAGTGCTCACCCGCGCATCAAGCACGGACAGACCGCTGTGCTCGAAATACGCGCAAATGCCGGCGAACAGGTCGGGCCGGTCCTGCAAGTAGACGAGCACCTGTAATCCGTCGCCGATCGGCGATGGCCGCGCCCGCACGATCGGGGCAGCACAGTGGACGTGTCGATAAAGCACGCGGGTCTGCCATGCGATGTCAGCCGCGTCATGGCGCAGAAAGTAGCCGACGTCGAGTTGGTCCCACAGCGCTTGATGCGCGCCGTCCGGCACCGTTTGCAGCCGTAGCAGCGCGAGCGCTTCGTCCTTGCGCGCGCGTAGTTCGGCGTGCTGGTCCGGCCGGGCGCCCCCCAGCACGTTTAGCGTGACCCGGTACAGGTCTTCGAGCAGCTTGCCTTTCCACGCGTTCCAGACCTTCGGGCTGGTACCGCGGATATCCGCCACGGTCAGCAAGTACAGTGCGGTGAGCCGGCGCTCGTCATGCACGAGGGTGGCGAAACGGCCGATCACGGCCGGGTCGGACGTGTCTTGCTTCTGGGCGACCTGGCTCATCGTCAGATGATGCTCGACGAGCCAGACGACCAGCGCGGCATCCTGCGGGCTCACGCCGTGCTCGCGGCAAAAGCGTCGGGCGTCGGTCATGCCCAGCTTCGAATGATCGCCGCCGCGGCCTTTCGCGATGTCGTGGAACAGCGCAGCGATATACAGCACCCACGGTCGCTCGAAATTGGCGAACAGCTGGCTACAGAACGGGTACTCGTGCGCATGCTCTGCGATCGCGAAGCGCCGGATATTGCGCAGCACCATCAGGATGTGCTGGTCGACCGTGTACACGTGATACAGATCATGCTGCATTTGGCCGACGATGCGGCGGAAATTGAGCAGATAGCACCCGAGCACGCTCGTCTGGTTCATCAGCCGCAGTGCGTGCGTGATACCTTCCGGCTGCTGCAGGATCTCCATGAACAAGCGGCGGTTGTGCGGGTCGCGACGCCAGTTTCGGTCCATGATCTCCCGCGCGTTGTACAGCGCGCGCAGTGTCCGGGCGGACAGACCTTTGACCCCTCGCGCCTGCTCGTACAGTAGAAATGCCTCTAGGATCGCGTTGGGGGTGCGCTGGAACACGTCGTCATCGACGATTTCCAGCATGCCCTGTTTCTCGACGAAGTGCTCGGACAAGTGACGTGTGACACCGCTAGTCCGCGGGAAGAGTTGTGCCTCGACGTTCTGAATCAGAATGGTGGCCAGTTGCGTGACCGCCTTGGCGGCCCAGTAGTAGCGCCGCATCAATTGCTCGCTGGCGCGCTTGTCGCGCGTGCACCGGTAGCCCAATGCCTCGGCCAGTGCGGTCTGCAGGTCGAACGTGAGAACGTCCTGGCGTCGTCCGGCGAGCACGTGCAGCCGGGCGCGCAGCGTTTTCAGAAATTGCTCGTTGCGCCGCAGCTCGCGGCTTTCGCGCACGGTAATCAGTCCGCGCGCCTCGAGCGCCTGCCAGCTGTGGCCGAAGCCGGCGGCGCGCGTGATCCATAGGATCAACTGCAAGTCACGCAAGCCCCCGGGACTTTCCTTGCAGTTGGGCTCGAGGCTATATGGCGAATCTTGGAATTTCGCGTGCCGCTGGCGCATCTCGAGCATTTTTGCAGTAAAGAATGCGCGCGGATCGAGCGTTTCGTAAAAGCGCGCGAGGAACGCCTGCTGCAGCGTGATGTTGCCAACGACCCTGCGCGCTTCGAGCAGCGACGTTTGCACGGTGACGTCCTGACGCGCCTCGTCGATGCACTGCTCGACGGTGCGCACGCTACTGCCTAGTTCAAGCCCCAGGTCCCACGCCAGCCTAATAAAGCGCTCAATACTGGCCCGCAGGTTTTCGTCGGGCTCGTCGTCGAGCAGTACTAGAATGTCGATGTCGGAATGCGGCGCGAGCGCGTCGCGCCCGTAGCCGCCCACAGCAAGCAGCGTCAATGCTGGCGGCATTGCGCACGCCTGCCATGCATCGACGAGCGCGCCATCGACCCGCCGCGCGAGCGAGCGCATCAGCGTGTCGACGTTGCCGGCATGCGCGAACCGTTTAAGCAATTGGGCCTTGGCTGCCGTAAATTCGTTTTTCAGCGACGAGGGGGGCACGGTGGACATAACGCAGGCACTCATGGGCAAGCCTGTGTCATCGAATCGGGCGCGGCAGGTGGCGCTGCGCGGAGTCGGGATGCCGACTCCGTATGATGACGCGAGGCAGGCGGCGTGTGACGGCGCATCGGCGTGGCGGCCAGTGTGGGGCGGTACGCCGACTCACGCGGTGCCAGCAATCGTCGGTTTGGCTGGCGTGCCGGCCGACACGGTTAGCACTTCGTAGCCGGTTTGTGTAACCAGCACCGTGTGTTCCCATTGCGCGGACAAGCTGCGATCGCGCGTCTTGACGGTCCACTTGTCCGGCATCGTGCGGATGTCGCGGCGCCCCGCATTAATCATCGGCTCGACCGTAAAGATCATGCTCGGCTGGAGCTGCACGCCCGCGCCAGGGCGACCGTAGTGCAGGATCTGCGGGTCCTCATGGAACACAGTGCCAATGCCGTGGCCGCAATATTCGCGCACAACACTGTAGCCGTGTGCTTCGGCGTGCCGCTGGATTGCGTGCCCAATGTCGCCCAGATGCGCGCCGGGCCGCACCTGCTCAATGCCGAGCCACATGCATTCATACGTGACCTGCACGAGCCGCTTGGCTAAGATCGATCCTTCGCCGACAATGAACATGCGGCTCGTGTCGCCAAAGTAACCGTCCTTAATCACCGTGATGTCGATGTTCAGCGTGTCGCCGTTCTTTAATTGTTTGTCGCCGGGGATACCGTGGCAAATCACATCGTTGACGGAGATGCAGGTGGCTTTCGGATACGGCGGATAGCCGGGCGGCTGGTAGTTCAGCGGCGCGGGCACGGTGTGCTGCTCCTTGACCATGTATTCGTGGCAGAGCCGGTCGAGCTCGCCGGTGGTGATGCCGGGCTGGATGAAAGGCGTGATGTAATCAAGCACTTCGCTCGCAAGGCGGCAGGCGACGCGCATCTTTGCGATGTCGTGTTCGGTTTTAATCGTGACGGTCATAAGGGACCACGTTGGGTAAATGGCATGAAGTTGTGCCACATTATCGCATCTTCGCTGCGCGCCCACAGGGGCTCGCACGCACGGCGGAGCGTCACCATCAGTAAAATGGGGCAGGATGTCGAGAAATGCTGCAGCACTAAGACCGGTCAAGGGATGTGCTAGCGTATGCGTGATGTTTTGGCGATGACTATGGCGTGGGCCTGAAGCGCCTCGATATCCCTTTCCATGCTCGTCCTCGATGCATAACCGAATGAGCTTGCCAATGGATTACGATCCAAACTCCACGATTAACAACATTCAAGCCGCTTTATATGCAACGGAAAGCCAGCAAGCTGGTTATCCTGCTGCAGCCGCACCGCCTTATCCTCCTGGCCTGACGGTACCTGAGAGCGCAGGCGGGCAGCCAAGCGCGACGACAGATGCAGCGGCAGCGGCTGGCTCGGCAAGCCGTCCGATGATGCATTGGGGGACGAACCGGACAAGCCGTCCGACGACGTACCACGACTTGCCGCCCGAGATCATTCAGCAGTTGGCCGCCCACATACCTTTCAACGATATGGGCCACTTGTCGACTGTGGACAGGCGGACATACCACGGATTGCACGAAAGGCGGCTGAGTTGGCTTTGCTGTCGGCGGGCCTACTCTGCCCGTGAAATGGATCTGGCGTCGATGCAGCAATTGCTTGCTGAAATCGAGCGTATTCACATCGAGCCGACGTTGCGCACCGAGCCGCTTGACGCACTGTGGCCGCGCTTATCGGACCTGCCGGAAGCGCAGCAGTTAGCGGCGTTCCAACGGTTTTTCGAGGCCGCCGGCCGTGTGCCGCGGCAAGGCTTGCAAATACAAAAAGACATGATCCGGTCCATACTCAATTTTTCTGACCGGCTACAACGCCCTTTATATGAATTTGCGTATGCAGACGCCGAACAACGCAGCCATGAACGAGGTAGCACCTGGGCCGCTGTGGCATCGCTGCTTAGATGCTGGTCGATCGGTGCGGCGCGGTACGAAAGCGAATATCAAGCTTTTTTGAATCGGCTTCCCGCGTTGGATGCGGCTAGCCAGGCCGATCTGCTCGTGGAGTTGGCGGAACTCCTGCCTGGCCTCCACAGCGACGCGCATGCGGAGACGAAAACCATCGAGTATTACCGGATATTGCAGCAATGGGTGCAACGCCTACCCGCGTCATACCGAGGTGCAGTGATCGGCATGCTAGCTAACATGATATGGGCGTTGCCCGCCGAGCACAGAGCCGTGCACTATGCGGATCTGCGACACTTGACGCTATCGCTGCCCGATCACCAATTGGGCGAGGCACTACACTACCTGCCGTCCGCGCTCGCGGTATTGCCGATAGAACAACATGCGCATGAGTTATTGCTACTGGAGCCGGCCATTCAACGCGCGCTGCCCGAGCATCGCATTTGGGTGGCACTCGGGCTGCTCGCGAGCACGACGAAGTTGAACGACGCGCTGTCAAGCCAGTTATGGCAGCGTGGACTGCGTTTGCTTGACGGCGGTGATGAAGCGGACGTGCTGCTTGTGCTCGAGGAAATGGACGACCGATTTATCCCGTTCTTGCCTGCGCAGCAATGGGAAAGCGCAAAAAACGCGATCTTGGCATTCGTTGAACGCAATCCGCTCAGCGAGGATGCGCGCGCCGAATTGCTGGATTACCTGGAAGAATAACATCGGCACGCGCAGCGGACTACGGCAAAGCGCGCGCATGAATCGATCCGACTGCGCTGATGATACCGTGCTCGTGCAACCGGCGTGCTTGAAGGACGTCTTATACGCATGCTATTATACTAGGCTAGTCGATTTGCAGTCGGCTAAATCACAAACCGGTGCGTCCAAGGGTGTTCGCGCGATAGAGGCGCGGATGCGGCAACCGGTTTCAGACTCAACCCTTCGTGGAGAATTTCATGGCAGTGACGATGCGTCAAATGTTGGAAGCGGGTGTACACTTCGGTCACCAGACCCGCTTCTGGAACCCGAAGATGGCGCCATTCATCTTCGGTCACCGCAACAAGATCCACATCATCAACCTCGAAAAGACGCTGCCGATGTACAACGACGCGCTGAAGTACGTGCGTCAGTTGGCGGCAAATCGGGGCACGATCTTGTTCGTCGGCACGAAGCGCCAGTCGCGTGACACGATTGCAGAGGAAGCGGCACGCGCTGGCATGCCGTACGTGAACAACCGCTGGCTCGGCGGGATGTTGACGAACTTCAAGACGCTGAAGACGTCGATCAAGAAGCTCAAGGACATGGAAGCGGCGATCGAGTCCGGCGAAGTCGAGAAGATGAGCAAGAAAGAAGCGCTGATGTTCGAGCGCGAGATGGCCAAGCTGCAAAAGTCGATTGGCGGCGTGAAGGACATGGGCGGCATTCCGGATGCGATCTTCGTGATCGACGTCGGTTACCACAAGATTGCCGTCACTGAGGCGAAAAAGCTCGGCGTGCCGGTTATTGCGGTCGTCGACACGAACCACTCGCCAGATGGCGTCGACTATGTAATTCCGGGTAACGACGACGCGAGCAAGGCGGTCGTATTGTACGCGCAGGGCGTCGCCGATGCGATTCTCGAAGGCCGCGCGAATGCGCTGAACGATGTCGTGCAGTCGACCCGTGGCGACGACGAGTTCGTCGAGGTCAACGAGCAGGCGTAACCCTGCCTCAGCGACCAGCCAGACAAGGGGGCTTCACTGAGCCCCTTTTTTTTAGCTAGCGCGGTTCCCGACCCAGGTGCCGCCGTGGCGCGCAGCTTGCGCGCCACGGCGTAGTGGAATAACGGATCGTGGCCGCGCGCGGTGTCCACGCGGCATGTGGACAACCGGAATAGTCCGACAGATTGACAGGAGCGAACAATGGCGGCAATTACCGCAAGCATGGTTGCAGAACTGCGCGCGAAGACCGATGCACCGATGATGGAATGCAAGAAGGCGTTGATCGAGGCCGACGGCGACATGGCTCGCGCCGAAGAGCTGCTGCGTGTGAAACTTGGCAATAAGGCGAGCAAGGCGGCGGCGCGCGTGACCGCGGAAGGCGTGATCGTGTCGTTCATTGGCGATGGCGCCGGCGCGTTGGTCGAATTGAACTGCGAGACGGACTTCGTCGCAAAGAACGAGGATTTTATCGCTTTCTCAAACAAGGTCGCGGAATTAGTCGCCACGCAGAATCCGGCCGACGTCGCGGCGCTGTCCGCGCTGTCGCTGGACGGCTCGACGGTCGATGCAGTGCGGGTTGCGCTGGTTGGCAAAATCGGCGAAAACATGACGATCCGCCGTTTTTCGCGCTTTGAGACCGCGCATAAGCTGGCATCTTACCTACATGGCACGCGCATCGGTGTGCTGGTCGAATACGACGGCGCCGATGAGCAGGTCGGCAAGGACGTTGCGATGCACATCGCCGCGATGAAGCCGGTGTCGCTGTCGTCGGCTGACGTGCCAGCTGAGCTGATCGCGAAAGAGCGCAGCATCGCTGAACAGAAGGCGGCCGAGTCGGGCAAGCCAGCCGAGATCGTCGCGAAGATGGTTGAAGGCAGCGTGCAAAAGTACCTGAAGGAGGTGTCGCTGCTGAATCAGCCATTCGTGAAGAACGATAAGCAGACCGTCGAGCAGATGCTCAAGGCCGCGAATACGACGGTGCAGCGCTTTGCGCTGTTCGTCGTCGGCGAAGGCATCGAAAAGCGTCAAGATGACTTTGCAGCCGAAGTGGCCGCGCAGGTCGCCGCTGCGCAGAAGCAGTAAGTCGTTGCGGCAGCGGTAGCACGCCCATCCAGGTGTGGCGCCGCGCTCGCAGCGAGGCCGTGTTGCCAGGGCCCCGCCCACGCGGGGTGTCCTTCGGCCGGCGAGACGATCCGCTGCCGTGCCGGCGCCTCGCATGCGACCGGGTGAGCGTCGGACGGCGCGATGCGCTTTGCAGTGCTTGATCCGTAACGCATTTCCCTCATACAGTTCTGAAGTCCTTTTCGGCGCGAACGGATACCTTCCATGTCAACTGTCTACAAACGCCTGCTGCTCAAACTCTCCGGCGAAGCCCTGATGGGCGATGATGCGTTCGGCATTAATCGCATGACGATCGAGCGAATCGTCGCGGATATCGTTGACGTGGTGAACCTGGGTGCCCAACTCGCAGTCGTGATCGGCGGCGGCAATATCTTTCGGGGCGTAGCGGGTGGCGCGGCAGGCATGGATCGCGCGACGGCGGACTACATGGGAATGCTCGCGACGATGATGAATGCATTAGCGCTGCAGGATGCGATGCGCCATGCAGGCATCGAGGCGCGTGTGCAGTCCGCGTTGCGGATGGACCAAGTGGTCGAGCCCTATATTCGGCCACGCGCGATTCGGCAGTTGGAGGAAGGGCGCGTCGTCATTTTTGCGGCCGGCACGGGCAATCCGTTTTTCACCACGGACACCGCCGCCGCGCTGCGCGGCGCGGAGGTCGGCGCGGAAGTGGTGCTCAAGGCCACCAAGGTCGATGGCGTCTACTCCGCCGACCCGAAGAAGGACCCGACGGCCACGCGTTATGCGATGATCAGCTTCGATGAGGCGATCAGCCGCAATCTGCAGGTGATGGATGCGACGGCGTTCGCGCTGTGCCGCGACCAGAAGCTGCCGATCCGAGTATTCTCGATCAATAAGCCCGGCGCCCTGAAGCGCATCGTGCAAGGCGATGACGAGGGCACGCTGGTGCACGTGTAAACTTGCAGGGTGGGACGAATGCCCGGCGTGGCCATTCGCACACGGCCGGCCGGCATCCGACCACATCGTTTCGGAGGTTTGAATGACTGTCGCAGACATCAAGAAGGGCGCGGAGCAGAAGATGCAGCGCTCGTTAGAGGCGTTTAAGAGCGATCTGGCGAAGATCCGCACGGGGCGCGCCCATACAGGCTTGCTCGACCATATCCAGGTCGACTACTACGGCTCAAATGTACCGATCTCGCAGGTCGCCAACCTGACACTGGTCGATGCCCGTACGATTGGCGTGCAGCCGTGGGAGAAGAAGATGGTCGCGGTCGTCGAGAAGGCGATCCGTGAGTCGGATCTCGGCCTGAACCCGGCGACGCAAGGCGACTTGATCCGTGTGCCGATGCCGGCGCTGACCGAAGAGCGTCGCCGCGAGCTGACCAAGGTCGTGAAGTCGGAAGGCGAAAGCGCGAAGGTGGCAGTGCGTAACCTGCGCCGCGACGCGAACGATCAGTTGAAAAAGCTGCTGAAGGACAAGGACATCTCCGAGGATGATGAACGCCGAGCGCAAGACGAAGTTCAGAAGCTGACCGACAAATTCGTCGCCGAGATTGAGAAGTTGGTTCAGACCAAAGAAACGGAAATCATGACGGTGTGACGCGACGGCGGTGCCTTGGGCGCCGCCGCTTACTTTGCATCGTCGCTGGCCGAGGCGCAATGACGAGACAATGACCTATACCAGTTCCACTGTGTGCACCCCGACTGTCACGGACGTGCCGCGGCACATCGCGATCATCATGGATGGCAATGGCCGTTGGGCGCAGCGCAGACGGCTGCCGCGCGTTGCGGGCCATACCAAGGGGCTCGATGCGGTGCGCACAATCGTCGAGGCGTGCGCGGCGCGTGGCGTCGAATTCCTGACGCTATTTGCGTTCAGTTCCGAGAACTGGCGGCGGCCGGTCGACGAGGTATCGTTCCTGATGCGCCTGTTCATCAGCGCGCTCGAGCGTGAAATTGCTCGCCTGCATACGAATGGCATCCGGCTGCGCGTAGTCGGCGACTTGTCGATGTTCGAGCCTCGGATTCAGGAACTCGTGCGCCGCGCGCAAGCCAAGACGGCAGCCAATACCGGTTTGACACTGACCATCGCAGCGAATTATGGCGGCCGGTGGGACATCTTGCAGGCCACGCGCAAGATTGCGCAGCAATGCGTGGATGCGGGCGCGATGCAGAAGGTGGACGAGGCGAGCTTCGCGCAACACTTGGCGATGGCGTATGCGCCGGAGCCGGACTTATTCATTCGCACCGGCGGGGAGCAGCGCGTCAGCAATTTTTTGCTGTGGCAGCTAGCTTATACCGAATTGTATTTCACTGACGTGTTCTGGCCGGACTTTAATGATGCGGAATTGGGTAAGGCGATTGCCTCGTACCGCGAGCGCGAACGGCGCTTCGGGCGCACCAGCGCCCAACTCACCCGGCAGTCGCAAAACGTCGATTCGCTTTCATGCTAAAAACCCGTGTCGTGACGGCGATCGTCCTGCTGGCCGTTTTACTGCCCGTTACGCTATTTGCGCCGTTGGGCGGTTTCGGTGCGCTGATCGGCTTTGTGCTGGTGTTTGCCGCATGGGAATGGGCCAGGCTGTTAAAGTTGCCGGGCGTCTGGCCGTTCGCCTATGCGGCGCTGGCTGGTGTGGTGCTGGTTGCCTACGTATTCGCGGGCGCGCCGCGCGGTGACGCGATATCGCGGGCGGCCGCGGTGTTCTGGGTGGCCGCTGCGCCGTTCGCGCTGCTGCGCAAGCCGGCGCTGGCCGGTGGCACGTGGCGTGGTTTCCTGCTAGCAGCCGGCCTGGTGCTATTCGTCGCGTGCTGGCATGCGTTGGTGGTCGCGCGCGCGACCGGCGCCGTATTCGTATTGTCACTGCTGCTGATCGTCTGGCTTGCCGATATCGGCGCGTACTTTGCGGGTAGGCGCTTTGGCCGGCATAAGCTGGCGCCGACGATCAGTCCGGGTAAGACATGGGAAGGGGCGATCGGCGGATGGCTATCGGTTGTCGTGGTCGCGGCGCTTGCGCTTGCCGCGCATCTAGGCGTGCCAACCGTGTCCAGCGCACTGGTCGGGCGCCTCGGCATGGTGGGCGCGGCGCTCGCGCTGAGCGTGCTGGTCGCTTCCAGCATCGTCGGCGACTTGTTCGAGTCGCTGTTGAAGCGCCAGGCCGGCGTGAAGGACTCGAGCCAGTTACTGCCCGGCCATGGCGGTGTGCTGGACCGGATCGATGCGCTGCTGCCCGTGCTGCCGTTGGCGATGCTGCTTTTGAGCTGAAATCATTGATGATGCAACATTGTGTGACCCTGCTGGGCTCGACGGGCTCGATCGGCGATAGCACACTGGACGTGATCGCCCGGCATCCGGATCGATTTTCGCTCCATGCGTTGACCGCGCACCGCAACTGGGAAAAACTCGCTGAGCAATGCGTGCGCTTCGCGCCACGCATTGCGGTGGTTGGTGATGCGCAAACGGCCGCACAGTTGCAGGCGCGGCTGCGCGAGGCGGGCTGTGCGACGCGCGTTGACTACGGCCGCGACGCACTGGCCGCCGCCGCGTCGGACACCGCCTGCAATACGGTGGTCGCCGCCATTGTGGGCGCGGCTGGGCTGGAGCCGACGCTGGCGGCGGCGCGTGCCGGTAAGCGGATCTTGCTCGCGAACAAGGAGGCGCTGGTGATGTCCGGCGCATTGTTCATGGACGCGGTTTATGCCAGTGGCGCCGCGCTGCTGCCCGTTGACAGTGAGCACAACGCCATTTTCCAGTGCTTTCCGCGCGAGCCTGGGCAGCGCGGCGCCGTGACCCGAATCCAGCTGACCGCGTCCGGCGGTCCATTCCGGCTGCGTGAACCGGCTACGCTGGTTGACGTGACGCCGGAGCAGGCGTGCAAGCATCCGAACTGGGTCATGGGGCGCAAAATCTCGGTCGATTCGGCCACGATGATGAACAAGGGCCTCGAGGTGATCGAGGCGCGTTGGCTGTTCGATTTGCGGCCCGAGCAGATCGACGTGTTGATTCATCCGCAAAGTGTGATCCATTCGCTGGTGTCGTATGCGGATGGCTCGACACTCGCGCAACTAGGCCATCCCGATATGCGCACGCCGATCGCTCATGCACTGGCGTTTCCGACGCGAATCGTGTCGGGCGTCGAGCAACTGGATCTGGCGCAGGTGGCGACGCTGACCTTCGAGCCGCCCGACTACGAGCGTTTTCCGTGTCTGGCGCTCGCGCTGCAGGCATTGCGCGACGGCGGTTCGGCGAGCACGGTATTGAACGCGGCGAACGAAGTTGCGGTCGAAGCGTTTCTTGCGCGACACATCGGATTTACCGCGATCGCGGCAGTCGTCGGCGATGTGCTCGAGCAAGTCCAGGCCGATGTTGCAACGACGCTGGATGCGGTGCTCGACGTTGATGCGCGGGCTCGCCGTGCGGCGCAAGAGGCGCTGGCCCGTCACATGCGGCATATTGCAACGAGGGTCGCATGAGTTTGCTCATTCAACTGGTTTCGTTCATTGTCGCGATCGGCATCCTAGTCGTCGTGCATGAATTCGGCCATTATCTGATCGCACGCGCCGCCGGCGTCAAGGTGTTGCGCTTTTCCGTCGGCTTTGGCCGCCCGCTGCTGCGCCGGACCAGCCCGATTACCGGCACCGAGTGGACGCTCTGTGCGCTGCCGCTCGGCGGCTACGTGAAGATGCTAGACGAGCGCGATACCGATAGGCGCATCGCTGTGCAGGATCGGCCGCACGCATTCAACCGCAAGCCCGTCGGCTGGCGCTTGGCCATCGTCGCCGGCGGACCGCTCGCCAATTTCCTGCTGGCGATCGTGCTGCTGGCGGGCGTCTACGCGGGTGGCGTCGAGGAGCCGGTGGCCACGCTGGCGGCACCTGCCATTGATTCGGTCGCGCAGCGCGCCGGCTTCGTCGGCGGCGAGACCGTGGTGGCGGTGCGGGCGCCGGACGGGACCACCGAGTCGGTGCGCTCCTGGAGCGATTTGCGCTGGAAGCTGCTCGATGCGCAGTTCGATCAGCGCAACATCGTGCTGCTGGCCAAGATGGGTAACGATACGCTCGATTACCCAGTCGATTTGTCGCGGGCAGCACGCGCGGAGCAGGACGAGGATGTTATCGAGCGCCTGGGCTTCGAGCCGGGCGGCAAATTGCGGGTGGCCAGTGTGGAGCCGGACAGCGCGGCGCAGCGCGCGGGGCTGGCTGCGGGCGATGTGGTCATTGCGCTCGACGGCAAGGCGGTGCAGGGTGCACAGGCGTTCATTGCGGCGATCCAGGCGCACGCGCTCAAGCATTTAACGATCACAATCGAGCGCGACGGTGCGCGTCGCGACATCGATGTCGTGCCCGACGAACGGCTTAATGCGGTCGACGGCCAGGCGGTCGGCCGCATCGGTGCGGCGATGGCCACCCAGGTGCAGACCGTGAAGGTGGAATACGGCTTAACGGAAAGCCTGCAGCTAGGGGCGCGGCGCACGTGGGATATCTCAACTTATTCAGTGCGCATGTTCTGGCGGATGCTCAGCGGCCAGGCTTCGCTGAAGAACCTGTCCGGACCGGTCACGATCGCCGACTACGCGGGCAAGAGCGCGCAACTGGGCGTTGCGTCGTTTGCGTCGTTTCTGGCGCTGGTTAGTATCAGTCTCGGCGTGCTGAATCTGTTGCCGATTCCGGTATTGGACGGGGGGCATCTGTTATATTATCTGGTTGAAGCCGCGACGGGCAAGGCTGTTTCGGAACGCTGGCAACTGATTTTACAAAGGGCAGGTCTCGTGTGCATCGTTGCATTGTCCGCGATCGCGTTGTTCAACGACTTGTCACGTCTGATTCATTTCTAAGTCGATGCCATGTGCGCGCGAGTGACGCGCCATGCATCGCAACAGCAAAAACATTGGGGAAGCAAGTTGTTCAAACATCACCGCTTTGTTCCTAAGACGGTTGCGGCTGCGATGCTCGCGGCACACGGGATAGTTGCGTATGCTACGGTGCCGTTTGTCGTTAAGGACATCCGCCTCGAAGGACTGCAGCGGGTGGAGCCGGGCACTGTGTTTGCCTACCTGCCGATCAAGCAAGGCGATACGTTCACCGACGACAAGGGATCGGAGGCCATCCGTGCACTGTATGCGACCGGCTTCTTCAGTGACGTCAAGATCCTGGCGCAAAGCGACGTCGTAGTAGTCAACGTGCAAGAGCGTGCGGCCATCGGCGCGATCGACTTCGCCGGCATCCACGAGTTCGACAAGGAAAACCTGACCAAGGCGCTGCGCGCGGTCGGCCTGTCCAATGGACGCTATTACGACAAGGCGCTGGTCGACAAGGCCGAGCAGGAACTGAAGCGGCAATATCTGACGCGCGGCTACTATGCAGCGGAGGTGAAGACGACGGTCACGCCGATCGACCGCAATCGTGTGTCGATCCTGTTCTCGGTCGTCGAGGGACCCAGTGCGAAAATCCGCCAGATCAATTTCATTGGCAACAAGACGTTCTCGACCAGTACATTGCGCGACGAGATGCAGTTGTCCACGCCGAACTGGTTCTCGTGGTACACGAAGGCCGACCTGTATTCGAAGGAAAAGCTGACCGGCGACCTGGAGAATATCCGCTCGTACTACTTGAACCGCGGCTATCTCGAGTTCAATATCGACTCGACGCAGGTGTCGATCTCGCCGGACAAAAAAGATATGTACTTGACGGTCACGCTGCATGAGGGCGAGCCGTACAAGATATCGCGCATCCAGCTTGCCGGCAACTTGCTCGAAAAGGAGGCCGAACTCGCGAAGCTCGTGCAGCTGAAGCCGGGCGACCGGTTCTCCGCAGAGAAGCTGCAGGCGTCGACCAAGGCGATCGTCGATAAGCTGGGTGAGTATGGCTACGCGTTTGCCAGTGTGAACGCGCAGCCGGACATCGATCAGGAACACCATACGGTCAACCTGATTCTGCAGGTCGATCCGAGCCAGCGCGTCTACGTGCGCCGCGTGAACATCACGGGCAACAACAAGACGCGCGACGAGGTGATCCGCCGCGAGATGCGGCAATTCGAAAGCTCATGGTTCGACAGCCGCCGGCTCACGCTGTCGAAGGATCGGGTTAACCGGCTGGGCTACTTCACTGACGTGGACGTGACGACGACGCCGGTGGAGGGCACGAACGACCAGGTCGATGTCGACGTGAAGGTGACCGAGAAGCCAACCGGCGCGATCACGCTTGGCGCAGGCTTTTCGTCGACCGACAAGGTCGTGCTGTCGGCCGGCGTGTCGCAAGACAACGTGTTCGGCTCCGGCACGAGCTTGTCGGTGAACGTGAACACCGCTCGTACGTACCGCACGCTGGCCGTCACGCAGGTGGATCCGTACTTCACGATCGACGGCATCAAGCGGATCACCGACGTCTACTATCGCACGTACCAGCCGCTGTATTACTCGACCAATTCGAGCTTCCGGATCATCACCGCGGGCGGCGATCTAAAATTCGGTATTCCGTTCTCGGAAGCCGACACCGTGTATTTCGGTGCCGGCGTCGAGCAGAATCGTCTGGACATCGACTCGGCGACGCCGCAAAGCTACATCGATTACGTGAACCAGTTCGGCCGTGTGTCAAACAACGTGCCGGTCACCGTCGGTTGGTCGCGCGACGCGCGCGACAGCGCGCTGGTGCCCAGCCGCGGCTACTACACGCAGGCGAACGCCGAATACGGCACGCCGATCGGCAAGGCGCAGTACTACAAAGCCGATCTGCAGGCGCAATACTACTATTCGTTTGCCCGCGGCTTCGTGCTGGGCTTGAACCTGCAAGGCGGCTATGGCAACGGGCTCGGTGGCAAGCCGTACCCAATCTTCAAGAACTACTTTGCCGGCGGTATCGGGTCGGTGCGTGGCTACGAGCCGAGTTCGTTGGGTCCGCGCGATAAGGCGACAAACGATCCGATCGGCGGCTCGAAGATGATCGTGGGCAACATCGAGTTGACGTTCCCGCTGCCCGGGACGGGCTATGATCGAACCTTGCGCGTGTTCACGTTCCTCGACGGCGGTAACGTATGGGGGACCGAGGGCAACAGTATCGGCGCGAACGGCTTGCGCTATGGCTACGGCTTGGGCTTGGCGTGGATCTCGCCGATTGGGCCGTTGAAGCTGAGCCTGGGCTTCCCGCTGGTCAAGCATAATGGCGATCAATACCAGAAATTCCAGTTCCAGATCGGTACGGCATTCTGACGAACATTTATCGGCTCGAGAGGTGACTTTGCTGACTAAAAGATTTTCCCGCTATATCGCAATGGGCGTGCTCGCGATGTCCGCGGGTGGCGCCGCAGTGGCCGCCTATGCGCAAGAGGCACGCATCGCGGCGGTTGATTCGGACCGCATCCTGCGCGAGTCGGCGCCGGCCAAGTCCGCGCAGTCTAAGCTCGAGCAGGAGTTCTCCAAGCGCGACCGCGACTTGCAGGGGATGGCCCAAAAGCTCAAGGCGATGTCCGACAACCTAGATAAGAATGGTGCGTCGATGTCCACGTCCGAGCGGCAGCAGCGGCAGCGCGATCTCGCCCAGCTCGATACGGACTTCCAACGCAAGCAGCGCGAGTTTCGCGAGGACCTGAACCAGCGTCGCAATGAGGAACTGGCTGGCGTGCTGGATCGGGCCAACAAGGCGATCCGGCAGATCGCCGAGCAGCAGCACTATGATCTGGTGGTGCAGGAGGCGGTCTACGTGAGCCCGCGCATCAACATCACAGACCAGGTGCTGAAGGCGCTCGCCAACGGCACGTCGAATTGACTGGGGTATCGCCGCGCATGTCGATGACGCTAGCCCAGTTGACGCAACGCTACGGTGGCACAGTCGTGGGCGACGCGGGCCGCACGATCGCGGGTCTCGCGCCGCTGGACAGCGCGGGCCCCGGCCAGCTTGCTTTTGTCGCCAATCCAAAGTATTTGTCGCAGGCCGGCTCGACGCGCGCGGCGGCGGTATTGATCAGCCAGCCGAATCTGGACAAGCTGCTCGCCGAGTACGAGATGACCGGCGCCGCACCTGGGCCGGCCTTCGTCGTGACGCCGAACCCGTATGCGTATTTTGCGCGCGTGGCACAACAGTTCGCGGCGCAGGCGCTGCCGGCCGCGCTGGCCGGCATTCATCCGGGTGCGGTGGTGGACCCCGCCGCGAAGGTGGCGGCCAGCGCGACGATCGGCCCCCACGTGACGATCGAGGCGGGCGCGATAATCGGCGAGCGCGTGCGCATCGACGCGCATGCTTTCGTCGGCTATGGTGCGGTGATCGGCGACGATTCGCGCCTGTACCCGAATGTGACCGTGTACCATGGCTGTCAGCTCGGCGAGCGCGTGGTCGTGCATTCAGGTGCGGTGATCGGCGCGGATGGCTTCGGCTTTGCGCCGGACTTCGTCGGCGAAGATGACGAGCAGACCGGTGAATGGGTGAAGATACCGCAGGTCGGCGCGGTGACGGTGGGCCCGGACGTGGAGATCGGCGCGAACACCACCATTGATCGCGGCGCGATGGCCGATACGGTCATCGAGCAGGGCGTGAAAATCGACAACCTGGTGCAGATCGGGCACAACTGCCGGATCGGTGCTTACACGGTGATCGCCGGTTGCGCAGGTATCGCTGGCAGCACGACGATCGGTCGCCATTGCATGATCGGCGGCGCGGTTGGCATTGCCGGCCACGTTACGCTCGCCGATCGTGTGATTGTGACCGCGAAGTCTGGGGTCTCCAAATCGCTACTCAAGCCGGGCATCTATACGAGCGCGTTTCCCGCCGTGCCCCACGGTGACTGGAACAGGAGCGCAGCGCTGCTGCGCAACATTGACAAGCTGCGCGAGCGTATTAAGACGCTCGAAGCCGCGCTTGACGCGGGCCATGCGCTGCGCGGCGACGCCGGCGAGCGGCCGTAACACACTGCACGCAATGCGCGACCCAGTCGCGCCGAAACACCATGAGCACTGAAACAATAAACCTGGACATCCACAAGATTTTCACGCTGTTGCCGCATCGCTATCCGATTCTGCTCGTTGACCGCGTGCTGGAGCTTGAACCGCACAAGCGCATCAAGGCACTGAAGAACGTGACGATCAACGAGCCGTATTTCATCGGCCATTTCCCGACGCGGCCGGTGATGCCTGGCGTGCTGATCCTGGAGGCGCTCGCGCAGACCGCTGGATTGCTCACATTCGCCGAGGAGCCGCACGATTCGGACACGACCCTATATTACTTCGTCGGCATCGATAACGCGCGTTTCAAGCGTGTCGTTGAACCAGGCGATCAGCTGATCCTGAATATTTCGTTCGAGCGCTACATGCGGGGCATCTGGAAATTTAAGGGGCGCGCGGAAGTCGAAGGGACGCTGGCGGTCGAAGCTGACTTGATGTGCACGGTCAAGCAGACGGACTCCGTTGCCTGAGTGCGGGCGTTTTCGCAACGCAAAACGAAGCAAGGGCAAAGGTATGACTCGTATCCATCCCACCGCGGTCATCGAAGCGGGCGCGAGCCTGGACGACACCGTCCAGATCGGCCCGTACGCGGTTATTGGTGCGCATGTGCGCATCGGCGCGCGCACGACGGTTGGTTCGCACACGGTCATTGAAGGCCATACGACGATCGGTGAGGATAACCAGATCGGCCATTTTGCGGCGCTCGGCGGTGCGCCGCAGGACATGAAGTACGCCGGCGAGCCGACGCGGCTCGAGATCGGCGATCGCAACACGATTCGCGAATTCACGACGATTCACACCGGTACCGCGCAGGACAACGGCGTCACCCATATCGGCGACGACAACTGGGTCATGGCGTATGTGCACATTGCTCACGATTGCCGGGTCGGCAACCATACGGTATTTTCGAGCAATGCGCAGATTGCCGGACACGTCAACGTCGGCGACTGGGCGATCCTTGGCGGCATGTCCGGTGTACACCAGTTCGTGCGCATTGGCGAACACGCGTTTCTCGGTGGCGCGTCGGCGTTAGTGCAGGACTTGCCGCCGTATGTGATGGCGGCCGGTGAAAAGGCTCAGCCGCACGGCATCAACATCGAGGGGCTGCGCCGTCGCGGCTTCGCCGCCGATGCGATTTCTGCGTTGCGGGCCGCGTACCGGATTGTCTATAAAAACGGTTTATCGCTAGACGAGGCGAAAGCGCAGTTGCGTGAGTTGGCGGCGCAGGGCGGTGATGGCGATGAGCCGGTCACAACGTTCCTGCGGTTCATCGAGACCGCCAAGCGCGGTATCATTCGCTGATGCATCGACGATGACGCTACATTTGAGTCCTGTCAAGCTCGCGATGGTGGCGGGTGAGCCGTCCGGCGACCTATTAGCGGCGTCGTTGCTCGACGGGCTCGCCGCGCGCCTTCCGGCAGGCACGCAGTACTATGGCATCGGCGGTCCGCGGATGGCCGCGCACGGGTTTGACGCGCACTGGCCGATGGACAAGTTGTCGGTGCGCGGGTATGTCGAGGCACTGCGTCATATTCCGGAAATCCTGCGCATTCGTGGTGAATTGAAACGGCAGTTGTTGGCCGAGCCGCCAAGCGCGTTCATCGGCGTCGATGCGCCGGATTTCAACTTCTCGCTTGAGGAGGCGCTGCGGCACGCGGGTATCCCGACGATCCACTTCGTTTGCCCGTCGATCTGGGCGTGGCGGGGCGGGCGCATCAAGAAGATCGTCAAGGCGGTAGACCACATGCTGTGCGTGTTTCCGTTTGAAACGGCGATCCTGGACAAGGCCGGCGTGGCATCGACGTATGTCGGACATCCGCTGGCTGACGCGATTGCGCTGCAGCCGGATTGCCTGAGCGCGCGGCGCGCGAGTGGCTTGCCGGACGACGGGTCCGTCGTCGCGGTGCTGCCGGGTAGCCGCCGTTCCGAGATCGAGTTGATCGGCCCGACGTTCTTTGCGACGATGGACCTGATGCATCAGCGCGAGCCATCGTTGCGCTTTATTGTACCCGCGCCGAACGCGGCCATCCGCGCGCTGCTGCAGCCGCTCGCGGACCGCTACCCGGCATTGCCGCTGACGCTGACCGAGGGCAATGCCCAGTTGGCAATGACGGCGGCCGACGCGGTGCTAGTCAAGAGCGGCACCGTGACGCTGGAAGCCGCGTTGCTGAAAAAGCCGATGGTGATTGCTTACAAGGTGCCCTGGTTGACCGGGCAGATCATGCAGCGGCAAGGCTATTTGCCGTACGTTGGTTTGCCGAACATCCTGGCCGGCCGATTTGTCGTGCCCGAGATCCTGCAGCACTTTGCGACGCCACAGGCGCTTGCCGATGCGATGCTGCTGCAACTGAACGATGAGGCGAACCGGCGCACGCTGGTCGAGCTGTTCACCGAGATGCATGAACGTTTGCGCTGCAACACCGCTGAGCGTGCCGCGGAAGTGATTGTCGATGTCATCGACTCGGGCCCGTCAGGCAGGAGGCTTCGATGACCGGGCGCCGTATGCGTACGCCCGGCTGCGCTGGCGCGCCTGCCGTTGCACAGCGCGGGCTGGACTTCGACGATCCGGCTGACCTCGTTTGCGGCGTTGATGAGGCGGGGCGCGGGCCGCTGGCGGGTCCGGTGGTGGCTGCCGCGGTGATTCTCAATCCCGCCGCACCGCGCATTCGCGGGCTCGATGACTCCAAGGCGCTGAGTCCGGCGACGCGTGAAAAGCTGTTCGACCGGATTGTTGAGCGCGCGCTGGCCTATTGCATCGCGTCGGCGAGCGTTGACGAAATTGATACGCTCAATATCCTGCACGCGACGATGCTGGCGATGCAGCGCGCGGTGCAGGGCCTCGCGGTCACGCCTGCGCTGGTCAAGGTCGATGGCAACCGCTGCCCGGTGCTGTCAGTGCGATCCGAGGCGGTGATTGGTGGTGATGCGCTGGTGCCGTCGATTTCCGCTGCGTCGATTCTGGCGAAGGTCACGCGGGACCGGATGATGCATGCGCTGCATGGTGAGTTTCCGCATTATGGATTTGACGCACATGTGGGCTATGGCACGCCGCGGCACCTGGCTGCGCTGCGTATCCATGGGCCGTGCGTGCACCATCGGCGCTCGTTTGCGCCGGTGCGCCAGGCCTATTTGAGCCTCGGGCTGGGTGCGACGCCTGTGAGCGTGGTGGACGCGTCACCGGCGCGTGCCAGTGCCAGCGACGCCGCGGTGGACACGAGCGCGCAGTCCGCAGCGTGGGACAACGGGCGGCGCGACGACAGTCGCTTGGCCGATGACGCGCCGCCATGCTGAGCCGCGCGACAACTGCCCACCGGCTGAGCCGATGAAAACCATCACATCGCGGGATAATCCGCTATTCAAGCACCTAAAGGCGCTGACAGTGTCTGCACAGCAGAGCAAGCGTGGCCAGGCACTGCTCGAGGGCCTGCACTTGGCCGAAGCCTATCTCGATTCGGTCGGCCAGCCGGTGCATTGCGTGCTGACCGAGGCGGCGCTGGCGCAGGCGCAGACCGCGCAGATCGTCGCGCGGCTCGATCCATCCCGCATCGTGCGGTTCAGCGACGCGCTGTTCTCGCAGTTGTCGACGCTTGTCAACGGGATTGGCGTTGCATTCGTGGTGGACGTGCAGCCACGGCCGCTACCCGAACGCGTCGAGGCCACTTGCGTGGTGCTCGACGGCGTGCAGGACGCCGGCAATGTCGGCTCGATCTTGCGCAGTGCCGCTGCGGCCGGAATCGGCGATGTGTTCTGCTCGCCTGGCACGGCGCACGCGTGGTCGCCTAAAGTATTGCGTGCCGGCATGGGCGCGCAATTTCTGCTGCGCGTGCACGAGCAGGTGGAGGCCGCCGACTTGCTGGCACGGCTCGCGGTGCCGGTGTGCGTCACCGATTCGCATGGCGCACAGGCGCTGTACGATGTGGACCTGAGCGGGCCGCTTGCGTGGGTGCTCGGCAACGAGGGCGCCGGCGTGTCGGCTGAGTGGCGCGCCGCGGTGAACCGGCGCGTGACCATTCCGCAGCCCGGCGGCATGGAGTCGTTGAACGTCGCTGCCGCTGCCGCCGTGTGCTTTTTTGAGCAATGCCGGCAACGGCGTGTCGCGTAGCGGCGCGCGCTCAGTATGATTGCCGCTCGAGCTTAATTTCTTGCAGAATCGTCGTCGCGATCTCCTCGATTGATTTGTGCGTCGATGACAGCCATTTGATGCCCTCGCGGCGCATCAGCGCCTCGGCCTCGTTGACCTCGTAGCGGCAATTCTCCAGCGCAGCGTATTTGCTGCCTGGACGGCGTTCGTTGCGGATCTCGGCGAGCCGCTGTGGATCGATTGACAGCCCGAAGATCTTGTTGAGATGGGCATACAATGGCGTGGGCAGCTTGCCGCGCTCGAAGTCTTCCGGGATCAGCGGGTAATTGGCCGCCTTCACACCGTACTGCATCGCTAGATAAAGGCTAGTGGGCGTTTTGCCGCTGCGCGACACGCCGACCAGGATCACATCCGCATCCTGCAGGTTGCGGTTGCTCTGACCATCGTCATGTGCGAGCGAGAAATTGATCGCCTCGATCCGGTTCTTGTACTCCTCGGTATCGGCAGCCTGGTGGCCACGGCCGATCGCGTGGGTCGATTGGGTTTGCAATTCCTGCTCTAGCGGCTCAATGAAGGTCTGGAACATGTCCATGACCAGCGCATTCGAGTGTTTGACGATCTCGTTTGAATGGCTATCGACGAGCGTCGTGAAGACGACCGGGCGGCGTCCGTCCAGCGTGGCCGCCTCGTTGATTTTCTGGACCGTGGCGTAAGCCTTCTCCGACGAGTTGATGAATGGCACGCGCACGAGGCGGAATTTTTGGTCGAATTGGGACAGGATCGAATGCGCGAATGTTTCCGCAGTGATGCCGGTGCCATCGGAGACGATGAATACAGTCGGTGCAGGCATGATGCTTGTCTAGTAGAGCGCCGCGCGGGCAGGCTCGGATTTCCGTCGGTTAAAGGGACTGAGCGGGGATTCTGGAGTTTTTTTGCAGCGTAGCACGGTAGAATAGCGGCAACCTGTTTGACAAGCAATTGCAGGTAAGGCAACCCTCGCGGCGCCTGCGATGGCTTGTCAAACAGGTTGCGCGAGGTGCGTTGCGGCTTCCAATGGAGCCGCGCGCACGGGCCCCACTCGCGTATGCCGAAAATTTTCTACCACTTAGGGGCTTTCATGTCTAACGCAGCACATAACGGAGCATACGTCCTACCGTTCGAAGCACTACGAATGACAGACGTCGACTCGGTCGGCGGAAAAAATGCATCGCTGGGCGAGATGATCAGCCAACTGGCTGCGGCAGGCGTTCGCGTGCCGACCGGTTTCGCGACGACTGCGCACGCGTTCCGCGAATTCCTCGCGCATAATGACTTGACCGGACGAATCGCCAAGCGCCTTGAGACGCTCGATGTCGATGACGTAAAGGCGCTGGCCGAGGCCGGCAAGGACATCCGTCAGTGGATCGTTGACGCGCCGCTGCAACCGCGCCTGGAGGCGGAGATCCGCGAGCAGTTCAACAAGCTGCAGGCCTCCTCGCCCCAGGAGTTGTCGTTTGCGGTGCGCTCGTCGGCCACGGCCGAAGACTTGCCTGATGCGTCGTTTGCCGGCCAGCAGGAGTCGTATCTGAACGTCGTGGGCATCGACGACGTGCTAGATCGTATCAAGCACGTGTTCGCGTCGCTGTACAACGATCGCGCGATTTCGTATCGCGTGCACAAGGGCTTCACGCACGCCGAAGTGGCGTTGTCCGCCGGCGTGCAGCGGATGGTGCGCTCGGATGTCGGTGCGGCTGGCGTAATGTTCACGCTGGATACCGAATCGGGCTTTCGCGATGCCGTGTTCATCACCTCCAGCTACGGACTGGGCGAGACCGTGGTGCAGGGCGCGGTGAACCCGGACGAATTCTACGTGTTCAAGACGACGCTCGCGCAGGGACGGTATCCGATCATCCGCCGCTCGATTGGCTCCAAGCTGATTAAGATGGAGTTCACGCAGCCGGGCGAGTCGGGCCGCGTGAAGACGGTTGACGTGTCGGCGGAGCAGCGCAATCGCTATTCGATTACCGATGAGGATGTGATCCAGCTTGCCAAGTACGCGGTGATCATCGAGAACCACTACCAGCGTCCGATGGACATCGAGTGGGGCAAGGACGGCCGCGATGGCACGTTGTTCATCCTGCAGGCGCGCCCCGAGACGGTGAAGAGCCAGGCGGCCGGCAAGATTGAGCAGCGCTTCAAGCTGAAGGGCCAGTCGCAGGTGCTTGCGACCGGTCGGGCAATCGGTCAGAAGATTGGTGCCGGTCCGGTGCGCGTGATCCACGATCCTTCCGAGATGGAGCGTGTGCAGCCGGGTGATGTGCTGGTGGCGGACATGACCGATCCGAACTGGGAGCCGGTGATGAAGCGCGCGTCGGCGATCGTCACGAACCGGGGCGGCCGTACCTGCCACGCGGCGATCATCGCGCGCGAGCTTGGCGTGCCGGCCGTGGTCGGCTGCGGTGACGCGACCGACGTGCTGAAGGACGGTGCGCTGGTGACAGTATCGTGCGCGGAGGGCGACGAGGGCAAGATCTACGACGGGCTGCTTGAGACCGAGGTGACCGAGGTGCAGCGCGGCGCGTTGCCCAAAATTCCGGTCAAGATCATGATGAACGTGGGTAATCCGCAACTCGCATTCGACTTCGCGCAATTGCCGAACGCCGGTGTCGGGCTGGCGCGGCTCGAGTTCATCATCAACAACAATATCGGCGTGCATCCGAAGGCGATTCTCGACTATCCAAATATCGATCAGGATTTGAAGAAAGCCGTAGAGAGCGTGGCGCGCGGTCACGCATCACCGCGTGCGTTCTACGTCGACAAGCTGACCGAGGGGGTTGCGACGATTGCCGCGGCGTTCTATCCGAAGCCGGTGATTTTGCGGTTGTCGGACTTCAAGTCGAACGAGTACAAGAAGCTGATCGGCGGTTCGCGCTACGAGCCGGACGAGGAAAACCCGATGCTCGGCTTCCGGGGGGCATCGCGCTACATCGCCGACGAGTTCGCCGCCGCGTTCGAAATGGAGTGCCGTGCGCTCAAGCGCGTGCGTGACGAGATGGGCCTAACCAACGTCGAGATCATGGTGCCATTCGTGCGTACGCTGGGTCAGGCCAAGCGGGTGGTCGAGCTGCTCGCCCAATTTGGGCTCAAGCGCGGCGATAACGGCTTGCGACTGATCATGATGTGCGAGGTGCCGTCCAACGCGATCCTGGCCGAGCAGTTCCTGGCGTATTTCGACGGCTTCTCGATCGGCTCGAACGATTTGACGCAACTGACGCTAGGCCTGGACCGGGACTCGGGCATGGAATGGCTCGCCCAGGACTTCGACGAGCGCGATCCGGCAGTGTGCTTCATGCTGTCGCGCGCGATCGAGACTTGCCTGCGGTTGGGCAAGTATGTCGGCATTTGCGGCCAGGGCCCGTCGGACCATCCGGATTTTGCTGCGTGGCTGACGAAGGAAGGTATTGCTTCGATCTCGCTGAATCCGGATACGGTGATCGAGACTTGGCAGGCGCTCGCGCAGGCGGACGGCGCGAAGGCGGCATGACACCGCGTCCGCTGGCGGGCCGGACGATGCGCTGGCCGCCAGAAACCGGGCGCTGACGCGCGGCCGGCTCGCGGCGCGAGCGGGCTTCGTGCTATAAGACACCTCGGTGACGGCACCGGGGTGTTTTTTTATTGAGGGGATCGCGATGGCAGGTTCGGGACTCATTTGGTGGATCGCGACCGGTGCGCTGTTGGTAGTCGAGCTGACGACCGGCACGTTCTACCTATTGATGATTGCGCTGGGCTGTGCGGCGGGCGGTGTTGCGCACGAAATCGGCATGCCGGTGGCCGCACAGCTTGCGCTGGCTGCACTGGTGGCGCTGGCCGCCGTGACAGTGCTGCGGCGTTCTCGCTACGGTCATCGGCAGCGCCGCGACGTGCGGGACGCCGATGTGCTACTGGACATTGGCCAGACGGTGTGCGTCGAACGTTGGGAGAACGGCCGGGCACGCGTCAACTATCGCGGTGCGCAATGGGATGTCGAGCTTCAACCCGGCGAGAGCGAGCATGCGCACTGGTATCTGATTCGCCAGGTGCGCGACAACCGGCTCATCGTCGCCGCCCGACCGGCCGCTCGCCCTTCTTCCACAGCCTGATGGGATACTACGTCATGGAACTTTCGATTGTCGCACTGGTTTTGTTCGTCGTCGTGGTGGTGATCGCGACGCAATGCGTGAAGATCACGCCTCAGCAGCATGCCTGGGTGCTCGAGCGGCTCGGCCGCTATCACGCGACGCTGACGCCGGGCCTGAACATCGTGCTGCCGTTCGTCGATCGCGTCGCGTACAAGCATTCGCTCAAGGAGATTCCGCTCGACGTGCCGTCGCAGGTCTGCATCACACGCGACAACACGCAACTGCAGGTCGATGGCGTACTGTACTTTCAGGTCACCGATCCGATGAAGGCCTCGTACGGCTCGGCGAACTACGTGATGGCGATCACGCAGCTTGCGCAGACGACGTTACGCTCGGTCATTGGCAAGATGGAGCTGGACAAGACGTTCGAGGAGCGCGACCTGATCAACCATAGCATCGTGTCGGCGCTCGATGATGCGGCAGCGAACTGGGGCGTGAAGGTGCTGCGCTATGAAATCAAGGATCTGACGCCGCCCAATGAAATCTTGCGTGCGATGCAGGCGCAGATTACAGCCGAGCGGGAGAAGCGGGCACTGATCGCTGCGTCCGAGGGCCGCAAGCAGGAGCAGATCAACCTGGCGTCCGGCGCGCGCGAGGCGGCGATCCAGCAATCCGAAGGGGAGAAGCAGGCCGCGATCAACCAGGCCCAGGGGCAGGCTGCCGCCATCCTCGCTGTGGCCGACGCGAATGCGCAAGCGATCCAGAAAATCGCCGATGCCATTCAGTCGCGTGGCGGCATGGATGCGGTGAATCTGAAGGTTGCCGAACAATATGTCAGTGCTTTTGGCAACCTGGCCAAGCAAGGCAATACACTGATTGTCCCGGCCAATTTGGCCGACATGAGCACGATGATCGCCTCCGCGCTGAGTATCGTGCACGCCAAGCGTGACGTGTAGCCGAAACAGCGTGTTGGCCAGGCCGCCAGGCGCACGCGTCGGTTCGTAGTGGTCAGCGACATGTGCCCCAGATTGTCGCGTACCGTTCATGACTTGCGGCGGAAACTTGTGACCAATCAGGCAGTGAGCCTCGCGTCCATACTATCGGAATCCAGCAGGGCTCGACGGACCATGGCTGGAGGTTGGTAGCGATGCGCGCTACGGGGCCGGCACTCATTGTAAAACTGACGCCAACGTTTGATGAGTACGTGAACAATCTTGGCGATGCCATTGAACGCACACTGAGCCGCTGCCAGCGGCCTATCCGCGAAGTTGCACGCTCACTCGATCACGAGGACGCTTCTCTCACATTGCCCGCGATCAAATCGAATTTGCCCGGTGTGGCAGCAAACATCGCGCGCAAAGGAGCAACAAGCGTAGCGGCGCGAAGCGCGGCTCGCACGCTATGGGACGATCATGCGCCACCATCAAAGTGGGATGGCAATACGCGCGATTGCGCGTATCACGGCATTGGATCGGCGTACGGTGCGGCATGAGATCAATGCCGGTGGGTTCCCTGGGTGGGCGCAACGGCTGCTAACCGCCAGCAAGTTGGATCCCTATCGGGCGTATCTTGCCCAGCGCTGGCGTGAAGGCTGCTAGAACGCGGCGAGGTTGTATGGGGAAATCGTGGGCCAAGGGTTCAACGGCGGTTGCGGCATCGTACGCCAAGCCCTTCAGCCTTGGCGACAAGGCTGTGCAATCACGCAGCAGCTGCGTACTGCTGTGTCACGAGCAGTGCCCTCCACTCGCCGCGTAGGCTGCTGGTTAATGGGTCGGGGCACGGCGTCGCTCACCGACGACAACAAGCGGCACATCGAGCACTTTGTTCAACGACTCGGCGAGCAAAATCCACAGATTGTGGCGATCCGGCGGCTGTCGCTCGAGTTCACCGACATAGTCAAGCGCCGCGCACATCAAGCGTTGGCAAGCTGGCTGCGCCAAGCGCAGGCCAGCGGTGTACCAGAAATGCAGCGGTTTGCAACAGGCATTGGCCACGACTACGATGCCGTACATGCTGCACTACTCACACCCTACAGCAACGGTATCGTCGAGGGCCATGTCAATCGGCTCAAGTTCCTCAAGCGCCAAATGTATGGCCGCGCCGGCTTCCAACTGCTTCGTATTCGCGTGCTGAATCGGTGCTGACTTGTGACGTGAAACTTCACACAAAGTGCGGAAGAGCCACTTCTAAGTTGCTGTTGACAGTATCAAATTTGGTAGAAATTAGGTTGCCCACTTTACACCCTCATGAACAGACGGGAGTGGGGCAACGCTTACGGCTGATCGACAAGCTATAAGCTGATGTATTTAGGCTACGAGCCCGGTGTGCGCGGGCCGGCCAGAACGGGCTTGGCTCACAATGGCCCCGGTAGGCATAGCGGAGATCAAGTTGAGCGCGTGAATGGCGGTAGGCTGCCTGCACAGCGTGATTGTATGCGGCAAGCGCATCGGGGTTGCCGGCCATACATTCTCGGATGGCGTGGGCCGCCGCGAGAGCTGAGCCAAAAGCCTGGTTCAGCCCTTGGCCGCACAATGGGTCGAAGGCCGTTGCCGCGTCGCCGACTGCCAGCCAGCTATCTGCCGCGCAGCAGTCCAGCCGCGCGCTAGACGCGTCCATGACAGATATTTTCGACGTGGCCGTGGAAGCCAGTCCAGGGTACAGATATTTGAGAAGCCGCCGCAAGGTACGCTCCAGCGCATCCGGCCGGCCTACACTATCAAGCGGGTCGGCCACCATCGCCACACGTGTGTCATCGGCTGGGCCGTCAGTACAATACCACCACCCATGAGGGGTCACAGTCATGCGCAGGTATGGGTCACGCTGGGGCGCATGACGTTTCAGGCCGTGCTGTGGCCGCAATGAGCTTGTCGTCGACGATGCGGTGGGCGACAGCACGTAGCTAGAGGTGTTGCGTGTCCCACTTGCCAGAACGGCTCCATCTAGCCAATGGCAGCCATTGATCAGCGCCAGGCGTTTGAGCGCTGCCACCAATCGCGGCGAATCTATTGCCCAGCCGCAGACATCGCGCAGGCCGTGGTCTGCGCGATCGAAACCCACCGAGGGCCAGTGCGCGATCACGCCGTCGCACTGCGCTGCAATCCCTGCTGATGTTGCAAATAGAGAGGTCAGATCAAGCGCATTCAGTACCTGGTTCGCTTCGGGTCCCATTACCTCGCCGGCCTTTCGGCTGTCATGACCGGCGATCACGGTGACGGCGAAGCCCCAGCCGGCTAGGATCCGCGCAACTGTGGCGCCCGCCGGCCCGCCGCCGGCGAGATGGCCACGTCACACGTTTGCGTGCTGTTGCCGCTCATATCTTGCCGCGGTGGTAACTTCGGCGGGGTGGCCGATTTTGCTCCGGTTGAGTCAGGCCTATTGCCTTGACGGCTGACGGAGTCGGCGAGGCAAGCCGCTCGATCGCGGCGCAAAATTTCCATTCTCCAGTGGATCGTTAAACTGCGGTTGACCAGCATGGTGATTTGATAAATTTCACGTGACTTTCAAAAAATTTTTTAAAAACAAACTTTTATTGAGGGCTTGTGAAAACAAGGGTGTTCAACGTAACTAAAACTACCTCTGAGTGATCCTATCGAAGACTTGTATTTATTAAGAATAATTTTTATGGTTTGTCCTTAGCTAATGACGGCAATGCACTCTCGGTACGATCCACCATAGGATTTAGCGCTTGAGTTGTCGCATAAGTGTCCGGATCGGTAGCGAAGCTAGTAATCACTGCGGCCTGCTTTTTCGCCGTGGAGGACGAACCGAGAAAGAACTCCTTGGCACCCAAGACCATTGCAATGAGCACGCCCTCGATATTGCCGAGCACGCCAAAAGCAAGCGGCTCAACCGGTATGCGGGAAAACAACAGCCAGAAGTGCGCGCCAATCACCAAAAACAAGGCGCCTGTATACAAATAAGCGAGGTTATACGGGGTGCGGTCTTGCGCAGTTAGTGCCATCTGTCGAGCATTGGCGCGGTCGGCTGCGTTTGCCTTTGCCGTTTCAATGTTGGCGGTGATGTGGGCCTTCTCCAACTCAACGGCGATACGCTGCAACTCGACTTGGCTCTCAACGATCGATTCCTGAAACCGGTAGGCAAGTTCAGGATTGGCTTGGATGGCAGCCAACGCCTGTTCTGGCGTGCTGGTGCCGGTGACTGTTTGAGCAATGGTGACCACTTTCTGCGCAACCTGTTCGGCTCGACTACCGCCGATCAACTGTGCGATTTGCGGCGCAAACTGCGCAAGAGCAAGAACAATTGGTAACATGATTAAGCTCCGGCTACCCTCAAATTAGTGGCGATTCGCCGTGCCCAGCCACGCCCAAAGCTGGGCCACGTTTGCAACGCGGTTAAATAGGCTAGACGCGCGGCCACAAAACGCAGAATAAATAGCTCCGGGTCAACCGTTTGCACTGCGGTGATCGTCTTGGGTCCGAGTTTGCCGTCGGCAAGCGCGCCGCTGGCTTGCTGCATCCAAATGACAACAGGGCCACCGTTGTAATTGGCATCTAAGATTTGAAACGCAACATGCGCGTTATAGCTGTCGCAGTGCAGCGGATCCCAGTAAAGCGCCTTGGCAATGTGCTTGGCTGTCTCACGCGGCAAATCTTGCATGGGGCCGGTATAGCCTCCCGCGAGTGCCACCCGTTGGATGATGCCCCACATGGTTTCACCGCCAGGATCTTGAGGGTGATTGGAATAACCCCCTTCATTGCCAATGAGCTGCTCAAAGGCGTCATCAAAAGTACTCATACTGGTCCACAAAAGTAACATTCATTCATCTGACACAAGAAGCGATTCAAACAGCATAATAAAATCACGTCCGTCAATTTTATAAATCTGTTTGCAACCTTGTGAACTTGCCTAGTTGTTCAGGTTTATGGCACTACACAACGCGCAATTTGTCCGAAATTGTGATGCTAAACATTAACTACTGAAATTATAATATGCAAATTTGATAAAGCAATGATACGTAATGGTGCTAGCGCGAAGTCTGTCTGCATCAGCTGATACCTTCCAAAAAATGAAGCCTTGACTTCAATCTATACCACTCGATTTGGATGTCAAGTGCTAATGTTAGTTTTGTGAAGTAAAGCTAGCTAGAAAATTATGATGTTGAAGAAATGAAAAATTTTCATAGCGCAATGTTTTGTGAAAATTATACCGAATAAGACGATCTTTATAAAGCGAGGAGCCATACTCCACTATAATTAGGATTTCATGCGCGAGCAATGCAGGTTGCCGAATCCGGCTCTAAATAGAATAATCCACTACTCGGCTATCTCGAGGTTGATTTTGTCAAGCATTGCGATGGCAGCAAGATCGACAGCGACTTCGTGCATAGCACGGCGAATCACATTGCTCACTGCGCCAGCGCGTCGGCGTTGACCCGCGAACACCTGTTCCCGCACGTCACGCAGCAGCTGGTCAATGGCAGCGCTGCTGATCTGGTTTAGTCGTCGGCAAACCTGCTTCGATAGCCTCAGGTGAACTTGCTGTATCATTGAATTGCTCGGCGTTGGAATGAGCCCCTTCAGTCGTTTGTCGCAGATCCGATCGGCAGACTCTCTCACAGCGTGATCCGCGCGGCTCGCACCTGATTGTGATAGCGTGCGCTGCGCATCGGTCTTCGTGCTTGAAGACACAGCACACGGATAGCGTGCTTACGCTGATAAGCTCTCTTCTGAACAAACTCCTCTAGTACTTCGCGCTTCTCGTATCGCTCAGATCAGCGGTACCGCTTACCGGCTGCCTCAATCAATTCCGGTCATGTTCGCCTCATCATAAGTCGTCCCTACCAGCATTCTGACGGGTAACAAATTACATGAGGCAACAGGCTCCGCTTGGTAGCAAAAATCTTGATTCAATGCGCCTTCTGCTTGTCAAGGGTGCATCATGCCGGATTTTTTTAATTTTGAATGGCTCAATTTTTTAGGATAGCCTCATTGCACAGTTTGCAATGCTATATATTTCATATATGAAATATTTAGTCGTTTTCCTGGATAAATTTGGCGGTTTAGAAGACGAAAAATTACTTGGACTACTGGAAATTTAGTTCTATATTGGTTTTACCTTATAGATAGACTGTGTATCTGACAATGGGAGTTGATCCCAAGTGGGTATGGACCAGAAAAAACGAGGTGATTCGTCGGCAGCGGTAGCCGCCGTTTCATGAAAGCGATGTCTGGAGTGAACGCAATGACGAAGTTCCTTGACTTAGATGCAAGCCGCGTTGCCCTGATGCAGTGTACCTGCTTTCCTGTGCTTCTTTGCCTAAAATTTGTTACCTGTTCCGCAGGCTGTGACGCAATTGTGTCTTAAGTGCGTTGTCTATTTAGGCAGTGGCATGCATGACCGTCGGTATTGGTAGATTGCTGTTATTGTAGTCGTTTGTTTGAAATAGTGCATTCCTCTGTTGATGGTTGGCACCTTATCGAGTTGAGATGACGCGATAAGGGGATAAGCAATAAGACGATTTTGCAACGGAATTGACGGTCAGTAAAACAGCTATTGTCAATGACAAGGTACTTCTGCTGTGTTTGATCGATGTCAGCCTTAATGAGAGTAGGACAATGAAGAAAAAAGGTAGATTTGCTTCAAACGAGATTTTTCAATACACAAGCCTCTGCCTTCTACAATGCGGCGCGTTGCTTATCCAGGTGAATCAGTATGAATACATTTGACCGGCTTATTGGTAACGAGGGTGGTTATTCAGATCGCCGTCAGGATCCCGGCGGTGAAACGAGGTGGGGCGTGACCCGGCGCGCCGCGCTCGCGTGGGGCTATGCCGGCCCAATGTGGAATGTACCGCCTTAGGCAGCAAAGCAAATTGCCAAGGTATTTACTAGGATCCGCTGCGCTGCGACAGTTCTATGACGCGTGTATCGCTATTCCAAATGTTAGCGTCGATGTTTGCGCATATGTGGAAGTTAACCTGGTTAGTTTGGTCAAGCCATTTTGAAAAACTTCGAGCAATGTTTCTTTATTTTCCTACGACAAAAATACCATGAGCTACCTCAACCCATTGCGATTGCACTTTGCTGGCCAGTTTCAAGCCAACGTATCCACCGTCAACAATGATGCTGGACACTTCAATAATGCAACGTTTCTGCCGAGTTATCAAGAAATGCAAAGTCAAACAGCAGCCAATGGGTGGTGGAATCCGTCCGGCGATGCTGCGTGGCGGCTGCTCGGATGCAAGGTTACATCGGCCTGGTTGCCATCCGGATCCGTTGATTCCGATGACCCGGTCCGGAAATACCTGATTGCGGACTCAAACAGCAGAGTCAGCGCGAGACTGGTGGATTTGGACCCCTATCAGCAGTTGGTCTCTGAGATCTGGGGCTTGCAAATGCGTATCACTGACGTGAACGGCAATACGCTAATGTGCGGGAATTTTTCTCCTGCACCGTTCCTCGATATTTGGGACAGAGCTACCAACGAATCGCAAGGCGACCAGATTGCCGGCGCCATGTACCAATCTGTGCTGACCAACCTGGAATGGGGCGACGTATCGAACTCGAACTTCCTGACGGCTCTGAAGAATGCGAGTTCCACTCAACTGTCGATCAAATTTAACGTTGACGGCTTTAACATGGATTTTAAGTCAGCCGAATTCGCGTGCGGGCGTATCGTCGGCACAATTGGACCTTCGGAAAAGTCCGAACCGAGGAGCATAGTGATAGGTCGACAGTTCATGGCAGATGAGTCTTCGGAGAAAAGCCAATTTTTTAAACCTAAAGGCGGCATCAATTTTTTTCCGGCTCAGATTGTTAAAAAGAGCAATGACGCCGGCGCTATCTTTCTCGATCTGGGCAACGCGCTGAGCACATCCAAACCGGGCGGTGGGATAAACGACCTGGGCGATTTGACGCTCAGTGTATTAAAACCAGATGGCAACCCAGAGGTACTAGGTAGTGTCCTTTCAAAAGGTTCCAAGGGCTATACTGATGAAAACTGGTACCCCCTCACCGCCGGTGTGGTCGAGCTTCCCCTAACGCAAGCACAGATGTTAGCGGTGTCAGCGGCACCGTTGACTCTGAGCAGCAAAGACAAAAAATTCTCCATTAGTGAATGGAAGAGTGGGGTGTTTGTGCGTGCCGACCGCTTCGTCTATCGCATCAGTCCGGGCGCTCGGACGCAAATTCCCGTCTACGCTATTCAATGGGGGCGACCGCTTGCTGGCGTTAAGCTGAGCTTCGCGCCGGATTCGAGTGAACTGCAGCCAGACAACTCTATTGATCCATCGGACATACCGCCCGTTGCAACGCCGCTGACCGCGCTGCAGTTCGTCGATAGCGAAACGGGTGAGACAACACCGTTGTCAAAAGACTTCGTGGGGAACATCGTCACTAACAGCGAGGGAGTAGCGATACTGACACTGGACGCGAGCGATCCCGGTATGCCGCGCTGTTTTAAATCGGGCTGTAGTATTGACGGCCAAGTGTATGGCATCCGGCCTGCATTTGCGGATACACAGTACAACGGCCCATCGAATCAGTGGAACTTCATCAGCATTCTGCTATGGAGCGACTTTAAGCCAGCTCAACCGGTGACCTGGACCGATCTCCAACCCATTTTCCAACAGTACGCTAACTTGTACCCGATCATGAGCCGCTTTCTGAACATGGCTAACTATGATGAAGTGGTCAAAAACGCTTCTTTGCTCAAACTGGTATTCGGTCTGGACCCAACCGATCCGAACTACATGCCGGTAACGCGGGATTTATCCCCAGCCAAACGCGCCGCAATTCTGACATGGCTGGATAATCCTACGTTCGGGAGTGTCGCGCCCGCGCTCCCTTCTGCACAGGTGCTGAGCGCTGGCACGCAACCCGCCAATCCAATACAAGCTGGCGCCGAAGGCGGCAAAGCCGCTGCCAGCGCCCGTCGTTTGTCCTTACGCTGATCCGCCCAGTCCTACCACATTGAGAGGCTACGCAATGATTCTCCTTGAACAGCGCTCTATCCTGAAAGACCTGCAAACCGCTCAACCTGTGTCAGCGATATGCTCCGTCTTGCAGCGAGCAATTGAACTGGAACATGCGACAATTCCCCCTTACCTCTATGCGCTGTATTCGCTGGACGCATCAAAGAACAAGGAGATTGCCGATATTCTGCTGTCAGTGGTCATGGAAGAAATGTTACATATGACGCTGGCGTCGAATGTTCTCAACGCACTAGGTGGTAACCCAGATATCGGGCACCCCAATTTTATTCCCAAGTATCCCGGGCCATTACCGGGCGGCGTGCAAGGGGGGCTGGAAGTCCATCTTGCGCCGTTTTCACTGAAGCAACTCGACACTTTTTTAACTATTGAAGAACCGGAAACCCCCCTCGATTATCCAAGTTTAATGGCGCTTTTTGCTAAGCTTGGCAAGCCGGAGTTTTTCGCTGAACCCAGTCAACCAATAACGATTGGTCAATTCTATGAAATTATTAAAATTTTTATTGAGTTAATGGGTGATAGCGTGTTCGTTAAGCCGCCGCGTAATCAGGTTGGGCCGGACCTGATGAAAGGGTCAATTGTCGTCACGAATGTCAAGACGGCGAAGCTGGCGATTGAAACCATTATTCAGCAGGGCGAGGGTACTCGTAATTCACCTGACGAGCCCGGGGAAAATGGTTACGCGCATTATTACCGATTTATGCAAATCAAGAAGGGCAGGCAACTACTAAAAAATTCGTCTCCTCCCCCCCCTTATTCCTACTCGGGTAATCTAATACAGTTCGATCCTCAGGGTGTCTATAATGTTCCGACTGACCCGAAAGCTGCTAATTATCCACCGGGTTCAGCGCAGCAACTGGCTTGCAATAACTTCAATTATGCTTATACCAATCTATTAACGGCCCTGAACAAACTGGTTAACGGTCATGCCACACCCGAGCAATTCAATATTGCGATCGGTTTAATGATGTCGCTGAAAGGCCAAGCTAAAAACATGATGGCCGGTATTCCCAACCCTGAAGTGGTGACCGGCCCGAGCTTCGAATATCAGTTGGTGGATCCCGGCAATGGGATCTAACCGATCACCTCGAAGTCAAGTGAGCGGGTGTGGTGGCAAGACGGTGTGATCATCATTGCTCAAAACGCCTGCCCTTTCTGTCCATTGCTTAATGGTAGGCAAGTGGGAATAATTCGTGTGGATGGAGGTGTGACCAAATTTTTTGTAAGGGGGGTGCACCGCTTCACGGTAAGGCGCGTTTCTTTTCCAGGTTACCAGTATGAGAACTTTCAAAGACATGTTTGAACAACTTATTGGTAATGAGGGTGGTTATTTGGAATGGCGACAGCCAGCCAGAGCAGGTAGTTCAGAAAGTAGTCAATATTGCTCGAACCGTCATGGGGGTGCTCACATGCTTGGCATTGAGCTGAAAAACTAAATGGCTTGAAACGGTAGTCAAGATTTCAAATTTATAGTGGCAAACGTAATTTGTCACTGCGGCCTGCTGAGTTGAGAAAAAACTGCTTTGGATTTTAGCGTTTTGTCCCTTGCCAAAGAGGAATCGCCATGCAATGTCTGTCGGAATCCATGAAAGAAGACGGACCAGTTGACGAGAATTCGTCTGTCCATGCCGTCGATACCGATAGCGTGATGCAACGTTTCAATGTACCGTTTGAATATCCCGTGTATTTCACCCGCGGTGTATTTAGTGACCCACACAATCTGACGTTGCAACGAGCAATCTGCCGGCTGGAACCGCACCGGCGCCACCGCTTCGTTGCCGTGGTCGATGCCGGCCTGGCTAATGCCAATCCCGCTATCGTCCAGGCTTTACAGGCATATGCGTTGCGTCATGCAGACACGCTTGAATTGGTTGACGCGCCGCGTGTGTTGGCTGGCGGGGAGCAACTCAAGCACGAGCCAGACGCGGTGCGCGCGTTACAACAATGGTTGCACGATCAGCACATCGACCGTCATGCTTGTGTGGTAACGGTCGGTGGCGGCGCGGTGCTGGACGCGGTCGGATACGCGGCAGCCACGACGCATCGCGGCGTGCGGCTGATCCGGTTGCCCACGACAGTTTTAGCTCAGAATGACGCGGGCATCGGTGTTAAAACGGCTATTAACGCTTTTGGAGTAAAAAACTTCTTGGGCACCTTCACCCCACCGTTTGCGGTAATCAATGACTTTGACTTTATCGCGACGCTGCCTGCACGGCATTGCATCGCGGGCATGGCCGAAGCGGTTAAAGTCGCTGCAATCCGTGATCGGACCTTCTTCGATTGGCTGACGGCCCATGCCAGTGCGCTTGCGAATTTCGAGCCGAACGCGATGCAATGGATGATTCGCCGTTGCGCCGAGCTACACTTGCAGCATATCAGTCAAGGCGGTGACCCATTCGAATCGGGCAGTGCACGCCCGCTTGATTTTGGGCACTGGGCAGCGCACAAATTGGAGACCCTAAGCGCCCATACGCTCGTGCACGGTGAAGCCGTCGCGATTGGCCTCGCACTCGATACCCGTTATGCAGTGGCCATAGGTTTGTTAGAAAAGCCTGTATTGGCTGCAATGTACACGTTGCTGGGCCATCTGGGGTTCCGTTTGTGGCACGACGCGCTCGATGCACGCGATCAATCTGGGCGGCGACAGGTGCTGGAAGGGCTCACTGAGTTCCGTGAACATTTGGGCGGCGAGTTGACCGTCACATTAATTAAAAAAATCGGGCAAAGCGTGGAAGTTCACACCATTGACGAGTGCGAAGCCAATGCAGCCATCGACTGGTTACAAGAGCAAGATAGACATCGTTTGCACATTGAGAGAAAGGAGGTTTATCATGAAATGGTATAAGCTTAAAACTCATAGCGCAAAACTACACGAGCTATGGTCTCAATCGGCTTTGGTGTTGCTGCTAACTTTAGCATGCATGGCCTCAGCGTCAGGTACAGGCAAACCTTATAATCAGGTCTTCCTCAATCCGACGGGTGACGTTTGCGAGAGTCGGAAAGATAAAGAAATCTGCGAACGGCATATTTATCCCACAAACGGAGTGCATAACGAAAAAGGTTGCAATACGCCCGGTTCAGAATGTGATTACAGTCATCAAACTGGGCGACCTCAACCAGAGCCGGAATTCCCTGAGTATTGGACTAGCGATTGGACCATGTATCGGGTGTTCAAAAACTATGACACATTTTCACCGCCATACGACGATCCTCCAAGAAATCTAAAGCCCATCGAAGACTATGAAATTTCAAGCGGCTGGACAGTCTACGATTCGACTTACATACCGACAGACAAGGATGGGCAAGGCGCGATGATGGAGCATTATGACAAGCGATGCTTGCCGATTTTTCCGCATGATAATAAATACACCTGTTCTTTTGTATCGCTAGGTAATAAAGCCTATTTTCTTACTTACGTTGAGGACCGACCTCAGGGCATGCTGGAAATTTGTCAGTTTTCGCTAGACAATCATCCGCCGAGGCGCGATTTTATTAAGCATTTGCCTTACGATCCTAAGCAAAGTCAGCATCTTGAAGGCAAGATTCAAGCTTACTCAATAATCGTGCCTAGCGATATTTTGTTTGGCTATGCTTTCTGGGGGGACAAATTCGTTACGGATTATAAAAAATATAAAGTGCCGCAATCTTTCTTTTTCTCGGGAGACCGGAGTGTCCCATACCCTAACGCCCCCATTGTCAGTCAAAACTTCAAAAATTTCAAAGTTGAAAAACCAGGAGAAGAAGTTTGGCAAAAAGTCAAAGCGAAGCTAAGAGATAATCCTCATCCGCCATGGTGCTGTCTTTTTGCAACCGACTGTACGGACGGCAAGAAAAGCGAACCGCAAATGCCGGCTAAGTCAGCGAAGACACGTTGAAAGACTGAACCAACCCACCCTGGCGCGGTTTCGTTAATCGCGAGACCGCGCAACCGGATGACCCTATGGATCGGACCGATATCGGAAAACCTCATGCGTTGTGTTTGGATGCCATGCCACCCTCCCAACGGGCCCATTTGACTTATTGCACCAATGTTCATCCTGCACAAAGCTGGTCTGAAGTGCGTGCCACATTGGGCCACTATCTGCCCCAGATCAAGGCGCGCGTCTCGCCCCACGCACCGTTTGGTGTTGGATTGTGGCTGTCCGAGCGGGCGGCTCGCGAACTGGACGACTCTATCGCGCTTGCACAATTTAAAGCTTTCTTGCAAACGCATGATTTATATGTGTTCACGCTCAACGGATTTCCCTTTGGTCATTTTCACCAGCAATCTGTTAAAGATGCGGTCTATCTGCCGGATTGGCGCGATCCGCGGCGGCTTGAATACAGCAATCGACTGGCTCGCCTGCTGGCTCAACTCTTACCCGCCGATCAAGATATCGAAGGCAGTATCAGCACCGTTGCCGGGGGATTCAAACCGCATCTCGCTGACGATCCTCAGTGCCGGTCCGTGATGGCTAAGCAACTGCTTGAGCATGCAGTGATGCTGCATCGGCTACATCAGGAAACAGGGCGATGTATCACGCTGGCGCTAGAGCCTGAGCCGTGTTGTCTGTTGGAAACCACAACCGAAACCATTACGTTTTTTGAGGAATATCTGCTCAGCGCCACCGCGACTGAGCACATTGCAGCCTCATGCGCACTAGACGACGCTGCGGCGCTCGCGTTGATCCGACGTCATCTAGGCGTGTGCATTGACACGTGCCACGCCGCTGTCGAGTTCGAAGATCCAAACGATATGATAAGCCGCTTCAGGCACGCGGGGATCCGCATCGCCAAGTTACAACTCAGTGCCGGGCTGCGCGTCCCTCGCCCGTGTGCATCGCATGCACGCGCGCTGCAGCCATTCGCCGAACAGGTGTATTTACATCAAGTGATTGAGCGCCGTACAGCCGAAACCAACACTGAGCTACAGCGCATGATTGATTTGCCTGATGCACTTAGTGTCCTCAATACTGTTTCCTCGGTTTATGAAAACACCGATATCGAATGCGAATGGCGCATTCATTTTCATGTGCCTGTATGGGCCGACACCGTAGGACCATTCGAGAGCACGCAACCCTTCTTAAAAACTATGCTGGCAATGCAACGTGACAAGCAAATTTCGACACACCTGGAAGTGGAAACTTATACGTGGCATGCGTTACCGGCTGTCTATCAGCCGCATCATACCGAACGTACTCAGTCGAATGGCAGCCTTATCGAAGCGATCTCGCATGAGTTGCAATGGGTCCAGGAGCAGCTGAAATGATCACATGGCATGTCGCTTTACGTCTGGGGCGCGTTTCCAACCTGCCCACTGTCTGGAGCAATGTCATTGCTGGTGCGGTACTTACTGGCCAGTCCATCCACCCTCTCACTTTGCTATGCTTGTTATTAGCGATGTCGCTGATTTACACCGCTGGTATGTTTCTCAATGACGTATGCGATCGAGCGATCGACGTGATTGAGCGACCAGAGCGACCGATTCCTGCGGGTCAAATCAGTGTTTCGACGGTATCGGTCAGTAGCTTGGCGATGCTCGGTGCGGGCGTACTATTGCTCGCCTCACAAGGAAATGGTGCTTTTGCCAGCGGTATCATTTTGGCGCATTTGGTTGTGCTTTATAACTTGTATCATAAAGCTAACCCATTGAGCCCGTTGATTATGGGCCTGTGCCGAATGCTGGTTTATATTACCAGTGCATTAGCTTTCACAAACGGCACCTTGTCCCAACCCGCATGGCAAAGCTCGGTTATTTTATTTGCTTACACAGCGGGCCTAACCTACGCTGCCAAGCAGCAGTTCACCAGCCCAATGATTCGTTTTGTGCCCGTGATTGGACTCGCGGCGCCGCTGGTGTATGCATTAATGAGTTTGCCGATCGATCGATGGGCATGGGGCTATCTAGGGGCGTTTGCGGTTTGGACAATATGGCATCTTCAGCGTGCGGCCTTTCGCGCTAAGACGTGCGATTTGCGCAGCGCGACAGGCGAACTGATCGCTGGCATGGCATTAATTGACGCATTACTGATTGCGATTCATGGCGCGCCAAGCTGGGCAGCGGCAAGCACGGTCGCTTTTTTGCTGACAGTTTTATGGCAGCGGCGTATTGCAGGCAACTAAGTTCCAATCAATCTATGCTCAGTTAGCCTTATCGCCAACCTAATATTAAATTTGGTTATGACAATCGTGAATACGCTTTATGCGGGTTTACTCCAAGTCACCGAAGCCTGCTCTGCGGAGGATAAGGCAGATCGTGCAAAAAATTGGCTGGCTCGCTGTCAACAGATCATCACAAGGCCTGCCTCATGCAGTGATGATCTCGAGCACAGTGTCGAGCATCATTTCGCAATAGCACAGCGCCGACTTGCGGGTCTGCCGTCGTTACCCGCTAAGACGCTTGATACATTGCGCGGAGCCGGCGTCATTGCGCCGCAGCAATGGAGTATAGGTGATTTTGGCCGAGCGCTGATCCTCTTACATACCTTGTCGTTGCGGCCCAGTGCTGAATATCCCAGATTTGTCACGCGTCTCTATCGACGTGGCGATAATACTGAACAGCAGGCAATACTGCGCAGTTTAATCTTATTGCCCGAACCGCAGCGATGGGTATCGATTGCCGCGGAGGGTTGCCGTAGCAATGTAGCGATTGTCTTTGAAGCGATCGCTTGCGACAATGCGTATCCCGAACGTTTCCTCTGCGATTTGAATTTTAATCAACTTGTCTTGAAGGCTCTCTTTACCGGCACGTCAATTCGCCGCATTGCTGGACTCAATAAAAGACTCACTCCCACACTAAAACGCATGGTTGCCGATTACGCCAGTGAACGGCGCGCAGCAAAACGTCAGATTTCTGACGACCTTAACTTTCTTCTGCGAGGTATTGAACATGAAAATGTTTGACCCCCATATCCATATGACCTCACGCACCACGGACGATTACCAGGCGATGAGCAACGCAGGAATTACGGTCGTGGTAGAGCCGGCTTTCTGGATGGGGCAGCCGCGCACGCATGTCGGCACGTTTGAAGACTATTTCTTATCTTTATTGGGCTGGGAACGTTTTCGGGCCGGCCAGTTTGGAATCCGCCACTTTTGCACGCTGGGTTTGAACCCTAAAGAAACCAATAATCCGGATATTGCCGATGGCGTAATCGCGTTGCTTGAGCGCTATCTTGATAAAGATGGCGTGGTGGCAGTGGGCGAAGTCGGATTCGACGATGAAACACCGGCCGAAGCCCATTATTTTGCTCGTCAAATTGAGTTGGCAATCGAACATGACCTGCCTGTGCTGGTGCATACGCCTCATCGAAATAAAAGAGCTGGCACCATTCGCACTCTCGCGCTCATTCGCGAAAGCGGCATTGCCCAAGAGCGGGTATTGATTGATCACAACACGGAAGAAACACTACCGCTGGTGCTCGACTCAGGTTGCTGGGCCGGACATTCAATTTACCCGCACACCAAGATGGATGAGGCGCGTATGGTCGCGCTGGTTAAGCAGTATGGCAGTGAGCGCATCATCATGAATAGCGCAGCGGACTGGGGCGTTAGCGATCCGTTGAAAGTGCCTAAAACTGCATCGGCCATGCGTGATGCGGGCATCGCCGAGCATGAAATCGAAACGATCGTTTGGCACAATCCGCTTGCTTTTTTCGCACAAAGCGCACGGCTTGATATCGCGGAGGCTGAAGCGCCGCTGCTGATCGATCAGCGCCACAACTGGGAGGGCAATTCAGTGCTACGCGGACAAACTCCGCACGTCACCACCATTGAGTAACCGATGTCGAGAATCGGTGCAGTCGGGCGATCTCGTGATCGTCGTCAGCAAGTCACCCAGCCATTGATACGCTAACTTAAGCAAGGTGCTGCTATGCAACGCGTGATCGTCCTGAATGTGGTGGGGCTAAGCAGCCAGCTACTAAACCATGCGCCTCACTTATCCGCTTTGGCCAAGCGCGGCGCAATGCGCCCTTTAATCACTGTGACACCGGCCTTGACCTGCCCGGTCCAAGCCACACTACTGACCGGACGCTTGCCGCAACAGCATGGCTGCGTCGCTAACGGTTGGTATTCACGGGAATTGGCCGAACCGCTGTTCTGGAAGCAAAACAATGGACTCATCGAAGGAGACAAGGTTTGGCACGAAGCCAAAGCGCGCAATCCAGACTTCAGTTGTGCGCAGCTATTTTGGTGGTTCAATATGTATGCGGATGTGGATTGGAGCGTCACGCCACGGCCGATTTATAAGGCAGATGGCCGCAAGATCCCCGACTTCTATACGCAACCGGCCGCCTTGCATTCGGAATTGCTATGGCAATTGGGCGAATTCCCGCTATTCCAATTTTGGGGGCCAGCGGCTGGCCTTGCGTCAAGCCGGTGGATCACGGACTGCGCGCTGTACGTGTGTGACACCCGGCAGCCCACATTGACGCTGGTGTACCTGCCACATTTGGACTACTGCTTGCAAAAGCTTGGGCCAACTCATCCGGCTATTGCTCGAGAAGTCGCTGCGGTGGATGCGCTGTGCGGTGAGCTCATCGCGTACGCGGACAACCACGGCATGCACGTCATCGCTTTGTCGGAATACGGAATCACGCCGGTATCGGGCGATATTCCAATTAATCGTGCATTGCGTCAGGCCGGCTGGCTGGCGGTACGTGATGAACAAGGGGAAGAGAAGCTCGATTGCGGCGCGTCTGCGGCGTTTGCGCTGGCTGATCATCAAGTCGCCCATGTCTATATCCGGCATAACGCGCTAATCGATGAAGTCAAGGCGCTGTTGCAGCGCTTGGACGGCGTCGGAACGGTATTGGACAGGGCAGGCCAGCATCGCATAGGACTGGATCATCCACGTGCTGGTGAACTGGTGGCCATCAGCCAGGCTGATCGTTGGTTCAGCTACTATTATTGGCTCGATGACGCGCGTGCGCCTGATTTTGCGCGCACAGTGGATATTCATCGCAAACCGGGCTATGACCCACTAGAGTTATTCATCGACCCCGAGCGGGTCCTTCCTCGCTTGCAAATTGGTTGGAAACTTTTTAAACGGCAATTGGGCATGCGTAGCCTGCTTGATGTGATTCCATTGAACCCGCTGCTGGTAAAGGGCTCTCACGGGCGCCCAACCGACGATATTGAACAAGGCCCAGTTCTCATCAGTTCACATGCCGATAAGTTGCCCGCCGAGCCCGTGAAGGCCGAATCAGTACGCAGTATTATTTTGCATCACATCTTCGACAAGTAGTCAAACGCATCAATTCCGTCACAATAACTAATTGGCTAACATACCGGGCAGCACGTGGCTCACCGCTCGCGCATCGACAATTTAGGATAACATTGTTCATGATCGAAGCTTTGCTCGTTTGCGCTAGCAGCGTTGCCCTTGCCGAAATCGGTGATAAAACGCAACTGCTGTCTTTCGCGCTCGCCGCACGCTATCGCCAACCTTGGCCAATTGTGTTTGGCATGCTGGCTGCCACCCTGGTGAACCATACTGGAGCGAGCGCGCTCGGCCAATGGCTGCTATCAGTGCTCACTCCGTCGGCAATGCGCTGGGCACTCGCACTGTCATTCATCGCGATGGGCGTATGGGTACTGGTTCCTGGCAAGCTGCGCACGCAACAGGTGCAGCCTACGCATACGAAGCTTGGAATCTTCGGCACTACATTGCTGACGTTTTTTTTCGCAGAAATGGGCGATAAGACTCAAATCGCAACTGTGGCATTGGCCGCCCGGTTCCACGATCTGCCTAGCGTCATTATCGGCACCACGCTAGGTATGATGTGTGCGAACATGCCAGTTATTTTTCTTGGTAAATGTCTTGCACATCGGCTGCCGGTAACCGCTGTGCGTACGACCGCCGCAGTCATGTTCATCGTGTTGGGGGGACTTGCGGCCTGTGGTGTCGGTGTCATTCAGACCTGCACGTTAACACCGATCATCGCTGCGGTAAGCCAGGGCCTGGATACGTCGATTGGCGAGCGAAGTAACAAATTGTCGGGTGGTGAACGACAACGTGTGAGGCTGGTTCGCGCCTTATTGCGCAATAGCCCCTGACTGTTGCTGGACGAACCGACTGCCGCACTCGATGCGCGCACCGAGGCCGATATCTTCAAGCATCTCTATGAGCGTTATCGCCACACCACACGGCTCGTGATTGCCCGCCGGCTCGCCGCGATTCAGCATGCGGACCTCATCTTGGTTATGCAGGGGGGGGCGGTCGTGGAAACTGGCACGCATCGTAGTTTGCTGCCGCAGCAGGGTGTTTATGCCAATCTTTGGTATAAACAAACCCATGTGTCCGCACACAGATCTGACTCTGTCAACTTGGCAGAAACCAGCGATCCGTAGAGGTGATAGAAAGGTTCGGGGAGCATGCAACAGCCAACTGATTTCCCGATGAACAAACACCTGATGTTGCTTAATGGCGGCAAGTTTGACATCGAGCGAAACTGTAACGGCGAAGCGGCCACCACCAACGGCTTTCTGCTTCGTCGGTGCCGGATCTATCCAACGACACCGGGCGGTTACATCGTCGCGCCGGGCTGCTGCAACAGAACTTGCTTCGGTGGCCATGGATAGGAGCCCGTTGCCCGGGACCTCGGGTCGCAGCATACTGATTATGCAGTTAATAATCATTTGCCTATCAATACACGCTCTTTGCCGGGTCCATATGCGGTAGCACCCAGCGGCGAACCTATTCGAGTAGCGCAGCGTCAGACCATGCTGACTTTGACACAAAGTGATGCAGCGATTGGTGTCGCGCACCGACGCGATCCGGCTCCGGGTGCGCCGCCAGCGGCTCGACGCTCTTGCGCCTGAGCGACGGCTCTAATCCCTTGCAATAGCCAGTCAGCCCAACGCGGCGATCACTGTGCCCCAGCGCGGTGCATAGATGCTCCAGGTGCTCGTCAAACAATGTTTCCCAAGCCATCGCTTTCTCATACAAAGGATGAAGGTGGTTCTATTTCGTAAAGGTTAATTTCCTAGCCCAGGTCGCGCTTGAGAAAGCGCGTGATGCGTGGCGCTGTGCGTAGGCTGCAGCGTGACATCGCACGTCGGAGCAGCGTACTGCGCGCCTTGCTGGCTATCACGCTCGCGTGTATCGCTTATGAAGCTGCGTTGCGGATTGGCCAACTCGATGCCGTGCTCGGTGAAGCGCTCGAGGATGCGTCGGTTGAACTCGCGCTGGACCGGCCAGCGGTGCGTATCGCGGCACGTGATCTGGCCGATCAGCGTGACGCTTGCGCCGTTGATCTGATCGACGCCCCAGAAGCTAAAGTCGGACAGGATGCCATCTTTGAACTTGTCGTCGCGGCGCAACTCGGCCCCAATGTCGATTAACGTCTGGATGGCATATTGCACGTCGGCGCCAGCAGCGATCACCGCCTTTATTGCCGCGTTACCGATGCCGCGGCTGCTGTTGTTGATTGTGGTGATAGAGCTGAATGGCACAGTGTACAACGACCCGTCGCTACCGCGCAGGCGCACCGTGCGTATCGACAGGTGCTCGACCGAGCCTGATACGCCAGCAACCGTGACCCAGTCGCCTACCTGCATCGCGTTTTCTGTTAGCTGCACAAAAATTCCGGTGATAAAGTCCTGCACGAGCTTTTGCGAGCCGAATCCAAGCGTGACGCCAAAAATGCTGGCACCGGCCAGTAGCGGACCAATGTCCACACCGAGTTGGCTAAGCGCGGTGAGCCCGACGATCATCAGGATTGCAGTGAATAACGTGGTGCGCAAGATTGGTAGCAGCGTACGCAATCGCGCGACGCGGACCTTGTCTCCCGCGGCGGTCCATTGTTTAAGCCAGCGTTCGACGCCGACCTTCGACGTCCCCCAGGTTAGCACCGCGACCAGCGCCGCGACTACGATCGTCGCCAATGCCGAGCCGAGTCGGTGTCCGATCGGGTGGTCAACGAAAAACGTGCCGAGGTGCACGCCCCAGATCGACAGCAGCGTGAACAACGTGGCGCCACCGATCACTAGTGATACCAGCTTGCACAACAGTGGATAATAGCGGTATGCGCGTTGATAGCCGATGCTGGCAGAGGCGTCGTTCAGGCCATTGTTGAACGCACGGCCGAGCGCGCCGAATAAGACGATCGCGACAATGCGTGCAACAAGCAGTACCCCGAGCGACAGCCCGCCCAAGTGCAGCACCATCTCATAGCCTTGGTACACGTCCATCGCCCAGATCAGCCATAGCGCCATGATCACAAATGCAGTGGAGCCGGCCCAGATGTCGGCCAGCCAATGACCGAAGTACATCAGCGTCGACCACTTCGTGAAATAGTCACGAATCGCGCGTGAGATCGGTACACGGCATTGCAGGACCGCGATCGCAGCCATTGAATGCGCGACCAGTGCCACTAGCTTGATTAGTGCCAAATGTGCGTCCTCGGTCATACCCAACTGCGCACATGCGCTCGCCAGGGCGCCTGCGCCGCCGGCAATGATTGCGATGCAGGCTATCCAGCGCTGCGCGAATAACACCCACCGGTCCCGCAGCGGCAGCAGCCGCAAGCGTGGCACATCGGGTGAGGAGAAGAACGCGCAAGCGAGCAACGTCACCCGAACGATCACGTAGGCATCGGCAATCACGCCGACTGCATGTGCCACGGGGGCCTCTGTATCTCCAAACGTTGACAGCAATGCGGACGCGCATAGCGCGAATGCCAGCAATGGCACCATGGCAAGCAGCGAATGGATCAGTGCGCAGGGCAGTGCCTGCAACCGACTCCAATGATGTGCGGCATGCAACGCCGACGTGCATGCAGCACTCCTACCGCTTGATCTGCCGTGAGGCGCCGCGTCACTGGCCAGCTCGGCTGACTGATCGCAGCGGACTGCCAGCGCGCCGCGAACCCGCCGCAGCGCTCGCCGCGTTAGCCATTCCACTAGAAGGGATGGCAACAATGAGACAACTAGCAGCTGTAGCAGCACGAGCAGCGAATGTCGGCCTTCCTGCGTCGACAGACGCCATGTCCACCACTGTCGCACAGACGGAAAGTCGAGCAGTGCTGATATCGAGTACCGTACGCGTTGCATAAAGGTGGCGGTGGAACGCGCGATATGCCGTGATAACTGTGTGGCCAGCCCGTTCGCTTCCAGCGCCCGAGTTTGCACGTCTAGCGGGCTGCTGGCCACCGCCGGCACGCTCGGGGGCGCGCCAGAAGGGGATGCAAGCGCGCCTGCTGCCGCAATCGCGCGCAGCGTGTCCTCGAACTGCGCACGGCGCCTCGGATCGTTCAGTGCCTGCAATGCAATACATGCCTGCTCCGGCGTGAGCGCGACCGCGCTGCTCGTCTCAACTGTTGCCGATGCACCGAATGCCGTCGTCGCCGCGGCGCAAGCGGCAACAGGCAATACCACAATCATTATGGTGGGCAGGAAGTTCAATGGACGGACAGGGCGGCTCAATGCCGCGTGGGTGAGTAGGCGCATGACACTGGATCAAGGTGACATGAATGGAATGCGACAGCGTTTGGGCGGTGAAGCTTACGGGTGGCTAAAACGCGGCACGCGGTTCAACGTACTGGTGCCTAATAATGAGCTGATGCGTCGCAAAGCGCAATAGGGCTACCGCCAACGTGCTTTATCCGCGGCTATGGCAAACCTCATCCATTTTACGTAGCGCAGAGCCCTGCTAGACGTCAGGCATGAGAATCGCTTAGGGTCTTCAAAAGTCACTTTGGAGCGCAAAATGACCCACATCATTCAAGAATTTAAACAGTTTGCGATTAGGGGCAATGTCATGGACTTGGCAGTCGGCGTGATCATCGGGAGTGCGTTTTCGAGGATCGTGAATTCGATAGTCAAGGATTTGATCATGCCCGTCATCGGTGTGGTGACGGACGGACTCGATTTTTCGAACAAATTTATCCGTATCGGACATATTCCGGCGACGTTCAAGGACAATCCCGATTCGTACAAGGATTTACAAGAGGCCGGCGTAGCAGTGTTCGGCTATGGAGCGTTCATTACGGTCGTGCTGAATTTTTTAATCCTGGCAGTGATCGTATTTCTGCTGGTGAAGATGGTGAATGAATTACGTCGGCTAGATACGCACATGGCCGATGAAACATCAACCCCGGCCCCGCCGCCGGAGAATATCCTGCTGCTTCGAGAAATCCGCGACGAACTGAGGCAGGGGAGGCAGCATCCTTAGCATGTCGATCGCCTATGCGCAAACAGCTGCGCGATATTGGTGACCCGATGGGTCAGCAATTGGACCAGGGCGCCGAAGCGAATCGCCGCGCGCGGCGCATTGCGCTTGTCGCGCTTGCCAGGCGGCTAGTGATTGCATTATGGCGCTACCTAGAAGATGGCGTGATTTTAGAAAGCGCTCGGTTGAAAGGGGCATAAGTGGACATGGTTCATCGCTGTAAGATCAACGTCTATTGGAGGGGCTGAACTGAGGTATGCCCGTAGAGCCGACGGGTTGTTGAACGTAACCGATCATTAGAGGGAGCCTATCCATCGGACCAGAATGTCCGATGTAGCGCGCATACAGGATGAGGCCAGAGGTAGGGCGGTCTCAAGAGTCAAGTGCAACGTTTAGCTAATCCGGCTTTTCCAGTCCTTTGGCCATGGCCTCCCCGGGAGCGTCCTAGTCAAGGGTTGACGGGCCTCGTCAGAATTTACAGGTTTCACGCCTCGGTATGCCTGCTTCTTGCAAATCACACAACACCGTTTGACGTTGAGTGGGATGCGGCCCGGTGATCGTCCTCGATACGCACGCGCTGGTCTGGTGGGTAAACGGTGACGACGCCCTGAGTAAGAAGGCCAAGGCGGCTATAGAGCGGGAGCGGGAGCTGGATGGCGGGCAGATCATTGTGTCTGCGATCTCCGCTTGGGAAATTGCGATGCTCGTTGAGCGCGAAAAGCTGGTGCTGTCGATGGACGTCGCCAGTTGGCTCACGACCGTCTCCGCGATCGACGCCGTTCGCTTTGTGCCTGTAGATGTTGAGAGTGGCTTGAAGTCGATAGATCTGCCGGGCGAGTTTCATAAGGACCCGGCCGATCGCATGATCGTAGCGACTGCGCGAAAGCTGGCTGTACCGTTGGTGACTCGGGATGAGAAGATGGTTGATGAATCTGTCCTGCGTCGGAACGCGCGCGGCGAGCGGTATGTAGTGGTCTAATGAACCCGGATACTGATTTAGGCGAGAATATTCGCCATGAAGCGGTGTCTGATGACCAAGCGACCTCGTTTGTTCTCCCCGCAGTTCACTCAGGCCCGCGCGCACAGCTACGATGCGGCGCTACTGAAAACACGTTTGATTGCGTCATGCAGGGCTGAGCGCGACAGGCAGCGGCGCGGGCCTCGGAAGGGCATGACCAGCGGCGTGGCTTTGGCTGGCGACCTCGGCAATGCGCAGGCTTTGCAGGTAGAAAAGCGTTGTCTGCCAGCGGCAGCGCGCGTAGTACGCTTGCTGCGCTGCCGTTTTCTAGGGCAGCTGCCCAACGAACTGTATGAAGGACCGAATTTGATCTATATTTAGTCTTGTCGCCAGTCAGTAAGCTACCTTAAACGCCACGCAGCCGACATCATTAAGAATATTTTTGAGTCCCGGGAGCCAATGCTGATCACTCAAAATGGGGAGGCCCGGGGAAGCCAAGCTTGTGGTCATGGACGTTCGCTCTTACGAGCAGCAGGAAGATACCCTTGCCCTTCTCAAAATTCTTGTCATGGGTAACCAGGAAATTTCTCAAGGCCGCTTCCGCGATGCGGATGACGTCTTTGCCGACCTAGACAAGGAAGACCGCGGGTGAAAGTTGTTTTTCTTGAAGGCGTCAAAGAGGACTTAAAGGAGCCTCGTCGCTACATCATTAAAAACTTTGGCCGATCAACTGGGCAAGAGACTGATCAACCAATCAAGTATTCTGTTCGAGACATTTTAATTTTCCCCCAAAGCGGCGTTATCCCTGAAGAGCTTGTTGACTGTAGTGACATTCGCCGCGACATGAGAACACTTCTTTCCCGCCGGCTGCTACGCGTGATCAAATAGTGGCGCCGTTAAGAATCAGGCGGCAATGCCAAAATCGGCTCCAGGGTAACTGCGCGCCCGTGTACCGGCTGCTCCACAGCGCGAGCTTCCATAAGGGACGACGGCGCACTGAACCTGCGCCTAGAGCGTGTTAGGCCCTTAATGGGACAGCATGAACGAGCATGAGCCTAGCGGAGACGACGAAATGCAGGCCGGCTAGGGTTTCGGGCAAGCGCTCGTAGTTACGAGCTAGTCGCCTGAACCGGTTGAGGTAGCCGAAGCTGCGCTCGAGCACCCAGCGGCGGGACAGCACTGAGCGCAAATCATGGATCATAGCTTTGAAGCAACCCGCTTTCAGCCAACGCTGCGTTTGCTGCTAGACCCGTTCCCAAGGCGGGAAGTGGGTTAGAAGCATACGCCACGAGGCACCCGTTCGCGCCATCCAGCGCAGCACGTTGAACATTTCGCGCAGCTCATATCGACGCTGCGGTGCAGCTTCATTCATTAAAGTCAGGTAGGGAGCGGCAAAGCTCCATGCCTCGTTCGATACATCCGTCGGGTAAGGCTTGCGTTCTGTCATCCCGACAGAGTAACAACGCAGGCCAAAAATGCCTAACATACTCTAGGCTTGACACGTCAGAAGGGCCAACGCTTACGAGCGAGATTGGGGCGGGCTAAAGGCTGTTCTGAATGTGTGACAGCCACCACTCCGACGGTCCGGCACTCCGCTACGTGCTCACGATCGTGACACTGCTGGCGAGACCAGAAGTAGAAGGGGGCGGCGTCGCGCCGCACGCCGCTAGCGCGTGGTGTTTTTCAGCAGCTGCGCCTTCTCGCGTTGCCAGTCGCGCTTCTTTTCGGTCTCGCGCTTATCGTGCAGCTTCTTGCCCCGGGCTAGGCCGATTTCGCACTTCACCCGTCCATTCTTGTAGTGGAAGTTCAGCGGCACCAACGTATAGCCGCGCTGCTCGACCTTGCCGATCAGCTTGCGGATCTCATCGGCGTTGAGCAGCAACTTGCGGGTGCGAACAGGATCCGCGTGCACGTGCGTCGAGGCGGTCTGCAATGGGCTGATGTGTGTGCCGATCAGGAACAGTTCGCCGTTGCGGATCACCACGTAGCCTTCCTTGATCTGGCCGCGCCCGGCGCGCAGTGCCTTGACCTCCCAGCCCTCAAGCACGAGCCCCGCCTCGTAGCGTTCCTCGATGAAGTAATCGAAGAATGCTTTCTTGTTGTCGATGATGCTCATGAATGGGTTTTGACCAACTCGGATAAAATTACGATTTTAGCAAAGCGACCCGGCGCCGAAGGCCGCGTCGCGTCCGCGCGTGCTCCGGCTCGCCGCGACGCGCGTGGCGCCAAGCGCCTCCTCGATGCCCTTTTATGGCAGACGTCCAAAAAACCGTCCTGATTCGCTATTCCGCCGAACGCATGTTCGACCTTGTGACTGATGTCGCCGACTACCCCAACTTTCTGCCTTGGTGCGGTGGCGTCGAGATCCGGCACCAGGACGAGACAAGCATGGAAGCACGGATCGACATCCGCTTCAAGGGGATTCATCAGCATTTCGCCACACATAACAAGCAACGGCGCCCGGAACGGATCGATATGGAGTTCACTGAAGGGCCTTTCAAGCGGTTCACCGGCTATTGGAACTTCATCCCGCTGCGGGACGATGCGTGCAAGGTCGAGTTTGCGTTGCACTATGAGTTTTCCAGCATCATTTTGGAGAAACTGATCGGACCGGTGTTCAATCACATCGCGAACACGTTCGTCGAATCGTTCGTCAAGCGGGCAGGGGAGCGCTATGGCAAGCGTTGATCCAGCGGCGCTGGGCGGCGCCAGGGCCATGATCGAGGTGCAAGTGTGCTATGCGCTGCCCGACACCCAAACGCTCGTTGACTTGCGACTGCCGAGCGGCGCGACGCTGCGTGAGGCCATCGAGGCCAGCGGGATCGTCGCGATGCATCCGCAAATCGACCTGGCGCAGCAGCGCGTCGGCGTGTTCGGACGCATCCGCGCGCTGGACTCGGTGCTCGAAAATGGTGACCGCGTCGAAATTTATCGTCCGTTGACCGTCGATCCGAAGCTCGCGCGCCAGCGCCGGGTCGACAAAGCTCGTAACAGCGGCTCGCTTGAAGGACGCAAATGGCGCGCGAAAGACGCCCGCTGAAGTGGACCGCGTATGATGCGCCCCTTCAGCGGCGGTCGGCACGTCAGTGCGTCGAGATGTGCGCGTCCTCTTCAATCGCGTGCCGCGACCGGCCCGGGCGCGACGGCTGGCTCGCGTGCTGGCGCACTGACCAGCTCACGCCCGCAACGAGCAGCACGATCGCGCCCCATTCGAGCGCGCGCGGCCAGCGCTGCGCGTAGATGAACCCGTACACGAGCGCGAACAGTGTCTCAAACACGATCAACTGGCCCGATAGCGTCAATGGCACGCGTTTCGCCGCAGCGTTCCACAACGCATTGCCCCACCACGAACAGCCGATGGCGATGGCTAAGTTGAGCGCCCAGAACAGTTGCCAGCGTCCGGCATCGAGCGCTGGCCACCCGACTGCGCTGCTCGGCATCAGCAGCAGCCCGGCCCATAGCAGCGCGCCGAGCACGCCGGTGACAATGCCCGATGCAATCGACCATTCGTTGCTGTCGAAATGTCCTGACTTGCGCAGATAGCGCGCATTGGCGACGGCGAACCCGGTCCACGCCGCCAGGGCACCCGCTGCGCACAGCACACCGGCGATTCGGCTTGCGATCGTGCCGTGCGTGGCGGCCGCTGCCGTGAAGACGTCGATGTTGATGCAGGCGATGCCGGCGGCAATCATCAGCAGTGCAAGCGCAAGCCGCCGCAGTGGAACCGCGTCATGATCGGCGCGTCCGGCCAGCGTGACGGTCAGCGGCAGCACGCCGACGATCAGCGACGAGGGCGCGACGCCGACCCACTGTACCGCTGCGGCGACCAGGATGTAATAGACGAGGTTGCCTGCGAGTGCGAGCCAGATGAGTACCACGAGATCCGCGCGCGTGAGCTTGGATAGCAGCCGGCGCGCGTTGGGCAGCGCGACGGTGACCGACACTAGGCCGTACAACAGATAGCGTCCGGCGGCCAGCAACAACGGCGAGAAGTCCGGCAGCAGGCGCGGGCCGAGAAAGACAAAGCCCCACACCGCACCCGCTAGCAGGCCGTACATCACCCCACGTCGCATTGCCGACTCCCTGTCATCATTGGCTGTGCTGCGCCCGGTTGCGCACGTTTGCCGCGCCGCAATCCGGCGGCACGTGCGAGGCGTCGGGCATGAGGCGATGGGCGCGAGGCGACGGACGCGGCGGCAATCCAAGGCGCGCAGCATAGCACGGGGTCGATTTGTCGTGCTTGTCGAATCCGGCAATCGGCGCAATGCTCACATCGGCCCGGACCATAAAACGGGGACATAGGTGTAACTGGCTGTTCAGACAGTGAAAATCCGGGAAACTATCGGTATAATCCGATTTTGCGCCTATAGGATTTGCCATGCGTCTGATCCAAAAAGCACTCACATTCGATGACGTGCTCCTCGTGCCGGCGTACTCGAACGTACTGCCGCGTGACACCAGTCTCAAAACCCGCCTGACTCGCCATATCTCGCTGAACATGCCGCTGATTTCGGCGGCGATGGACACGGTTACCGAAGGACGGCTTGCGATTGCGATGGCGCAGCAGGGTGGAATCGGCATCGTGCACAAGAACCTGACGCCGGCCGAACAGGCGCGTGAAGTCGCGAAGGTCAAGCGGTTCGAATCCGGTGTGTTGCGCGATCCGATTACCGTGCCGCCCGATATGAAGGTGCACGACGTGATTGCGCTGTCGCGCCAGCATGGCATTTCCGGCTTCCCGGTCGTCGATGGCGCAAAACTCATCGGCATCGTGACGAACCGCGACCTGCGCTTCGAGGAGCGGCTGGATGAGCCGGTGCGCGCGATCATGACGCCGCGTGAGCGGCTGGTCACGGTCAGCGAGGGGACGTCGCTCGCGCAAGCCAAGGCGCTAATGCACCGCCACCGCCTGGAGCGTGTGCTGGTCGTCAACGAGGCGTTCGAGCTGCGCGGATTGATGACGGTTAAGGACATCACGAAGGCGACCGAGCACCCAGATGCCTGCAAAGACGAGCACGGCAAGTTGCGGGTCGGTGCTGCCGTCGGCGTCGGTCCGGAGAACGTGGCGCGCGTCGAGGCGCTAGCGGCGGCGGGTGTCGACGTGATCGTCGTTGACACCGCGCACGGGCACAGCCAAGGCGTGCTGGAACGGGTGCGCTGGGTCAAGCAGCATTTTCCGCATATCGATGTGATTGGCGGCAATATTGCGACGGCCGAAGCGGCCAAGGCGCTGGTCGAGCATGGCGCTGACGGCGTGAAGGTTGGCATCGGCCCGGGTTCGATCTGCACCACGCGGATCGTCGCGGGTGTCGGCGTGCCGCAGATCACCGCGATCGCGAACGTGGCTGACGCGCTGCGGGGCAGCGGCGTGCCGGTGGTCGCCGACGGTGGTGTGCGCTACTCCGGGGATGTATCGAAGGCGTTGGCCGCGGGCGCCGACGCGGTGATGATGGGCAGCATGCTGGCCGGCACCGAGGAATCACCCGGCGACGTGTTTCTGTTCCAGGGACGCCAATATAAATCGTATCGCGGCATGGGTTCAGTTGGCGCTATGAAAGATGGCGCGGCGGACCGCTACTTTCAGGAAGACAATTCGGCCAACGTCGACAAGCTGGTGCCGGAAGGGATTGAAGGCCGCGTCGCGTATAAGGGTGGCGTCAACGCGATCCTGTTCCAATTGATCGGCGGGGTGCGCGCGAGCATGGGCTACTGTGGTTGCCGCACGATCGAGGAGTTGCACGAGAAAGCCGCATTTGTTGAAATCACGGCGGCCGGCGTCCGCGAGTCGCACGTGCATGACGTGCAGATCACGAAGGAAGCGCCGAACTACCACGTCGAGTGAGCGCACGCATGAAAGCCCTGTTGCGCGCAGTACTGATCGTCGATGCGCTGGTGACGGCGGCGTTCGGTCTGTTGATGATCGCAACCCCATGGCGGTCGCTGTACGACACGCTGCAGTTGGTACAAGTGTCGCCGGCGATGGTGGGACAGTTATTCGGCATCGTGCTGTTAGCACTGGCTGGATTGCAATTGCGCGCGGCGATTCATGGCGCGCTGACTGCGCCAGTTGCTGGCGCCAGTGGCCATGCGCTGTGGGCCTGCGGCGTGCTGATGCTCGTCTGGCTGGTCGCCGTGCGCTCGCCGTCGCTGGTCGGCCTTGGCCTTTGGATCGGACCGCTGGTGGGTGTCGCGTTGCTGCTGTATGGGCTGATCAACGTCCGGTTGGCCGCCGCGGTACGGCGGCGTGACCGGGCGGCTGCGCAAGGTGCGGCCTCCGCGGCGCGTGCGCGCGAACGTGCCACTGCGACGGCGACGATGACACTGGCTCAGGCCGTAGACATGCCGACCAGTCCGGCGCAATCAGCCGGCCAGGCACCGGCGGTGCCGGCAACGACGCGGCCCAGTGCATCGGCACCCAACACATCGCCATCCAACGCGTCGATACCCGAGGGCGGCCCTGGGGCTGACGAACGTCGCGAGCCGTTCGTGCGCGGCGACAATGACACGGATCGGGGTTGAACGGCGCCTCGATACCTGCCTGGAACACGCCTCCTGCCGTATTGCGCGCCGTGCTGTCGTCGGCTCCGCGCACAGCGCGGCTCGTCCCGTTTTCATTCTATTAAGATTGACTCATTGCCATGCATGACAAGATCCTGATTCTCGACTTTGGCTCCCAGGTCACGCAGTTGATCGCGCGCCGTGTGCGCGAGGCGCATGTCTACTCTGAGGTGCATCCATACGATGTCGATGACGCATTCGTGCGCGAATTCAAGCCGAAGGGCGTGATTTTGTCCGGCGGTCCAAACTCGGTCACCGACACGAATACGCCTCGCGTGCCGCAGGCCGTGTTTGATCTAGGCGTGCCGGTACTGGGCATTTGTTACGGCATGCAGGCGATGGCGCTGCAACTCGGCGGCAAGGTCGAACTCGGCCACGTGCGCGAGTTCGGCTACGCCGAGGTACGTGCGCGCAACCATACGAAGCTGCTGGAGGCGATCGAGGATTTCACGACGCCGGAAGGCCATGGCATGCTGAAGGTCTGGATGAGCCACGGTGACAAGGTGGTTGAGATGCCGCCCGGCTTCAAGCTCATGGCGTCGACCGAGTCATGCCCGATTGCGGCGATGGCCGATGAGGATCGCCGGTTCTACGGGTTGCAGTGGCATCCGGAGGTCACGCATACGATCAAGGGCCGTGACATGCTGAACCGGTTCGTGCTCGAGTTGTGCGGGGCGACGCCGGATTGGGAAATGGGGCACTATATCGCCGAGGCGGTAGAGCAGATCCGTGCGCAGGTCGGTAACGAGCGGGTGATCCTTGGATTGTCTGGCGGCGTTGATTCGTCGGTTGCGGCGGCACTGCTGCACCGTGCGATCGGTGATCAATTGACTTGCGTGTTTGTCGACCACGGCTTGCTGCGGCTCAACGAAGCGGAGCAGGTCATGGAGACGTTCGGACGGCATCTCGGAGTCAAGGTGATCCACGTCGACGCCAGCGACGCATTCATGAGCAAGCTGGCCGGCGTGACGGATCCGGAGCACAAGCGCAAGATCATCGGGGCGGAATTCGTCGAGGTGTTCCAGAACGAGGCCCGCAAGCTGACCGACGCGAAATGGCTCGCGCAAGGCACGATCTATCCGGATGTGATCGAGTCGGCTGGCAAAGGCAAGAAGGGTACGCATACGATCAAGAGTCACCACAACGTGGGCGGATTACCGGAAACGCTGAATTTGAAACTGCTCGAGCCGCTGCGCGAGTTGTTCAAGGATGAGGTGCGCGAGCTTGGCGTCAAGCTCGGCTTGCCGTCGTCGATGGTGTATCGACACCCATTCCCCGGGCCAGGGCTGGGTGTGCGGATCCTGGGCGAGGTCAAGCGCGAATTCGCCGATCTGCTGCGCAAAGCCGATGCGATCTTCATCGAAACGTTGCGCACGACGATTGATCCGGATAGCGGCAAGTCGTGGTATGAGTTGACCAGCCAAGCGTTTGCGGTCTTTCTGCCGGTGCGCAGCGTCGGTGTAATGGGCGATGGCCGCACGTATGACTATGTCGTCGCGTTACGCGCGGTGCAGACGCACGATTTCATGACCGCGCATTGGGCACATTTGCCGTATGAATTGCTTGGGCGCGTGTCGAATCGCATCATTAATGAGGTGCGGGGTATCAATCGCGTTGTGTACGATATTTCGGGCAAGCCGCCGGCGACGATTGAGTGGGAGTGACGTGTTGCCTCATGGGAGGATGTTACCCCCGGCTAATTGTCACCGACGAATCGTTTTGCGGTAAAGGCTGACCCTGCATAGCAAAGTCAGCCTTTACCGCGTCGGCGCCACCACGTATCCGGGTCATTATTCCAGATAACCGGGCCGCGGATCGTTCCAGTCAGTAAAGGTCTTGACCGGCACAGTACGGCGGATTGCTGCGCGCAAAGTAAAAATGGCTCTTCCCCACTTTGTGTGAAGTTTCACGTCACAAGTCAGCACCGATTCAACACGCGAGTACGAAGCAGCTGAAAGCCGGCGCGTCCATACATTTGGCGCTTGGGGAGCTTGAGCCGATTGATATGGCTTTCGACGATGCTGTTGCTGTAGGGCGTGAGTAGTGCAGCGTGTACGGCATCGTAATCGTGGCCAATGCCTGCTGCAAACCGCTGCATTTCTGGTACACCGCTGGCCTGCGCTTGACGCAGCCAGCTTGCCAACGCTTCATGTGCGCGGCGCTTTTGATCGTCATTGTCACCTGCAGATTCACCCAAAGTGGGGAAGCGCCATGTTTAACGTGCTGTTGACACCCAAGGCAAGTCCAACAAGGGTTTCCGGGCCACTGGCGTACGATATTTTGCGAATCCCGGAGGTACCCCCTCATCCACCTATTGCTACGGTCTTGTGGGTGCTTGTACGCAGGCTGCTATCTATTAAAATGTGTACACATTGATTCACATTTTGCGTTCGACGAGCGCGTAAGAGCATGACCATGGAAGCGATCACAGTCGGAATCCGCGAGTTTCGTGCCGACTTGGCGGAATACATCGCGGCGAATATGCCCGTTGCGGTGACACGGCACGGCCAGACGGTAGGGTACTTTATTCCGGCACATGGTCAAGCCGAAGCGCATCTTGCCGCTATGAAAAAGGCGAGTGAAATCTTGGATGATCTGCTGACTGGCCGTGGCGTGGATGTCGAAGAGGTGGTGTCTGAGTTTAAGGCAGTTCGCCGGGCATCGACCGGCAAGGGTAAGGGCGGTGCCAAATCCGCATGAGCACTAGGGCAATCGTACTCGACGCGAATATCTTGATTCGGGCAGTTCTCGGCACGCGCGTGCGCGAGTTGGTCATGGCGCATGCTCACGCAGTTCAGTTTTTCGCTCCCGACGTGGCATACCATGAATGCGTTGACAGGATTGCACGATATCACGGTGGCAGTGGCACGCGCTGCGCAACAGCCTTTCACCATCGAGCCGGCGCGTATTCGGGGACCACAGGGGGACGAAGTTCTGGTGCGCGTGGTCGCCACTGGCCTGTGCCACACTGACCTAATCGTGCGTGACCAGTACTATCCCGTACCGCTGCCGGCGGTACTCGGCCATGAAGGCGCGGGGGTCGTTGAGCAGATTGGCCCGAACGTCAAAGACTTGAAAGCCGGCGACCATGTGGTGCTGACCTACGGTGCCTGCGGTCATTGCCACCCTTGCGCCAGCGGCCATAAAGCCTACTGCAAGGATTTCTATCCGCTTAACTTCGGCGGCAGCGATGCCCACGGCCATACCGCGCTGCAGACACCCGAGGGCGAACCACTACACGATCATTTCTTCGCCCAGTCCTCTTTTGCCACCTATGCGCTCGCTCGCGAGCACAATGCCATCAAAGTGCCTACCGATGCTCCGCTGGAGTTGCTTGGTCCTCTGGGATGCGGCATCCAGACCGGCGCAGGCGCGGTGATCCATTCGATGAAGGTGCGCCCGGGCAGCAGCTTTGCCGCTTATGGCGCCGGTGCGGTGGGATTGAGTGCGGTGATGGCCGCGCGCGTGGCAGGTGCGACCACCATCATTGCCATTGATGTGGTGCCTTCGCGGCTAGCACTGGCGAAGAAACTGGGGGCCACGCACGCGGTGAACAGCCGAGAGGCCAATATCGTCGAGGCAGTACGCGAGATAACCGGCAGCGGCGCCGATTTCGCACTCGAATCCACTGGAAGGCCAGAAGTGCTCGAAGCCGGCATCGAGGCGCTGGGTAGCCTAGGTACCCTCGGTATCGTCGGCGCGCCAAAGCTTGGCACCCGGGCTAGCTTCGGCGTCAACAACCTGCTGCTGGGCGGGCGCAGCATCCGTGGTATCGTCGAGGGCGACAGCGTACCTCAGGTGTTTATTCCGCAGTTGATCAGGCTCTATCAGCAGGGTCGGTTCCCATTCGATCGTCTGGCCAAATTCTATCCTCTGGAACAGATCAATCAGGCCGCTGAAGACAGTACCAAGGGGGGCGTCGTGAAGCCCATCCTGCGCATGGCCGCTTAGCCGCACTCAAAATTTTTCTAGAAGCCCACCGGCCCTAATGAAGGAGCAGGTCAGGATGTATCGAAGACACAGCATCTGCGGCAACTCGCGCAAGAGAACCACCGGCTCAAGTCGTGCTCGTTAAATGACATCAGCTTAGCCGATGTGTCCGGTAGAGCAGGGGAAGGCCAATGATAGTTGCCTTACAAACTCAATGACTTCGGCACGCGCAACCACCGGATCCTTAGTGTTCAAGGACACGCGCCGCTCCTTGCGGCGACCGTGCTCGGTGTAGTAGTGCATGCGGAAGTCGTAGACGCGGTGCTGTGATCTTGCGACGTGAGCAGGCATGCTCATGGTGCGGATATCTCAACTGAGGGGCACCATGGCGAGAGCCGATTGAAAACGCCCTTAATCAATCGGTTATGTATCGGTGGCGGAGAGAGGGGGATTCGAACCCCCGATAGGCTATTAACCTATACACGCTTTCCAGGCGTGCGACTTAAACCACTCATCCATCTCTCCGAGAACAGAGGATTTTACCAGCATCGGAAATGCTAGACAAGGAGACGGTGTTGAATTGGTCAGCGTAACGTGAGAAGGTCCGGTTCGTGCCAAGTAAACTGTAGGCGCGGCTGATCGCCGTCAGTGGCCGGCCACACTATGCACCCGGTCAAGCAACGCGAGGGCGGCAGCGGGATTGCATCGCAGCCCCGCGTCAATAAAGTTGCATTGCAGTACGCCTAGCGACGCAACAACCTGAGCCCATTGCCCACGACCAACAGGCTTGCACCGACATCGGCGAATACGGCCATCCACATCGTACCGTAGCCGGCCAACGTGAGCGCCAGAAATGCGCCCTTAAGTCCCAACGCGACGACAATGTTTTGCGTCAGGATGCGACGCGTGGCCTTCGATAGCCGGACGAATACGGCAATCTTGCGCAGGTCATCGTCCATTAATGCGACGTCGGCGGTCTCGATCGCGGCGCCAGCGCCCAATGCACCCATGGCAAAGCCGATATCGGCGCGTGCGAGCGCTGGCGCGTCGTTGATACCATCACCCACCATGCCTACCGCATGCCGCGGTCCGGTCAGTGACTCGATCGCGCGACGCTTGTCGTCTGGCAACTGGTTGCCGCGAACTTCGTCGATGCCGGCCTGGGCCGCGATGGTCTGCGCGGTATGCGGATTATCGCCACTCAGAATGAGCGTGCGCACGCCAAGCCGATGTAATTGCGCCACGGCCTCGCGACTGGTGGACTTCAGGGTATCGGCGAGCGCGAACAAGGCGAGCACGTGGTGTTCGTCCATTAGCATCACGCTCGTTTTACCTTGCCGCTCCAGGCTGTCCAGCTTCGCATCAAGCTTTGCATCGCGGCATCCGAGCGTTTCAGCCAGGCGGCGGTTGCCGAGCCAGTAGCGCACCCCGTCGATCGTGCCGTGCACGCCACGCCCGGGTAACGCGCCGAAGTCCTCGACGACCAAGTGTTGCGAGCCGGCGGCACCGGCGGCGACAATCGCGGCGGAGACAGGATGGTCCGAGCGGGCGGCAAGGCTCGTCGCCAATTGATGACAGCGCGCGGCATCGACTGTCGCACACGGCTCAAAATCGGTTTGCTGCGGACGCCCCACGGTCAGGGTGCCAGTTTTATCCAGTGCAAGCCATGCCAGGCGGTGCCCTTGCTCCAGATAGCGGCCGCCTTTGACCAGGATGCCGTGGCGGGCGGCGACTGCCAGCGCGCTGACAATCGTGACAGGGGTGGAGATGACCAGCGCGCATGGGCAGGCGATCACCAGCAGCACCAGTGCCTTGTAGACCGACGCTGTCCACGCGGCTTGGCCAAGCAGCGGCGGCGCGGCCGCGACCAGCAGCGCCAATGCCAGCACGATTGGCGTGTACACGCGTGCAAAGCGGTCGACAAAACGCTGGGTCGGTGCCTTGGCTGCCTGCGCCTGCTCAACCGCTTGTACAATGCGGGCCAGCGTGCTTTGCGTGGCGGGGAAGGTGACGCGATAGTCAAAAGAACCCGATGCATTGAGGGTCCCAGCATACACCGCGTCGCCGACCTGCTTGTCCACGGGCAGGCTCTCGCCGGTGATCGACGCTTGATCGACCGCTGAGCGGCCGGACACGATACAGCCATCAAGCGCGATCCGCTCGCCTGGCTTCACGCGCACCCGCGCACCGGTTGGCACGGTGCGCGCGTCCACGACGCGCCAACTGCCATCGGCTTGCTGCACGGTCGCCTTGTCGGGTGCGAGCGCAACCAGACGCTCGATCGCGCGCCGCGCGCGCTCCAGCGAGCCAGCCTCGATGCGTTCGGCGATCGTAAACAGCACCATCACCATGGCGGCTTCCGGCCATTGGCCTAGCGCGAAGGCGCCGGTCACCGCGACGCTCATCAACGCGTTGATGTTCAAATTGCCGTGGCGGATCGCGATCCAGCCTTTGTGGTAGGTGCGCAGGCCGGCGCCGAGCACGGCGAGTGCTGCGAGCGCCGCCGTGATCCAGCCGGGTGCACCGAGCCAGGTTACCGCTTCGGCCGCCAGCGCGGCAGTGCCGGCCGCCACGAGCGGCCAGCGCCGTGCTGTATGCGTTGGCTCTGATGGCGGCACGGTGCGTGTGTCATCGTGAGGTTGTACCTCGGGGGTGAAGCCGAGTGAGGCGAGTGCGGCGACGATGTCGTCCAGCGCGTCGCACGGGTGCTCGACGGTCAATACACGTTGCAACAGGTTGAACTCGAGTCGTTCGGCGGGAACGATTTTGTGCAGCTTCGAGCGGATCAATGTTTCCTCGGTCGGGCAATCCATTTGTCGGATATGGATCCGCGTACGTACCGTGTCGGTAGCAGCCATCTCGCCGTCGTCGCGTGCATGCGCCGCCGAAGACGACGCTGCGCCTGGGCTGTATGCTGCCTGCACAAGGGCATCGGTATGGCGACTATCGGCGTGGGGCAGGTTGCCGCCGTGCGAGCCGGCACAGCATGTGTCGTGCTCCCGGGTGACGGCATGGACGTGGCACGGCGTTTGCGAACGGCGCTCTTGTTCGAGATCGACTGACGTCGCTGGTGTACCTCTAGCGGAATAGCGGTCGGCCATGCTGGTTTCCTCAGGTGATTTATGCTGTAGTACACACCTTAAAGCCACTTCAAGGTCAAGCTGACCAACACGGGACAACGATGAAAATTGGCGAATTGGCCAAGCGGGCCGGGTGCACGCCCGAAACGGTCCGCTTCTATGAGAAAGAAGGGTTGCTGCCGGTGCCGGCACGTACAGGCGCCAATTATCGCGCATATGGCGAAGCGCATTTGGATCGGTTGCGCTTCGTGCGCAACTGCCGGGCACTGGACATGACGCATGACGAGATTCGCGTGTTGTTGCAGGCCGCAGACGCCCCGGCACGCGATTGTGGTGCGATCGATGCGCTGGTCGATGCGCATTTGCAACACGTCAGCATGCGAATCGACGAACTGCAGCAGTTGCGCGCACAATTGAGCGCGCTGCGCGAGCGGTGTCGCGGCGCGCGGTCCGTCCAGGATTGCGGCATCATGCGCGGCTTGGCGGCCATGGACAGCCCCGCCCATGTAGCCAAGCAGACTCATCTAAGCTGAGCGCGCGCGAGGCGCGAGTGGCAACTCGGTGCGAGCGACCGCACATTGACTGCGCCTCGTGCGCACAAGTTTTCCACGAGCCGAATCAGTCCGTATTCTGCGGGGGGAGGCCGATGGAAAGAGGGTGGCGAGCATGTCCCTAATACTGTCGCCGACCGCGATCGACGTCTCGATGGGCACGCCCAGCCGTTTAGCCACGGCATGAACAATTCAGACACGGCAATAAACAAGTCGGGATCCGGCTTGGCATAGCGCACGTCGTCGCGCGTCCTGGGGCGCCCCTGGTGTTACACTTCGGCCATCTGCGAGCCAATCTGTCCCATCCCTGATGAGCGGTTTTCTCCGACGCGCTTGCCGCCCGAAACATCCCGTTCCGGTTCTACGTTGTCTGTGCCTGCTGTTCATGCTGATGGCGCTTGCCGCTTGCAGCACATTCGATCAACAGAGCCCGGCACCGGTGGTCGAAGGTACGGTGCAGGCGGTGCCCGTGCCTGAAACAGTGCCGGAACCGGTCGCGCCGCCGGCGCAACCCGAGCCCGAGCTGCATGAGACGAAGGCCGATAGTGACCGTGCGGCGCCCAAAAAGCCGCACCGACCGCCGCAGCGCGCCACGGCGACCGCGCCTTCGCTGCCGCCAGCGCAGCTGGCGCCGGCGCCGCTGATCGCATCGCGGCTGCTGTTTCCGGGCCAGGTTAAGGGCCTGCTCGATACCGAGGTACAACGGCCGGATGGCAAGGCCATCGGTCATGCCGTGGACTTGGTGATCGACGCCAACGGGAAGCCGCGCGAGATTGTTGTCAACCTGGCAGGGTTCATGGGGGTCGGCGATCGCAAGGTCGATTTTCCGCTTGACGCGCTGCGGGTCAAGCCGGTGGGGCCGCGTGTGACCGGGACATTGGAGCTTGTGCCATCGCGCACGCCGCCGATTGATCCGGCCAAGTCGGCGCAAGCTGGTAGCACGCCATCGGACACTGTGCCGCTGATGGATGCCACCGTGCAGCGCACCAACGGCTCGAAGGTGGGGCGTGTCGTTGACGTGCTGATCGATGCGGGGCTGCGGCCGCAGGCTGCGGTGCTCGAGTTGGGTAACTTGATGAGTCCGGACCGGCGGCGGATCGCTGCCGATTGGTCCGCGCTGCGCTTCGTGACCCGAGATAAGGCCATCCAGTTGCTGTTGGACCTATCGGATCTGCAGCTTGATGCATCGCCGTCGTATGCGGCCGACCAGCCGATCCGTGCAGTGTCGCCCGCACCCACCGCCGCGCGCGGCACGTCGGCCGCGGCGCGACAGCCGGCGGCTCCGGCAGGGCGGGCGTGCCGATGAGCAAGACTGTCATGCCGGATGCACGGAGCCTGCGTGCGCTAGATGGCCTGAACTTCTTCCTTGCAAACGTTCAGACTGGGTTCGGACCGTTCATCGCCGCGTACCTGGCTACGCACAAATGGACCCAGGGAGAAATCGGCATCGCGCTGTCAGTTGGCACGATCACGGCAATGGTCAGCCAGGTGCCGGCCGGTGCGTTAATCGACGCGACGCAGAACAAGCGTGCCGCGGCGATGGCTGCGATCGTTGCGATCGCGATCTGTGCGCTGCTGCTGGCTGGCAGCCCGACGACGATTCCCGTGCTCGCTGCGGAGGTATTCCACGGCTTTGCCAGTTGCATGTTGACGCCGGCCCTCGCGGCGTTGTCGCTTGCGCTGGTCGGCCGCCACGCGTTGGGCGACCGGCTGGGCCGTAACGCGCGGTTTGCCTCGATCGGCAGCGCGGTGGCGGCGGGGTTGATGGGATTATTCGGCGAATATGTGTCAGTGCGCTCGGTGTTTTGGTTGACGGCTGCATTGACGCTGCCAGCCATTGTCGCGTTATACATGATCGATCCGCTTCATCTGGATCCGGCGCGCGCCGCGCGCGACCTACCACGACAGCGGCCTCTGTCGGCGCAAGCGGCAACGGCGCCGCCGCGCGAGAGCATCGGCGAGCTGTTGCGGGATCGGCGCATGCTGACATTCGCCGCGTGCATCGTGTTGTTTCACTTGTCCAATGCGGCCATGTTGAATCTGGCGGCCGGCGAAGTCACCGCGCATATGGGCGACAACGTGCAACTGGTGATTGCCGCGTGCATTATCGTGCCGCAGATTATCGTGGCACTGCTCTCGCCGTGGGTCGGGCGCTCGGCGCAGCGATGGGGGCGCCGGCCGATCCTGTTGCTGGGCTTTACCGCGCTACCGGTGCGGGCGCTACTGTTCGCTGGTGTCACCACGCCGACCCTGCTGGTGCCGGTGCAAGTCTTCGACGGGCTGAGCGCCGCGGTGTTCGGCGTGATGCTACCGTTGATCGCGGCCGATGTGGCCGGTGGCAAGGGGCGCTACAACCTGTGCATCGGCGTATTCGGCCTAGCCGCTGGCATTGGCGCGACGCTGAGCACCGCGCTCGCCGGGTTGGTGGCGGACCATTTCGGTAACGGCGTGAGCTTCATCGGCTTGGCGGCAGTCGGCACGCTGGCCGTGCTGCTAGTCTGGCTGGCGATGCCCGAAACGCGCGAGGCCGACGCAACGGACGCCGACACGACGCCGCTCGCGCGTGACGTGTGAAAAGCATTGACGAGTAAAGAGGCGGGGTTCAATGGCATAATATGGGGCTGTACCGATTGCGCAGCGCTTTGTCTTAATGACGGGCGGTGCGCGGTGGGCTCCCGGCCTGCCTTGCCTTTTCATCCATCCCCTTCGTACTGATGCAGCCATCGACTGCTCGCTTGGCCGAGCTCGACTTTTTTCGTGGCCTCGTATTACTGATCATCGTCGTCGATCACATCGGCGGCAGCATGTTGTCACGCGTGACGCTGCACACCTACGCGCTGTGCGATGCAGCCGAAGTATTTGTGTTTCTAGGCGGCTACGCCACCGCCATCGGGTGGACCACGCTCGCCGCGCGCTGCGATGAGGCCGCTGCGCGCCGGCGTTTCATCCGCCGCGCATGGGAAATTTACCGTGCTTTCCTCGTCACCGCCGGCTTGATGTTACTCGTCAGCGCGATTTTGCGCGCGTTCAGCATCGACGCGCCAAACATGGCGTTGTCTGACCTGAACGGGCTGATTGAGTCGCCTGCGGTGGTGCTGCGCGACATCTTGTTGTTTCGACGGCAGCCCTATTTGGCGTCCGTGTTGCCGATGTATGCGTTTTTTGCGCTGGCGGTACCGGTGATCATCCCGCTCGCGCGCAGCCGGCCTTGGTTGCTGGTGGCGTGCTCGCTCGCGCTGTGGCGCCTGGCCGGCGACGCGTATTGGCTGCTACCGGCCGCACCGGAGAACCGGTGGAACTTCAATCCGTTCGCCTGGCAAGCAATGTTTACGCTCGGCGCGCTGGCGCGCTGCCAGCCGATCTACGCAGGCCTGCGTCGTTCGCGCGTAGGCTGGGCCGTCAGCGTCGTCGCGCTGTTCACGGTGCTCGTCTGTGCGTACTGGAAACTGACCGTCGATGGAGCATCGTACAGTGTGATGAAGCGCGACTTGCAATGGCCTCGCGTAGTCAATTTCATCGCGCTCGCCTGGCTGGTGGCGAACATGGTGCAATATGGCTGGATGCGTCGGCTGGCCGGATCGATGCCGTGGATCAGCGCCGTTGGACGCAAGGGCCTGCTGTGCTTCGTGGCGGGTACGGTGATTTCGCTCAGTATCGATTCGGTACTCTACTGGTGGACAGACGGGTGGCTCGATGTGCCGCTTGGGCTTGTCGCCGACGCGGTGGCGATCGCCTCGTTGCTACTCGTGGCTGGCTGCGCGGATCCGCTCACGCGGTGGTTCGGCGCAACCAGCGCACGCCGCACGGCCGGCGCGGCTTGAGCGCGTACGATCGCCAGTACCGTGCTAATTTCGCGTTGGTCACAGGTATGCGTGCACCGTTGATCAACTGTACGCAATTTCGCACGTTGAACAACGTACGCAATCGTCACATGTGATAGTCGCCGGCGTGATCCCTTCGCGTTGCAGTGTCGGCGCCAGGCCGATTGCGCCTTGTGCGTGCGTCCCAATGAACTTATGAATGGCATGCGATCAGCATGCCTGATGCGTTGGCTGCGCGATGGCACGCGGGGCAGATTCACACGCCACTGCGCGGCGCTCCACGGCGACGGCAGGCCGGTGGACGACGCGCCGTGGATCCGCGGGCCAAGATTCGCGCAGCACGAGATAGCTGAGTGAATCGAATCCCAATTACGCAAGCCTGCGCCCCGCGACTGAGGCCGTCAGGATTTTTATGGCTTTAAGCATGGCCACGCGCGAAAATGTTTGACTGTACGCATCATCTCGCGTATCATTGCTGACTGAAGTTTTCAAGATGTCCGATTGCTGTTCATCATCTGTCCGCGACCCACGCGGTACGCTCGTTGTCCTCTCCCTCTTGATCGCTTCCGTACTGCCGCACTAAGCGGAAAACATTTATTTTTTCTTTTGAGGGATTCGTCCATGGATACCGGTATCGTTAAGTGGTTCAACGACAGCAAGGGTTTTGGTTTCATCACGCCGGACGCGGGTGGTGAAGACCTGTTCGCGCATTTCTCCGAAATTACCGGAGAGGGGTTCAAGACGCTGGTGGAGAACCAGCGTGTCAGCTATCAAGTCAAGCGTGGCCCGAAGGGCCTGCAGGCCGCGAGCATCAAGCCGTTGTAAGCGCTATACGTCCGGATGTGTCCGGACGACAGACTGCCTCGCGTCCGTGGGGCAGTAGTATTGCCCGCCAGTCTCCCGCGCCGTGCCGTCTTCCGACCGCGCGGCCGCCGATCCAGCGCTTTGCGCTCCCATCTGAATACGCGTGCCCGTCCTGGGTGTCGCCCATTCGTGGCCACTGGCCGGCTATGTCACATCATAAAGATAAAGACAATGCATAATCAAATTATTCAAATGTACCGCGGTTATGCGGTGCAGCCTTCTGCACATCGGTTACCCGATGGCTGTTTTTCTTCTAACGTGACGCTGGAACGGGCAAATTCGCCGTTGTCGTCGCCGTTGACTGCAGCGGCGACCGCCGCGACGTTATATTCTTTTTATTCGCTCGATTATTTTAGTTCTGAACAAGAGGCGGTTCGCTATTCGAATCGCTGGGCCCAGCATTGGATCGATATGCGCGGCTGAGCACCGTCGCTCACGGCCGCCCCAATACGGCGCATCGGCTGAACGAGGAGCGGCGAGTTTCAAGCGTCCAGCAGAGCCATGATATGGCCGGCTTCCCGGTCCGATTCGAAAGGGCCCATGCTTACGTGGTTTTCATGCCAAAACCGGATGCGGCGACGGCCGTGCTCAATCTTGCCGTTGCGTTCGAGCATTACAACGAGAAGCATTCCCATAGCGCGCTGAAATATCGCTCACCACGCGAGTTTCGACGCACCGTGGATTCATCAACCGTAGTGTGAAGCCGTGTCCGGGACTACGCGGTCAACTTCAGTCACGTCATGATCGGCCCCGATATGGTGTTGCTGTCGAGCAAAAAACTGGGCGACATCTCCATCTCGGCGACGATCGAAGAGGTGTACAGCGATGAGCTTGTCATTACCGAGCATTCAGTTGAAAAGGATGCGCTGGTCAACGACCACCCGTACCAAAAGCCGCGTGAGGTAGTGATCCAGTGCGGCTGGTCCAACGCAGACGGTGCCGCATTGGTTGGGGCTGCGCAAGTTTCGTTCGACGACAGGGGCTGATGTCAATGGCGTCTAATACGTACATTGATGCGATTTACAGCCAGCTTTTGCAACTGCAAAACAAGCGAAAGCCGTTCGACATCGTCACGTCGCGCCGAAAGTACTCGAATATGCTGATTCAAAGCCTTTCGGTCGTGAATGACGTCAGAACGTGCGGCGCGTTAATGGTTACGGTGACCTGCAAACAGGTGATTATCGTCGAGACGACGGCGACGAAACTGCCGCCGCGCGAGGACCAGAAATATCCGTCTGGCACGGCCGAGACGCAGGAGATGGGCACTAAAGCAGCGGTGCCCGGTACGCCTGCGCCGGGTGGCGCTGTTGCGCTTGGCGTAGGGCAGCAATGAACGTTTACGAAATTCCTTTGTCTGCGCAGCCGCAGACTTTTGCCATCACGCTTGGCGGCATCGGCATCGGCATCGGCATCGGCATCGGCATCGGCATCGGCATCGGCTATCGGTGCAGTACCGTGAGGCGTCCGGCGCGGGCTGGATCCTGGACATCGCGGACGCGAGCGACAGTCCTCTCGTGAACGGCATCCCGCTTGTGATGGGTGTTGATCTGCTCGAACAACATCGTCACCTTGGCTTCACAGGCAGCTTGTGGGTGCAGGGCGCTGAACATCCAGACGACGTGCCGACATTCGAGGATCTCGGGCTGGGAACGCATGTGTTCTGGGTGACAGATTGACCTTCTAGAATTGTTTGATAGTAATCGGTCTTTTATAGTTGCGCCGATACCCAAATTTATGCACACTTGATCGAAGAAACGCAAATGGCCACAGCTACTGCCGCGGCGGATGCGCTCATTGGCCGAATGAGGACGGTGATTTGATCGGTCACTCATCTTTTCTGCGGAAGTTTTAGAGTCGCGCAGTTTGAGTAAAGGAGTGTAAGAATAATGAGAGACGGTCATCAGAGGGCACTGGACGGACTGCGCGGAGTTGCCGCTTTTATGGTCGTCATCTTCCACATGGACGCATTTTTCGGCTCGCTCTTTTCTCCGTCAGACAAATACATAATCCATTCGCCGATGTGGCAACTCTACCGCCGCTTCATCAATGGTAATTTCTTAGTCACAGTATTTTTTGCGCTTAGCGGTTACGTGCTACTGCTCGGTTTCGAGCGCAAGCGCAGCCCGTCGTATTTAGCGGCTGCGGCGGTCAAGCGATATTTCCGGTTGACGCCCGTCGTACTCGCGTCGACCATGCTGGCGTGGCTCGCGTCGGTTACAATTGGTTTGCACAACATATCGGCGGCCGATGCAATTGGCGGTCACGAAGGGCTGTTAGTTATCTACCGTAAGCCGCTGACCTTCCTCGGCTCAATCTGGAACGGCGTCGCTGGCGCATATCGGGGCGACGACAGCTACAACTTCCCGCTCTGGACCCTATCCCTTGAGCTGTTCGGCTCGCTAATGCTGTTCGGCATTGCTGCGTTATTCTACAGGTCGCAACGGTTCTGGCTCATCGCACTTGCGGTTACGGTCGGGTGGATTACCGTCTTCGGCACTCAAGGAGTCTATTATTCCCTGTTCCTCGCGGGCGCGCTGCTGTTACGCTATCCAGCGCTGCGACTGCGTTGGTATTTCTTCCTTCCTGCGGCTTATCTTGGTGCTGAAAACATCCGGCTTCCTGAAATAACATTCCTTCAGTCGATGATCCCGAAAGCCTGGAACTTTGACGTGACCGTGTTCGTACACGCGATCGGTGCGATGATGATGCTCGCGAGCGTACTTGGGTCAAAAAGGCTGAAAGCCGCGTTTGGATGCCGGCCGCTCGTATGGTTAGGCCGCGTGTCGTTCAGCCTCTACGTCTGCCATGCGATCGTGATTTCGAGCGTGGGATGCTGGATACTTGAAACGTTCGCGCAGCGTGGAGCACTGCATATTGGCGGTGTGTTGGCAATAGCGGCAACGATTGCTGTCTCGCTTACGCTTGCGCAGATCATGACAACACTTGTCGACAGCCCGGCGCAGCGACTGGCGAACTGGATTGCAAAAATCGTCCTGCAACCATCGAAATCTGTGATCAACGGTGAATCAGTTCGAGAACTCGAAGATCTCGACAATACCGTTTCAGTCCGGCGCACTGGAAACTGCTAATTGACTAGCGGTTGCTTTTGGGCCCCTCAGCGCAAGCTGGCTAGGTAGCCATTCGCCTTCGGTATCCCGAAGGCTTTTTGTTGTGATGCGCGAATGACTCAGCAATATTTAAGTAAAGTATCCTTGAACATTGGACACGATAAGGGGATGCAATTAATCTTTCGGACCTGCGGTACACGTTTCTCGTGAACCGTGGTGACTATCAAACGCCAAACTAGGCGAGAATCCGTGTGTACAACGTTGCCCCAGACACAGCGTAGAAGACCCAACTAAAGGCGTTCGCCGTGGTCAGCACGACGCTTGCGTCGGGCGCGACGCAAATAGACATCGTCGAGGCTTGCCTCAAGGCAATGGGCAGCAACGGCGGATCGATAGGTGAGATGCAGATGCCATTGCCGGATAATACGCTGCCGATGATGACCGGGCAGGGACCATTTGGTGCGCTCGAAATGGGCGGGATGTTCACCGTCGTCAAGGTTCGCGAGGGCCTGGGCCGCGACGACTACCGGGATCCGGGCTGGTACCGGCACCCCAAGGGAACAGTCGCGTACGAATACGCCCAGGAGCCGGCCGCCGTGCGCGGGACAGGCGTCGGATACGGTTTGGTCCCTTCGAACCGTAAAAGATGACGAGATGGACGAAGCTTTAAAAAATGGGCGGCCTACGTGAGGTCGAACGCCTGGGCCGCGCGCGTAAAGCTCAGATGGCGCGCGGCGCATTCAAACGCGTGCAAGGCATTCAATGGCAAGTGCATACGCATGGCATTTCTGTCCGCCGCCAGGCGTTAATTTTTCTTTATTTAGTATCCTTGCGATTATCATTGCCTGTCGTCCACGAGGAAAAGGACTAATAGTTCTCTCGATTGGACAATACTGTTGGGCAACAACATTTTCTGTATCAACTAACAAAAGGAAAGCCAATGCGTTACTGTCGCTCCCGTCGTGCGCTGCTGCGCGCCTGTGCAATGCTCCCGTGGATGCCGACGCTGGCAGCATGTGCGGCGCAAGGACCGAGTGCTTCGGCGTCAGGGTCATCCGCGTTGCGAGGGCCTGCCACATTGCAAGAGCCGGCCGCGTTACCACTCGAGGCGCTTGCGGCACTGGAGACGCGCATGCGCGGGCGCCTCGGAGTTTGCGCGATCGACACGGGTAGCGGCGTGCAGCTCGTGCACCGTGCAGCGGAGCGTTTCCCGCTTTGCAGTACGTTCAAGGCGGTGCTTGCAGCAGCCGTACTGGCCCGCAGCGGAGATACGCCCGATTGGTTGTCGCAGCGCGTTCGGTATGGTCCGGCTGACGTGGTCAGCTATTCGCCGATCAGCGGGCAACATGCCGGCGATGGCATGCGCATCGATGAAATGTGCGCAGCGACGCTGCAGTACAGTGATAATACGGCAGCGAACCAGTTGATGAAGGTGCTTGGCGGACCGGGTGCGGTGACGGCATTCGCCCGTTCGGTAGGCGATGCCATCTTCCGGCTTGATCGTTGGGAGCCGGATTTGAACACGGCGATACCTGGAGACGTGCGCGACACATCGACGCCGGCGGCGATAGCGGACACGCTACGTGCGGTGATGCTGGGCGATGGGTTGCGTCCGTGGCAGCGGCAGCAGTTGCAGCAATGGATGTTGGGCAATCGCACGGGCGACAAGCGAATCCGTGCCGGTGTGCCCGCGCAGTGGCGCGTTGCCGATAAGACGGGTACCGGAGAGTACGGGACCACTAACGACATCGGGGTCCTTTGGCCCCCCGGGCGGGCGCCGATTGTGCTGTCCGTCTATTTCACCCAGCCGCAGCAGGATGTGCCGGCGCGCGACGAAGCGATCGAGCAAGCCACGCGTATCGTGGTTGACGCGCTGAGTTGAATGCGTGCCCGGCGAGTCGCCATTCGGATCGGTCATGAACGAGCCTTTGTTGGATATGCCGTCAGGCGTCCAATTGGGTCGTCAACTCAGGCGTTGGCGGGCACTGCATCGCATTAAGCAGGCGCATGCAGCTGAGTTGTTCGGTGTCAGCCAGTCGACGATTTCCCGCTGGGAAGCGGGCTTACAACAAATGGAGTGGGCCGAGCAACGGCGTGTGGTGCATGCATTGTCGGCGCGGCTCGATTCGGCGGCCGATCATGCACTTGCGCGACTGGTCCGCGGCAACCCGTTGCCAGTACACTTGATTTGCGATTTGACGCACCGGCTGTTGGCGTGCTCCCCGGCGCGCGCCGCCCAGTTTTCCGTGCCCGTCAGTGAGTTGCTCGGGCGTTCGTTGTGGCGTTACTCAACGCAGCAGATCTCGCACCAGGAGGCCCAGCTGGACACGCTGGGCTGGCGCGATGCAGCGGCGCCGCCGTCGCTGGCGTTCGCCACGGGCGCCAATGATTCGGCAACGGTGCCGATTCGGCCCAGCGTGTGCCGCTGGACGCGGCTTACGCTGTCCGACGGCACCGCTGCGCGCCTGGTGGAGACGCTCGCCGCGGAGCCCGATCCGCGTCGACATGACGCTACGCATATTTAATGCGTGGACACCCGCGGGGCATCACGTTAGTCTTGGCGTGCCGTATCCGGAAGACTACCGATGGACCCGACGATCCTGCATTCGAGACTAGCATTTCTGCGCGACGCCGAGCGGCTCAAGAGCGTGCTGCGCAGCGGCCATACCTCATGCGGCCGTGCTGAGAGCACGGCCGAACACAGTTGGCGCTTGAGCCTGATGGCCATTGCGTTCGAGGATGAGCTGCGCGGACTTGATCTATTCAAGGTGCTTAAGCTGTGCGTGCTGCATGATCTAGGCGAGGCGATCCATGGCGATATTCCGGCGACTAAGCAGCATGCGCATCCGGACAAGGCGGCGCGTGAACGGCAAGATCTGTTGCAACTGACTGACACCCTTGATGCGCCACTGCGCGCTTCGATAGTCGGGTTGTGCGACGAATACGAGCGCGCGCAGTCGGCGGAGGCGTTGGCGGTGAAGGCGCTGGACAAGCTCGAGACGATCCTGCAGCACAACCAGGGACGCAATCCACCGGATTTCGACTATCGGTTCAATTTGGAGTATGGACGCCGGTACACGAGTACCCATCCGTTCTTCGCCGAGGTACGGCAAGTGCTGGATAGCGAGACGCTCGCACGGATCGCGCAACGGCAGTGAGCCGGCGTTGTGCGTCGGAGTTGGTCTGTGCATGACGCATCCTGACTCAGTCGGAGCGTGACGCCCGGCCGCCTTGTCGCGCAAGCTAGGGCAGGCTAGTAGCCTAGCAATTGACACCATGTGCCGGGCCAGTGGGGCCAAGGTGATCGCGTGCCGGCGCAATACCACGAGCGGCCTCCAGCCGGCTCGCTGCGGCTAGCAGCGACTGGCCGGTCGGCGTGAGCATCGGACGGCGATATCCTTCGGCGCGCTCTTCCAACTCGACAAGTTGCCGCTCGAGCAGCGTGTCTAGCTCGGCACGGTTCATGTCGATCTGCTCCGGTGCGCTGCGGATCAGCATCAACGTGGCGAATTCGTGTGGGCTCAGCATCTTCGTCTCCCAATCCTTCATAAAGCTGCGATCCTGTCGCCTGGGATCGCAAGATAAAGCGGCGAGATGACAGGCCGATAACAGCGGCCCCCCAGCGCTCCGACGCGATCGCGTCGGGCGTGAGCCGTCGAGCGGACGCCAGTCCGCTCGACCCCTAACGGCGTTCAGCCGATGCTGACGTCGATCCGGCGGGGCTTAGCCTCGTCGCGGCGTGGGATGGTCAGCTTCAGCACGCCGTCGCGCAACTGCGCGTCGATGCGTGACGCATCCAGATCCGCGCCCAGCGCGAACGTGCGGGCGAAATGCGGATCGCGCAATTCGGCGTGCTGGACCCGCAGCTCGGCGGGCGTCGGCACGACGGCCTCGGCCTCGATCGACAGCGTGCTATCTTGCACGCTCACGTGCAGCTTGTCGCGTGGCACGCCGGGTAGGTCAACCAGCAGCGTAACGCCGTTGCGATCTTCGCAGATGTCCACGGCGGGCGCTACTGTCGCGCGGCGCGGTTGCGGCGCCGTTGCGCCTTGTGCGGCGACGCTGGCGTCCTGCTGGGTGGGACGTTCGACCAGTTCAGTGGTGTTGCTCATGGTTTCCTCCTGGTTTGCGTCAATGCGGGTCAACAGGTCATTGCACCGTAATCGCTCGTGGCTTGGATGCCTCAAGCTTGCCGATGGTTACGCTCAGGCAGCCGTTCACATAGCGCGCCTGGACCTTGTCCGGATCGGCCTGGTGCGGCAATTCGATGATGCGGCGGAACGTGCCGCTAAAACGCTCCTGCAGATAGGTCCGCGTGTCGTCGGTGCGCGCCGGTTGCACGCGTTTGCGCTCGCCGCTGAGGATCAGCAAGCCGTTGTCGATCGACACATCGATCTGCGCCGGATCGAGTCCGGGGGCAAATGCGACGATCTCGATCGACTCGTCCGTGCTGCCAATGTTGACCGCGGGAAAGGTCCCGACGCGCGATGCGCGCAGGCTGGTCGGCATGTTGGCGAACAAGTCCGCAACCTGCCGTTGCAGACGGTCGATGTCGTTGAAGATGTCCGTGCTGAAAAATAAATCACTCATGGTTTGCTCCTTCGATCCTTTGTCGAAGGGACGAACCGGGCTACGCGCTCCAGTCCGCCCGTCAACGCTGGATCCGTCGACAAACAAATCGAAACACGCAGCGCGTCATACACGCGGCTGCCCAAGCGATTCATAACATAGTCCCGATGCGCGAAATTTCAAGGGGCGGTCGACGCAGGCGCGAGCCGGCGGTAATGGGTGATAGGCCGGCGGTAAGTTGGTGGTAGGCCGGCATCCGAGCCGACATAAGGACGACGCCGATTTTGGTACGATTCAGCCTTTCACCGAACGGTAGCCGACTGTGAGACGCACGGACATTGCCCCGCTGCGCGCGTGGTGCGCCGCCCTGCTGGCCCGCGTGGGGCCGCCCGTCGCGAGGCTCTGGTGGCGCGCGCGGCATCCAGGCCGGCGCGAGTTGGCCTGGGGAGCCGCGGCGGTGCCTGCCGCGATGGCGCTGTACGTCCTAATCCTCGTGCCGTTCACGCCCGGCATCGGCGATATCCGCAAGGCGAAGGTCGAGCAACCGGCGCAGGTGTTGTCCGCGGACGGCAAGTTGCTGGCCCAGTTCAAACCGTCCAATCGTGAATGGGTCGCTTTGTCCGACATCTCGCCGCACGTGCTCAATGCGTTGATCGCGACGGAGGACCATCGGTTCTATCAACATCACGGTCTGGACTGGCGACGCACGGCAGCGGCGGCCGCGCATACGTTTTCCGGCGACCGGCAAGGCGGCTCGACTATCACGCAGCAGCTGGCCCGCAACCTGTACCCGGATGAGATCGGACGGGCGCCTACGCTCACGCGCAAAATCAAGGAGGCCGTTACCGCCTTAAAAATCGAGGCCGTGTACACAAAAGCCGAGATCCTGGAAACCTATCTGAACACCGTCCCGTTCTTGTACAACGCGTATGGGATCGAGATGGCGGCCCGCACCTATTTCGACAAGCCAGCCAGTAAATTGGACATGTTGCAAAGTGCGACGCTGGTCGGCATGCTCAAGGGCAACAGCTACTACAACCCAGTCATCAACCCGGAGCGCGCGTTGCAGCGGCGCAACACGGTGCTCGCGCAGATGGTCAAGTACGGCAAGTTGACGCCGCAGGCGTATGCATTGCTTGCGCGCCGGCCGTTACGACTGGATTTCGAGCGGCAGGTCGAACCGCCTGGTCCCGCGCCCCATTTCGCGCAGCAATTGCGCAAATGGTTGATCGCGTGGGCGGATCGCCACGACTACAATATCTATTCCGACGGCTTGGTCGTGCGCACGACCATCGATGCGCGGCTGCAAGCGATGGCCACGCAATCCGTCGTGCTGCACGGCAATCAATTGCAGGCCATTGCCCATGCCGCTTGGTCGACCGCTTCGGCGTGCGTGGGCAGTCACGATTTCGTGCAGACCTTCGTGCGCGACACACCGGACTACCGGGCGGCGCTCGACGCGGGGTTGACGAGCCAGCAGGCGCTGAAGCAGCTGCTGGCCAATCGCGGTTTCATGCAGGCGCTGTGTGACGAGAAAACACGTGTACAGGCGGACTTCGTCGCCATTGATCCGCGCGATGGCGCAATTAAGGCGTGGGTGGGCAGCCGCGATTTCAACAAGGATCCATTCGACCACGTGCAGCAGGCGCGACGGCAACCCGGTTCAACGTTTAAGCCATTCGTCTATGCCGCCGCGTTCGAGCAGGGCGCCCATCCCGACGATACGATTATCGACCAGCCGGTGTCGATTGCCCTGCAGGGGGGAGAAATCTGGCGCCCCGCCGACGACGTCCCGCCCAGTGGGCAGCCCATGACGCTGCGTGACGCTCTGGCGCACTCGCGCAACCGCATCACCGCCCAATTGATGCAATCGGTCGGGCCCGCGAAGGTGGCCAAGCTTGCACAAGCGATGGGCGTGCGCGACAGCATGCTGAACCCCGTGCCCTCGCTGGCGCTCGGCACAAGCCCCGTCACGCTCAAGGAGATGGTGTCCGCATACAGTACCATCGCCGATGGCGGCCGCTATGTGCGGCCGATGATGGTCACACGTATCGAGGACCGGGACGGCAACGTATTGGCGCAATTCGCGCCGGATGCAGGCAAGCAGGTGCTGCGTGCTGACGTTGCATGGACGTTGCTCGACGTGATGCGGGGCGTGATCGATCGGGGCACCGGTGCCCCGATCCGCACTCGCTTCGGCATTCGCGCGGACGTAGCCGGCAAGACGGGCACGACGCAGGACAACGCGGATGGCTGGTTCATCTTGATGCATCCGCAACTGGTCGCCGGCGCATGGGTTGGCTTCAATGACAGCCGCGTGACGCTGCGCAGCGATTATTGGGGGCAGGGCGCGCACAGCGCGCTGCCGATCGTTGGTGACTTTTACCAGCGTGCGCTGCGCGCGCAGCTCGTCGATCCGCGCCTGCGGTTCGCGAGCGAGCCGCCGCCCGGTATCCTGCAGCGCGTGCGCGCGCAGGTTCGTGCCTGGCTCGCGCAAGTGTTTCCGGCGACGCGCCAAGCCGAGCGCCCAGCGCCGCCGCGCCGGGCGCCGCGACGGCTCGAGTCGTCCACGAGTGAGCTTGCCGCGCCACCGCCAGCGAGCGGCGTCGCCGTGGGCGGCGCGAGCATGGAGCTACCGACGGGCGCGTCGGTCGCACCTGCCGCGTCGGCGGCATCGGCCTCGTTAGCCTCGCCGGCTAGCGTGCCGCCGACATCAACGCCGGGTGCGATGCCCGGGATGCCCATCATGCCTGCTGCGTCGCCGGCGGCGGTATCTGGGGCGCCGGGTGCCGCGGTGCAGTTCGAGCCGGGCAATGAAGTCGGCAGGCCGGCCTCATCGCCTGGTCCGTCGTCGCCGGAACCGGCTGCCTCGCGCGCCATGCCCGCGCTCGGCAATGAGGTGCCGTGGGAGCCGACGCCGAGCCCTGACGTACCGATCCGGCCAAGCATTGGCATGATCCGCCACCAGGAGACACCATGAACCATTCGCATTCTTTACCGAACACCGGCGATGCTCGAAACCGTGCGGCTGCGTTTTGCAGCCAATTCGGGCTGTCGGCGCCGATCTTGCTGGCGCCGATGGCCGGCGCGTGCCCGCCAGCATTGTCGATTGCCGTGGCCAATGCAGGCGGCATGGGCGCCATGGGGGCCCTGCTGACGCCCCCGGAAGGTATCGTGCAATGGGCCGACGCGTTTCGCCGCGGTAGCACCGGGCGCTTCCAATTGAATCTATGGATACCTGATCCGCCGCCTGAACGCGACCGGGACAACGAGCAGCGCGTGCGTGCATTCCTGGCGCAGTGGGGGCCTGTCGTGCCCGAGTCGGCAGGCGATGCGGTCCCACCGGATTTCGTGGCGCAATGCGACGCCCTGATCGACGCGCGGCCGGATGTCGTCACCTCGATCATGGGGGTATTTCCGCCCGCGTACGTGAAACGCCTAAAGGACCACGACATTGCTTGGTTTGCGACAGTCACGACGCTGGACGAAGCCCGTGAGGCGCAGGCAGCGGGAGCCGATGCGATCATTGCGCAAGGCTTCGAGGCGGGCGGTCACCGTGGCGCGTTCGATGCGGCGCGGGCGGAGCGGCAGGCCATTGGTCTATTTGCGCTGCTGCCTCGCCTGGCCGACCACATTCATGTACCGTTGATCGCCGCCGGCGGTATTAGCGATGGTCGCACGCTGGCGGCTGCGCTGATCCTTGGCGCGAGCGCGGTGCAACTCGGTACCGCCTTTCTGCGTTGCCCGGAGGCGGCGCTGAACCCCGCATGGTCGGATGTGCTGGACGGATTGGAGCCAGAGGACACCGTACCAACGCGCGCGTTCACCGGCCGCCTCGGCCGTTCGGTGGCGACCGAGTACGTGCTTGCAGCAGCGGCGCCGGACGCCCCGCATCCGGCGCCGTATCCGGTACAGCGCGCGCTTACCGTATCGATGAAAGAAGCAGGCGCAGCGGCGCGCGACTATCACCGAATGCAGGTATGGGCCGGGCAGGCTGCCGCAATGGCGCGGGCGGTCCCCGCGGCCGATGTGGTGCGCGACGCGTGGGCCAGCGCACAGCGCTATTTGTAAAAAGTGCGTTCATCACCGGCGGCTCGGTAAGCGCCGGGCGGTAGTCGTCTGTAAGGCTAGTGCCGGGCGTTCAGGTCGATATGCTCGAAATGGATGCGCTGCACTTTGTTTAGCCACAGCAAGTTCTCTCGTATGCGGCGCACCGAGGCTTGACTCGAGCCGCGAATCTTCACCTTCTGGCTCGACTGCGAGCCGGTACGCACCACCTTCTATGCCTGTACGGAAGGCTCGAGTTCACGGATACACCGTAATACTTCACCCACGATGTCCAACTCGAGCGACGACATGATGTCGAGCACGTATTCCAACTGGCTACTGGGTAGCGGAAAGTCCCGGTTGACCGCTTCAGTTGCGGGTGACGGCGCGACAGCGCGGGTATCAGAGGCCTGCTGCATGAATGCGCCGGATAAGAGATCACGAATTGGTGCGAGTCATGCCGCTCTCGCTTCGTTGCCGCCCATCGCCTTGAGACAACCACCTTGCCCGGAAAAGATAGGTTGGCGTTTGTACCGTCCAGTATTAACGCTGGATACATGGCGAACGCTAGCAGAAACCGGGGCAGGGGGAAAGCAGCGTCCAAGCGTGCGCCTGGTCGGCGCAGTGTGTTCGTCCTCGTGCCTTCGCCAGGCGCGATGCCGGCTCGCGCCTGCGACGCACAAATGTCCGCTTTCGCTCATGATCCGGCAATGTTCGTGGACGGCACGACGCAACGGTTTGCTTCGGCTCGCCGCAGTGGCGCAATAACGTGTCGACTTCCGAACCCAATCTTCAGCTTTGCTCTAAACGCCACGAGAATCAACTCGGACGTTGTCCATAGCGACTATCACGAACAGATAGACCGGTATTGTCAAGTGTTAATAGAGCGATGCGGCCAGCGCGCCTGTGATGATCACCGTTCTCTTCATCGATCAGGAGAAGCAATGAAAAAGCATTTGTTGAAAGCGATAGCCCTGTCAGCCATGAGCGTCGGTCTTTGCGGGCATGCGTTCGGCGAAGGCGTGTATGCGCCTTATGTCGACATGACGGCATGGCCCACGCCATCGCTGGACGAGATCGGCGTGCAGCAAGGGATCCAACAGTTCACGATGGCGTTCGTGTTGTCTGGCGGCAACCAATGCGTACCGTCATGGGGTGGCGTGCAGCCGATCGGACGCGGCCAGACGTCGGATTTGCTAACTTCTATCGCCAAGTCGATCAACAATTATCGAGCCAAGGGCGGTGAGGTGTCGATTTCGTTCGGTGGCCAAGCTGGCATGCCGTTGATGCAGGCATGCAGCAGCGCGTCGGCGTTGGCCGCGGCGTATCAGACGGTGATCGATACGTATTCGTTGACCCATATCGATTTCGATATCGAAGGCGCGGCGCAAACGGACAGCGCGGCGTTGGCGCGCAATTTCCAGGCTGTACGGCAACTGCAGCACACGGCGCGCGCCAATGGCAAGCCACTGCATGTGACGTTGACCCTCCCGGTGATGCCATCGGGGCTTACCGCCGATGGCTTGCGCGTACTCCGCGCAGCGCTGGACAATGGTGTGACGCTGGACACGGTCAACATCATGGCGATGGATTATGGCAATGGCACAACTGACATGGGCGCGGCGGCGAAGCAGGCTGCCACGTCGGTCTACGCGCAGTTGGATGCAGCGTACAAGGCGGCGGGCAGCCCGAAGACCGACGCCCAGTTATGGCAAATGATCGGCGTGACGCCGATGATCGGTAAGAACGACGTGCAAGGTGAGACGTTCTCGCTGGCAGACGCGAAGGGGTTGCTCGACAAGGCTCGCTCGGATGGTATCGGGCTGCTCAGCCACTGGTCAATTGGTCGGGACAAGGCTTGCGCGAGCAGTGGTGGCAGCGCATCGCCCAGTTGTTCCGGCGTTTCGCAGCAACCGTATGCATTCACGCAGGTGTTCCGGCAACTGGGGGGCCATTGGGGCACTGGCGTGACGCGGGATCCGTCATATGGTGGCGGCTCGCACGGTGGCAAGCCGACGCCGGGCGCGCAATGGTCCAGCTCGCAGATCTATACAGCCGGGATGACCGTCAAGTATCACGGCGTGACGTATCGTGCAAAATGGTGGACGCAAGGCGACGTGCCGGGCCAGTCGGAGGTGTGGGCGAAGGTCTGAGCATACCGCTGTTACGGCTCGCGCCACCGAGCCATCGTACACGCTTGATCTCGGGGGGCACGGCGTGAGACAGCGATGGGCGGGTGCGCAACGCGGGGCCAGTGGGGCTAGTGGGCCCGTGATTACCGGTTTGACGAAACGTACGCGTTCCCGCTGCGATCCTGTACAAATATACAGGTATACTATCGCCGTTTAGCCTCCTTAGCCTCCTACAGTCGCCATTCCGATTGCCATGGTTCCGACGCGCCGGATCGCCCATCTCGACATGGATGCCTTTTACGCATCCGTTGAGTTGTTGCGCTATCCCGAGTTGCGCGGCAAGGCGGTAGTGATCGGCGGTGGCCGGAAGGCAGCCCCGCAAACGCTGCCGGACGGCACGCGCCGGTTCGCCCGCTTGCGCGATTATGCCGGACGCGGCGTGGTCACCACGTCCACGTATGAGGCGCGCACGCTCGGCGTATTTTCCGCGATGGGCATGATGAAGGCCGCGCAGCTCGCGCCCGACGCCATCTTGCTACCCACCGACTTCGACTCGTACCGCCACTATTCACGGCTGTTCAAGGCCGCGGTGGCGACATTCACTGATCAGATCCAAGACCGCGGGATTGATGAGATCTACATCGACTTGACCGCGTTGCCCGACGACACGCGAGCGCTGGCGATGCGCATCAAGCAGGCGGTGCGCGACGCGACCGGTCTTACGTGCTCGATCTGCGTTGCGCCGAACAAGCTGCTCGCAAAAATCGGCTCGGAGTTGGACAAGCCGGACGGCATGACGCTTCTATCCATCGCGGACCTGCCGACGCGGATCTGGCCACTGCCAGTGCGCAAGGTTAACGGTATCGGCCCGAAGGCGGGCGAAAAGCTTGTGTCACTGGGCATCGCCACGGTCGGCGATCTGGCCAAGGCCGACCGTGGACTGCTGCAGGAGCATTTCGGCCACAGTTATGCCGCGTGGCTGGCCGATGCCGCCCATGGCATCGATGAGCGGCCGGTGCAAGTCACGTCGGAGCCGAAATCGATGAGCCGCGAAACCACGTTCGAGCGTGATATGCACGTGCGCCACGACCGCGCCGCGCTCTCGGCGATCTTCACGGACTTGTGCGTGCGTGTAGCGCAAGATTTGACGCGCAAGGGCTATGTCGGACGCACGGTCGGGCTGAAGCTGCGCTATGCGGATTTCCGCACCGTCACGCGCGATGTCAGCTTGCCGGAGCCTACCGCGGATGCGGTGGTGATCCGGCGCGCCGCCACCGAATGTCTGAAGCGCGTGCCGCTGGACAAGCGGCTCAGGCTGCTCGGCGTGCGGGTCAGCGCGCTGCGACCGGCGCACGCACAGCGCTTGACGCGCGTGCCGGTGCAACACGAGCTGCCATTTGCCGAAGCAGGGACCCAGGTGCGGTGAACTGCGCACCCCGTGATGCGGCGGATGATGCCCGCGTATCCCCGTCAATGCATACCTGTTATACGGTCAGTCAGCGTCAGGGCCCGGCTTGATTTCGCGACTCCTGTGCGCGACGAAAACCGTCGATGATCAGCAGCAGCGCGGCTTGGTGGCACGACGGGTATCACCGCGCTAGCTGACCGGGAATCCGACGCGCTCCATGGTGCCGATGTGGCGTGACAGCAATTGAGCAGCGCGCTCGAGATCATGGCTTTTCAACGCGTCGATGATGAGTTGATGGTCGTGGTTCGAGCGCGATTGCCAGCCGCGCGCCCGGCCGACGGCGAGCACGAAACGCGAACTGGTCAATTGCAGTACGTCCAGCGTCGCCAGCAGGCGGGGCATCGCGCAATGACGCACCAGCGCGTGGTGGAACGCACGGTTGGCCGCATCCCACGACGCAAGCGAATTAGCGGCGTCGCACGCGGCGTGGGCGCTTTCGAGCGCCTCGAAATGTTCGGCGCGCAGGTGTGGCATGGCGTGGCGCAGCGCGAGCGGCTCGAGCACCGCCCGCATGTCAGCCGCTTCCTTGATGGCGGCACGGTCCAATACGGTGACGCGCACGCCGCGCCTGTGCAAGATTGTCACCAGTCCGATTGCCTGCAGACGCTGGAACGCTTCGCGCACGGGCACATGGCTCGCCCCAAATTCCTTGGCGACGTGGTCCTGCCGAAGGGCTGTACCGCCGGCCAACTCCCCGCTGACAATACGCTCGCGCAACCGGTCGACAATATGCTCAACCAAGCTTGGCGTGTGGATATCACTTAGGCGCACAGTGTCCATTTCATAGATTATCTATTTTTGGGAGGAGGTAAATTAACGCCAATTCCGTTATAACATCCAGAACGCAATCGGCGTGAGCGCTGGAATTAGATAGATTATCTATGAAATAGGCCGGGTGGTCGATACTACCTCGGTCACGGCGCGTGAGCGACGCGTGTCGCGCCTACTTGTGGCCACCGGGCCGCTTGGACCCCCACTCGCACAGGAGTATCTGCATATGTCAATTAGGACAACAGAATCATCTGCCCATTCCACCAATCTGTCCGGCGGCGACGCAACGCTGATTGGCGACGACGCAGCGCCAATCCGGCACGACTGGACGCACGAGCAAATTGCGGCTTTATTCGATTTGCCATTCGATGATCTGCTCTATCGCGCGCATACCGTGCAGCGACGCTATCATGCCGGCCGTGGCCTGCAAATTTCGCAATTGTTGTCCATCAAGACGGGCGGATGCCCGGAGGACTGTGGCTACTGCAGCCAATCGGTCCATGCCGAGACCGACCTGAAGGCGAGCGCATTAATGAGCGTGGACGCGGTGCTGCAGGCCGCTGCGCAGGCAAAGGCTGCCGGCGTGCAGCGCTTTTGCATGGGAGCCGCATGGCGCAGTCCGCGCGAGCGCGACCTGGAGCGAGTCTGCGCGATGGTTGAGGGCGTGAAGGCGCTGGGACTGGAGACCTGCGTGACACTCGGCATGCTGACCGACGCACAAGCGCAGCGCCTGGCCGAATCCGGCCTGGACTACTACAACCACAACATCGACACGAGCCCCGAATACTATCCGTCGGTGATCACCACGCGTACGTTGCAGGAGCGGCTTGACACACTCGAGCACGTGCGCAACGCGGGCCTGAAGGTTTGCTGTGGCGGCATCATTGGCATGGGGGAGTCGCGCGAGGATCGAGTCGGCATGTTGCAGACATTGGCCAATTTGCCGGCACACCCGGAGTCAGTGCCGGTCAACTCCCTAATGCGAATCGAAGGCACGCGGCTCGCGCACGAGCGCGACGTCGATGGGTTGGAGTTCGTGCGCACGATCGCGGTGGCCCGCATCGTGATGCCCACGTCCGTGATACGGCTCTCGGCTGGGCGTGAGCACATGAGCGACGAACTTCAAGCACTGTGCCTATTCGCTGGCGCCGGCTCGGTGTTCATCGGCGAGAAACTGTTGACTACGCCTAATCCGGCTCCCAGTCAGGACCGCGAGCTGATCAACCGGCTTGGCGCGACGAGCCAGGAGTCGGCTCCGATCCAATGGATCGCCAAATCACGGCAATGATCTCCGGGAAAACTCGCATGAAGTTGATCGAATCGCTCGGGCGCGGCTTGTCGGCGCTCGATGCAGAGCACTTGCGTCGGCATCGGCGCATTGCCGACAGCGCATGCAGCGTGCGGATGAGCGTGGACGGGCGACACATCGTGGGTTTTGCGAGTAACGACTACCTGGGACTTGCCGCGCATCCAGCGTTGATCCAAGCGCTGAGCGACGGCGCGCGACGCTATGGCGCCGGCAGCGGGGGATCCCACCTATTGGGCGGTCATTCGCGTGCGCATGCGCAGGCCGAGCAAGACCTGGCCGCGTTCTGTGGCGGCTTTGTCGACGATGCCCGTGCTTTATATTTTTGCACCGGCTACATGGCGAACCTGGCCGTACTGACCGCGCTGGCCGGTCGCGATGCAGCGGTCTTTTCCGATGCACTGAACCATGCTTCGCTGATCGACGGCACGCGGCTATCCCGCGCGTGCGTGCAGATCTATCCGCATTGCGATACCGTGACCCTGGACGCGATGTTGGGCGCAAGCGACGCGGCGACCAAAGTGATCGTCAGCGACGCGGTGTTCAGCATGGACGGCGATGTCGCACCGCTCGCGCAATTGGCTGCGCTGGCTGAGCGGCACAACGCGTGGCTGGTGCTGGACGATGCCCACGGTTTTGGCGTGCTAGGCCGCGACGGCCGGGGCTCACTCGACGCGAGCGGCGTGCACAGCGAGCATATCATCTACGTCGGCACGCTGGGCAAGGCGGCTGGGGTCGGCGGCGCGTTCGTGGTGGCCCATCCGGACGTGATCGAATGGTTCGTGCAGCGCGCGAGAACGTACATCTTCACGACGGCTGCGCCCCCAGCGATTGCGCATGCGGTGTCGGCCAGCGTGCAATTGATTGCCGGCGATGAAGGGGGCGCGCGCCGAGCGCAGCTATCGCGGCTTATATTGCGCACGCGCAGCCTACTTGCGGCGACGCCATACCGTTCGCTGGACTCGCATACCGCCGTTCAGCCACTGGTGATCGGCTCGAACGAGGCGACCTTGGCGCTCGCGGCGACGTTGGACGACGTAGGTCTTTGGGTGCCGGCCATCCGGCCGCCGACGGTTCCACCTGGCACATCCCGGCTGCGGATCTCGCTGTCGGCCGCGCACACGGATGACGATCTGGACCGGCTGGAGACTGTGCTGGCCGGTGTGGCGATGACATCTTGATTGATACTGGCGCCGACGAGCAAGCCACTCTGCCGTATCGGGAAGGCCACGCACAGATCCACCAGAAGGCTGGAGGACGCACGGACGGGCGCAGGCATCGGAAATGCTTAACACAACGTCGGATTGCGACAACGGAGGGCATCATGGGATATCAACGCTATTCGGATCGCGTGACACGCACCCGTCGGCATGCACAATGGACACAGCGGCAGGTATCCAGGGCTTCACGGCCGTTATGGCCACGCCTCGGCCTAGCCGCATTGGGGTTGGTTTGCTGCGTCGTCGCCGCTGTGCCGCGGGCGGCGCTCGCGGGTACGACGGATCGCCCGGTTGACCATCGCTCAACTGGCATGGGACCAGCCGGTACGACGGCACAAGCGAAGCTGGTGTCAGCGGCACCGGACCCAGTGGCGACGCAGGCGAAGCGGGTCACGCCGCCGATGCAACAGTCCGGCGGCACTGCCGACGGCGCGCGTCACCATGGCGGTGCGGGGAACCATCCGCCCAGTGATCGAAAGAACGGGCTGGGTTTCGACACCGACAAGAGCGGGCTCACTGAGCAGCCACAGCCTTCCAAGCTTAGGCGGTAGCGGCGCGCTTCGCATTGCGGTCGTCGGCGGGGCGCGGAATGTGCCGCTGGCGTAACGTTGACGCAGCCAGGGCAGGGCCAGCGTCAAGCGGGGCGGGGCGCGGCATCGAGCAGGCCGAACGGCTGTGGCATGGCGTCATGCCGCGCCTCAGGCCACGGCGTGAGGATCTGCGCGCCCGTTTCTGTCACCACGACCATATGCTCCCACTGCGCGGACCGTGAGCCATCCTGTGTCACGACTGTCCAGCCGTCCGCCAGTTGCCGCGTGCCAGCCGATCCGGCGTTGAGCATTGGCTCGATCGTAAAAATCATGCCCGGCTTCAATTCGAGGCCGGTTCCCGGGCATCCATAGTGGAGTACCTGCGGCTCATCGTGATACACGCGTCCGATCCCGTGGCCGCAATACTCGCGCACGATGCCGAAGCCTTCGCGTTGCCCGACGCGCTCGATCGCATGGCCGACATCGCCGAGCGTGGCGCCCGGACGCACGACGGCAATGCCCGCCATCATCGCTTCGTACGCAGTGCATACCAATCGCCGTGCCGCATCGTCCGGCTCGCCGACAAAGTACATACGGCTTGTATCGCCATACCAGCCGTCCTTGATCACAGCAACGTCAATATTCAGAATGTCGCCGTCCCGCAACGGGCGCGATGACGGAATGCCGTGGCACACCACGTGGTTCACCGACGCGCAGATCGTCTTTGGATAGCCACGATAGCCAACGTTGGCCGGTGTCGCACGTTGCACGTTGACGATATAGTCGTGGCACAGTCGGTCAAGCTCGTCGGTGCTCACGCCGGACTTCACGTAAGGGCCGATCATCTGCAGTACGTCCGCGGCCAGCATGCCAGCACGACGGGCCATCGCAATCTCGGCGCGCGAACGGAGCGGGACTCGGATAGCGCGCCGCATCATGCTACCTTGCTAACGTCGCTGTCCAAGCCGGCAGCATGCCAAGGCGCGCCCGCTACCTCGGCCTGCATCAACAACCGACAGAGTTCAGTGTAGTCGAGCGTCGGGTTCAATTCCGCAAGCATTCCGATGCGCAGCCAGTGTTCGGCCTGCGCGTTGATCGAGCGGCTCAGCGCGCCGCTTGCGTAGCGCAGCGACTCGTGCATCTGTTCGGAGATTTTGACGATACCCATTAGTAACCCATTAGTAACCCATTAGTAACCCATTAGTAACCCATTCTAATATATGTTTCGTATATAGTTAGTATAATGACATTACACGAGCGAAGCAAATTAAATCCACCCGTAGCGGTAGCGGCGAGGGCCCCGAATCGATCATAGGTGCGTTCGCACTAAGATTTGAGCTTAGCTGAGTCCTGGCCGTATCGAACGCACCCGTGAGATAGGCCTTGTCCCCTCTGACGGACGACAGGATGTCGCACGGCAAGGGCGGTCGACACGATCAGCGATCGGCTTCACAGACACCGCACGCCGCGTGCGCCAGCCTGCAGTCCCTGCCGGCTGGTCACCCAGTCTGCCGGCGTATTCAGGACGCCGTTGCCCAAATAGATCTTGACCGTCGACTGCCTGGCCCGCAAGGTTGTCGGTAGCTTGAGCATAGGCGGCAAACCGCTCCTCGGTGTCGAGCATCATTGCGGTGACCCGGTTAGCCGTCTCCAGATCTGTCGGTCCGACGATGCGTCGCAGGCACGCGATCGACTGATCAAGCTGCCCACCGGCACCCATGCAGACTGATGGATGTGTCGGAAAAGGCCTGCCCAATCTAGGGGCTGGTACACAAAAAATAATGAAAATTCCAGGCCGTTATAGCCCAAAAGGTAATATCAGCTGATGGATCGGATCAACGACAGGCACAGCGGGGAGGCTCACGCTGTACGCGGATGATTGGGACCGCGCATTTCTGCGTTACGCTATGGGATCCGGACAAGGGATCGTGCTGCCGCGCCCTCGCTTGGGCCGATATATGGAGGATCGACGAGACTTCACGATGAACGAAAACGTATGCCAACCCGCGCCACACACCCATAAGCTCACGCACGTTTCGCTGTCGCGCAAGCTCAAGTTGCAGCAACTGGTTCTCATCGCCAAGGTTATCGACAGTGGTTCACTGCTACGCGCTGCCAATGAGTTGAGCATGACGCAGCCGGCGTTGACCAAGTCCATCCACGAGTTGGAGGCGTTCTTCGGCGAGGCATTGTTCGAGCGCACGAACCGCGGCGTCGTGCCAACAGAACTGGGCCGGCTGCTGGGCCGTCGCGCTAAATCGATGATCACCGAACTGCGTTACCTGACCGACGAGGTCAATGCGCTGCAAAGCGGCACGGCCGGGCACGTGATCGTCGGCACCTTAATATCGGCGTCGGCCCGGCTGCTGCCAGTGGCGATCCGCAAATTGAAGGAGCAGGCGCCCGACATGCTGATCACGGTGCGTGAGGGGGGGACTGCGCAGTTGTTCCCGGCGCTGGCGACCGGCGACCTGGATATCGTGGTCGGCCGCCTGCCCGAACGCGAGTTGCCGCTTGCCAATGCGTTCCCACTGCAGCACGAGGTCCTATTCCAGGAATCGATGTGCGTGGTGGTCGGTGCCAGGCATGCGGCAGGCCTGCCCGCGCAACCAGGCCTTGCCGACTTGACGCACTTGCCGTGGATCGTGCCACTTGGCGATTCTCCAGTCCGCTTGCGGGCTGAACGGCTGTTTTATGACGCCGGCTTGCCGATGCCGGCCGATCGTGTCGAGTCGCTGTCCATGCTGACTAATCTCGGCTTGCTGCTCGAGCGACCCTGCGCGGCGCTGATGCCGCGCGCCGCCGCGCGTCAGTTCATCGATGCGGGTTTGTTAGCGGTTGTCGAGATCACCGGTGCGGCAGACTTTGGCACCGTGGGGTTTTCGGTCCGGGCCAACAAGAAAATCAGTCCTGCGTGCCTGCGCTTCATCGCCTGCCTTCGGGAAAGCGCGGCTCTGATTCACGGCGCGCTCGACGGCTGACAGATCGCTATAACAATAGGGAATAACGCATCCTGAAAAGGTTATTATTGTTTATGGTCAGCGCCGCTTAGACTGACTGCACTGATCTGATTCGTAGATCTGACGCGCGACTTGGGCAGGTCGCCGCGGCGATGCGGCGACATACTGGGGCCGGGCCGCCGGGCCGCCGGGCCGCCGGGCAGTCTGCTGAATCGATATAACAGCCTCGTCAGGAGACCCACGCATGACCAATCGAGTCGATCACTCCACACCTTGGTGCCGCGGCGCCCGCATGCTGATTGCGCTGACCGCTGCCGTGCTGTACCAAATGCCGGCGCAAGCCGCCGAGCCGGGGCCGCTGAAAATCGGCTTCCTGGGGACATTGTCAGGCCCAGGCGGCGCGCTCGGCCAGGACCAATATGATGCATTCATGCTGGCTGTCGAGCAAAAAGGCGGCAAGCTGGGCGGCGTACCGGTCCAGGTGCTGCGCAAGGACGACCAGCTCAAACCGGATGTCGCGCTCCAGGAAGCCCAGCAGCTGATCAATCGCGATGGGGTAAAAATTATCACCGGCGTGACGTTTTCCAACGTGATGATGGCGATCCACAAACCGGTGACCCGCGCCGGTGTGTTCCTGATCGGTTCCAATGCCGGCCCCACGCAACTTGCCGGATCGGGGTGTTCGCCGCTGTTTTTCTCGACCTCATGGAACAACGACGAACTGCATGAGGCAGGGGGCCAATTGGTGCAGGACTTGGGCTATAAGCACGTCTATGTGATGGCCCCGAACTACCAGGCGGGACGTGACGCGATCACGGGCTTTAAACGCGATTACCACGGCACAATCGTCAATGAGGTGTACACGCAGGTCAACCAGCCTGATTACTCGGCCGAATTGGCTCAGTTGCAGGCTATGCGCCCGGACGCCGTCTATGTGTTCTATCCCGGAGGTATGGGCGTGAACTTCGTCAAGCAGTATCGGCAGGCTGGTTTGCTGGGCAAAATTCCGTTGATTTCGGCCTCGACGATCGATGGCACGACATTGCCGGCGCTCAAAGAGCTGGCGGTCGGCGCGATTACCGTCGCACCCTATGCGCCTGATCTGAAAAACGCCCAGAACGTGCAATTCGCGTCGTCGTTCGAGTCCAAGTACGGGCGCAAGCCATCGATGTACGCGGCGCAGTCCTATGATGCGGCGAACCTGCTTGATGCAGCGCTGTCAGCCGTCAAGGGTAACGTGGCGGATCGCGATGCGCTACGTGCTGCGCTGCGCACCGCGCGTTTTCAATCGGTGCGGGGCGCCTTCAGCCTGGAATCCAACCAATTCCCCCGTGCCGGCTTCTATCGCGTCGACGTCGTGCGCACCACCGCCGGTGCTGCGTTTGAGAGCAAGAATCCAATCGTGCCGCAGTCCCGCACGCCGGTCTTGCAGCAGTGCAAAATGAACTGAGCGGATGCCACGATGAACCTGACGTTGGCGATCATGCAGTGCCTCAATGGCCTGCAGCTCGGCATCCTATTGTTCCTGATGGCAGCCGGCCTCACGCTTGTGTTCGGTATTGCAAACTTCGTCAACCTGGCGCACGGCTCACTTTACATGATGGGCGCTTTTGTCGGCGCGCTGGTGTACAACCTGACAAGCTCATTCATGTTGGCGACGCTGGCCGTCGTTCCCGCCATGATGGTAGTGGGCATCGCGCTGGAAGCGGGAATATTCCGCCGCCTTTACGCACGGAGCCACCTCGATCAGGTGCTGGCCACATTCGGGCTGATCTTGTTCTTCAACGAACTGGCTCGCACGTTGTGGGGTCCTTCTCCCTACTATATGGAAGTGCCACCCTCGCTGGCCGGCGCCATCGACGTATTCGGCATCCACTACCCTGCCTATCGGCTGCTCATCGTGGCCGCCGGTATTGGCATTGCCTTGATCTGCTACGTCGTCATTCATCGCACCCGCGTAGGCATGCTAATTCGCGCGGGCGCGACACATCGTGACATCGTCGCCGCACTGGGTGCCAACATGGGATTGCTCAATGCGTTGTTGTTTGGCATCGCCGCTGTGCTGGCGGGCGTTGCAGGGTTGCTTGCCGGTCCAATCTTGTCCGTGCAGCCTGGCATGGGCGAGCCCGTCCTGATCCTGACGATGGTAGTCATCGTCATCGGCGGAATCGGATCGATCCGCGGCGCCTTCTATGCGGCACTGATCGTCGGCGTGGTCGATACGCTCGGCCGTACGCTGCTGCCAGTGGCACTGCGCGAGCTGCTGGAGCGCAGCGCCGCCGACAGCGCCGGGCCCGCGCTCGCATCGATGCTGATCTATATCTTGATGGCAGCCGTGCTCGCATGGCGTCCGCAAGGGCTTTTTCCGGTCAAACACTGAACAGGCGCATGATCATGTCGATCCCTTTAGCCGCGCGCACGGCGCGCCCAACCTTGAGCAGCCACGAGCCAGGCGCGCGCGCGACGCTCGCCGGCAGAATGTCATGGCTGATCATGGCCGCGTTGATCGCGGTGCCGCTTTACGCACAGGCGACCCATCAGCCGTTCTTACTGACGCTGGTCACGCGCATCGCGATTTTCGCCATCGCCGCTATGTCGCTAGATCTGATATTGGGCGTCGGCGGTCTCGTGAGCTTTGGACATGCACTGTTCTTTGGGCTGGGCGCTTATGCCACCGGGATGCTCGCGCAACACGGCGTGACCAGCGGGTGGCTGCATTTGCTTTGCGCGGTCGCGGTCAGCGCGCTGGTGGCTGCGGTGACTGGAACCATTGCGCTGCGCACCCGCGGCATCGCATTCATCATGATTACGCTGGCGTTCGCGCAGATGTTTTACTTTTTTGCGGTCGGTCTTCGCGAGTATGGGGGCGACGATGGCTTCGCGCTGGCTGCCGGCAGCCAGTTCGGCGCCGTGCAGTTGACTGACCCACTCACGCTATACGTCGTATCCGCATGCCTGCTGATGGTACTGCTCGCGTTCGGTAGACGCTTTTTGCACACCGCAATGGGCCTGACGCTGGGCGGCATTCGGATCAATGAGCGCCGGATGCAGGCGCTTGGCATACCCACTATGCCATGCAAACGGGCCGTCTATGTCGTTGCCGCGGCGTTGTCGAGCATCGCAGGCATGCTGTTCGCGAACCTGACCCAATTCGTAGCTCCGTCGTATCTGTCCTGGACGGTGTCCGGCGACCTGATCGTGATGGTGGTGATCGGCGGCGCCGGCACGTTCATCGGCGCAGTGCTCGGCACGTTTGCGATCGTGTTGGCAGAGGAGGGGCTCAAGGCCATGACGGAGCACTGGATGCTCGTCATGGGGCCGTTGATCGTGGTGGCGGTGCTCGTCAATCGCCACGGGCTCGCCGGGCTGCTCGAGTCGTTCGGTGCACGCATGAGCCGCGGCCCCCGTGCGGCGGGAGAGCAGGCATGAGTTTGTTGCAGGTAACGGGATTGGTCAAGCGCTATGGCGGTTTTGTCGCGACCGATCATTTCAGCATGACGATTGAGCCGGGCGAGATCCATGCGGTCATTGGGCCGAACGGGGCAGGCAAGAGCACACTGATCGCGCAACTGGCCGGCGAGTTGCGCCCGGATGCAGGCACGATCCTGTTTGACGGCCGTGACGTCACATCGACAAGCATCAGTCAACGGGCGCAGCGCGGCTTGACACGCTCATACCAGATCACGTCTGTGCTCCCGGACTATACCGCACTGCAGAATGTCATGCTCGCGGTCAATGCGCTTGGGCCACGGCGCTTCGGCTGCTGGCGTGCACTCGCGCGCCAGAGCCACGTGCGCGAGTCCGCACTGGCGTTGCTCGAGCGTGTCGGGTTGGCGCAGCGCGCGCACGTGAGCGCGGCGCGGATGGCGCATGGCGAGCACCGTCAATTGGAACTGGCGATGGCGCTCGCCGGTCGGCCCAAACTGTTGTTGCTCGATGAGCCGATGGCAGGCATGAGCCAGGCCGAGTCAGAGCACATGACGGCACAGTTGCATGACCTCAAAGGCCGTCATGCGATGTTGCTGGTGGAGCACGATATGGACGCGGTCTTTGCACTGGCTGACAGGATCACTGTATTAGTCTACGGCAAGCCAATCGCGACAGGGCATGCCGACGAGATCCGCACGGATCCCCGCGTACGCGAAGCCTACCTCGGTGATGACACGGCACCGCATGGCAAGGGGGGACACGCATGACGGATCGATTGCTCGAAGTCGAATCGCTGGTAGCGTTTTATGGCCGCAGCCAAGCGTTGTTCGGTGTTGATCTGATGGTTGACGACGGCCAGTTCGTGACACTGCTGGGTCGTAACGGGATGGGCAAGTCCACGACAGTCAAGTCAATTACCGGCTTGCTGCACAGTTGCACCGGCGTCGTTCGGCTCGGTGGCAAGCCGGTGCATGCAAGCGCCTCCTATCAAATCGCGCGGGCCGGCATCGGCCTTGTGCCCGAGGGCCGACACGTCTTCCCGACCTTGACGGCGCGCGAGAACCTTGTCGCGACGGCGCGCGCCGGCCATCCGCGGCAAGGGGGGCCATGGACGCTGGAGCGCATCTACCAGCTGTTTCCAAGGCTCAAGGAACGCGAGCGTAATCTTGCTTCGAGCCTGTCCGGCGGGGAGCAGCAGATGCTTGCCATCGGCCGCGCGTTGCTGACCAATCCGCGTCTGCTGATCCTGGACGAAGCGACAGAAGGATTGGCGCCCTTGATTCGCGCAGAAATCTGGCGATGTCTTGCTGAACTGAAGCGGACCGGATTGGCGATCCTTTGCATCGACAAGAACCTCGCATCGCAACTAGCCATTGCGGATCATCACTACCTGATGTCCAAGGGGCGCGTGGTTTGGCACGGCGACTCGGCACAGCTACGGGCGCAGGCGGACAAGTTGAGCGCGCACCTAAGCATCTAGCAACGCGGCAGCTGGTACAGCGTATCATGCCGCCGCGACAGTTGCTGCGATGTATCATGCATTTCGACCTGACAGCGGAATCATCATGCCGTTTGACTTGACGTTTTCCGACCTCGCCGAGCGAGCGGTTCAGTACAACGCTCGCGCATTCGTGGCCGACTTCGATGAGCAAATGCGCCTATACGCGCAGCTAGCCGAGCGGTCTCGGCAAGCCTGCCCGGCGATACTCGATCAACGCTATGGCATGGGACAGGCCGAGCGTATCGATATCTTTCCGGCTGTCGCGGCCGGCCAGCCCGCGCCGCTCTTCGTCTACATCCACGGTGGGTACTGGCGTTCGCAGCGCAAGGAAGACGCGTGCTCGATGGCGCAAGCGCTGACGAGCCACGGCGTGGCAGTGGCGCTGGTTGAATACACGCTGTTGCCCGAGGCGACGCTTGCCGAAGTCGTTCGCGAGGTGCGCAGCGCGGTCGCATGGTTGTATCGCCATGGCGGAACATATGGCTTCGATGTCCAGCGGATCATTGTCTGCGGCAGTTCGGCGGGAGCGCATCTGGCCGGCATGCTGTATGGCGACGACTGGCAACGTGCGTTCGAGGTTCCGTTCGACGTCATCAAGGGGATCGTCGGCCTGAGCGGACTCTACGATATCCGGCCGTTATGCGACATCAACGTCAACGAATGGCTACGGCTCCATCCGGAGCAAGCGGCATTGCTCAGCCCGGCGTTGCGGCTGCCGCACGACGGACCGCCGGTAGTATTGGCGGTCGGGGGCCTGGAGACAGCCGGCTTCAAGCACCAGACCTATCATTTCCATGAACTGCTAGTCGCAAAAGGATTGCCGGTCCGACTGGTGCAGCAGCCAGATTGCCATCATTTCAATCTGGTCAACGAACTCGCCGATCCATCCAGCGAACTGCTGCGCGCCGCGCTGGCGCTGCTGCAGTAGAGCGGGGCAGTTGCGGCCAGTGATGCGTCATGCTGTGCTGGCAGGACGCGATATGGGGTGCTCTCTGACCACGCTCGCTATGGCATCATGACAGCAACGATTCAACACGCGAGTACGAAGCAGTTGGAAGCCGGCGCGGCTATACATTTCAATGCTGTAAGGCGCGCAAGCGCCGCTGCGCTTGTTGCTCTTTGCACGCGATGTGGTTGCCACGCCGGGCGCATTCGATTTAATCGCTGGCAATGAAGGCCCCGTGTAGCCCATTTAACCCAAACTGGACTCCCATGCAGACCAACATAAAACCCATTACTCGGGAAATGGCATCGGTGCCAGACCTTCCTAGCAAATGAAGTACCCGCGATGCGCTGCGCAAAGTCAACCACAGGATCAATGTAAGCGCAATATCGACGGTTAGCACGACGAGATGATCGATTAGACGATAGCCTCCCGTTCGGTGGATTGCTGAAGCATCGCTAACAATCATCGCGATCGCGCCTGGACCAACGGTCACGGGCAAGGTGAGTGGAATAAAAGCCACATTTGCTGGAGGCGTTGACGCTATTTTCTTCTGTGTTTCAGTCTCGTGATATTTTGGGAAGAGCATTCCAAAACCAATATAGGTGACAATCATTCCTCCTGCGACACGCATTCCCGGAACCGAAATACCGAACACGTTCATAATGGCACTGCCTGCGTAAAAACAGACCAATAACGCTATCAATACATAAAGGGCAGTCAAGTTGATCTGTTGCTTGCGCTGCGCGGGGCTCATATGAGCACTCAATCCAAAAAATACGCTAGCGCTAGTAATCGGATTGATGATTGGCAAGAGTGTTATCAGGCCAATCCCAACATAACTCAGATAGTCATTCATAATATTGTGCTCCTTTCCTGGGCATAGACCATGCCATTTGTTCCAGATTGTGGACCGCTTGTCAGTTTCTCTGCAGATTCCGCGCCTGCTCTCCTGAGCATCGGCTGTGCCAACTGCAGTACAACGATAGGCGGGACTATCCGGATGTTTCGTGCAGCTTGTATTTTCGCACATCTAGGCTGGAGCAAATTTTGTCCCTCCCCGGATGTGGCGGTGACGTGCGAGTTAATCCGCTGTCCAGTTTTAGGAGGGCTACTGCCTATTGATTTTTTATGCATGCGAGTCAGTATGACTTTCGTGGTGCAAAGGCTGGCCTGCCGTGGTGAATCAATATTGGCACTGCATTTCATGACACGTCCGCTCACCGCGTGTGCCTCGGACTGCTGTCGCTCTCGCGAACGTGCGCGGGCCTTACTATTACCACTGCCCGGAGGTCACGACTCTGAAGCTTGACGGCCTGGCTCGTGCGTTCGAGGATCAAGCGGCGTTGAGCGCCAACGTCAGCCTGTCGTTTGAAGAGCGCTTGGGCATGGCCGATCTTCAATTCCTCGAACAGGCGGGCAAGCAGGGTCTCGATCAGGCCGCCCGAAAATGAGTATGGCATCCGCTCCACGCTCATTACCAGCCAACTACAGCTAAACAAAACGTTGCCGGTCAAGCCAGATAGCGCTAAAATGTATTGCAATTGTAATACAGGAAGACGCCATGACGAAGACAGCGACACTCCCAGCACTGCGTGTCGAGCCCATGCTACGACACGCGGTGGAAGACGTGCTGAACGAAAACGAGACACTATCGGCGTTTATGGAGTCGGCGCTACGGGCCGGTGTCGCGCATCGACGGCTGCAGCGAGCCTTCATCGCACGTGGCCTTGCGGCCCGAGAGGAGGCACAGCGCACTGGCGAATATGTGCAGGCCGATGCAGTATTGACTGAGCTTGAGGGTATGCTCGACGCGGCGCGTTCCGCCCGCGGGACGCACGGTTGACTTACCGCGTTCGCTATACGCGTGCCGCGCGAGCGGATCTGGTGCGGCTGTACCGATTTCTGCTTGAGCAAGACTTGGATGCGGCTGCCCGCGCGCTCGACGCGATCCAACGGGGTGTCGACATACTGCGTACCTTTCCGTTTACGTGCCGCAAGGCTGTAGGGGAAAATCCGTTCCTGCGCGAATTGATTGTATCGTTTGGCTCATCGGGTTATGTAGTGCTGTTCGAGATTGAGGAAGAACGCACGGTCACAATCCTCGCGGTACGTTCGCAACGGGAAGAGGACTACTATTGATGTGTCAAAGCCATTTTTGAATGGCTTGTGCAACTTGCAGCACGTAACTGAGGCGCTTGTGCTCGACAACTGCGCCCTGACCGATTTCGGCCAGCCGGTCATACTGCCTGCTGGGCAACACATGGCCGTCGGCTCGAAGCTCAATGCAGCCATCTGGGTACTCCCACACGTCGATATAGCGCTCGATCTACTTCCGATTCTCTGGCGTGTTATCCAGCAGTTACATCACTCGGTCGTATTGCACCGTCAGCGCCTTGGTCACCTTGCGCGGCTCGCGCCAGGTGAGCGTCAATTCAAGGCTCTCGTCGTCTCGCAGCGGCCGGTGCGCGTCGAAGTTGCCGACCGGTGCGATCAGATCAGCGCCAATGATGAACCCTTGCATTGCGGTGATGGCACGTATAGACTAGTTATATGTCTAGTCATTATGGATGCGCCATGCATACTTGGCCTGTACAAGACGCGAAAGCCCGTTTCAGCGAGCTACTTGATGCCTGTGTCAGTGAGGGGCCACAGGTGGTGACTCGTCGCGGCGCAGAAACAGCCGTGCTGGTGCCTATCATGGAGTGGAAGCGGCTCAACGACGCCGCACGTCCCTCGCTGAAAGCCTTGCTGTTGGCCGATTTCAGTCGTGGTGACCTTGACTTACCACAACGTGGACGGGCGCAGCGTCGCACAACTCTTGCTTTATAAAACCACCGTGTTCCTTCTGGATACGAATATTGTTTCTGAGCTTCGCAAGCTTCGCCCGCATGGGGCAGTCGTGTCATGGCTCGAAAGCGTTGCCGACCACGAGCTTTACCTGTCCGCCGTGACACTCGGTGAAATTCAAGCAGGCATCGAAATCACGCGCGAGCAAGACGCCGACAAGGCATCGGCGATAGAAGCGTGGGTTGATCAAGTCAGCGCGACCTACAATGTCTTGCCCATGGATGCTGCGACCTTCCGGCTCTGGGCGAAGCTGATGCATCGCCAGTCGAACACAGTCTATGAAGACGCCATGATCGCGGCCAGCGCGCTGATGCACAAGCTTATCGTCGCCACGAGAAACGTTCGCGACTTTGAACGCTTTGACGTACCGGTGTTCAACCCATTCGGGAAATGAGTCTACCTACACCTTGATTTCGCGCAGAACGCATCGATGTTTTGACTCGTACATCGCGCGGCCAAACGGCGTTACACGACTGCCCGTTTTACCCAGCATCCGGACCAGTTGCTGGCGCATTTGATGTAGCGCCAACATCGCCTGTTAGTCCGCCGATTTGACGGCAATAAAGCGCATGGCTTGTCGCCGCAGGCCGAAGCGACGGCACTGGCCGCCGAGACGCCGCCATCGCGCAGAAGCTGCATCTGCCCAAGAGCACGCTGTACAGCTGCCTGCGGCATCAATCCTTGTCAAAGCCATTCTCAAATGTCCGAACTGCAGCTAAATAAAAGTGTCGTATGCATACGTTATCTAATATGATAAAGGTTTTAGTTACGCACGAATAGTGTCAACTATGCTGTTCAAACTGCCCATATCGCCGCACGCCAAATTGTTTATAGAAACGGCTGCTACGCGATGCAAATGGCGAACTAGCCACCATGATGAATGCTGTGCCGCAGCTACAAGGTGCTAAGTTAGCGTAGAGCAGTACATGCGTAGAGTTGACAAGGGCAGCAGTGCAACGTAATTATTTTAAATTACTGAGCATGATAAACGCCAGCCGTGAGCAATGGCGCATGCGGTTCAAGCTGCGTCCCGGTGAAGTCCGACCGTTGCTTTGGAGTGCGCTAGGTCTTTTCTGGTTATCGTTAACGTATTACCTAATCCGGCCTATCCGTGACACGATGGGTGCCGTGAGCGGCGTGCAAAAACTGACGTGGTTATTTAGCGCTACATTGTTGTGTATGTTGCTTATTTCATTTTTATTTTCAAAATTATTAAACCGAATTTCTTTGCAGCGTGCAGTTTCGATCAGTTATCGAGTTTGCATCGCGATCCTTATGATGTTTGCGATCCTAATGCGATCCAACGTGCCAGAACAAGCGTTTTGGATAGGAGATGTGTTTTTTGTTTGGGTTTCTGCCTATAGCGTTTTTGCGATGACCATGTATTGGATGATGACCATCGACAAGTTCAGCAAAGAGCAAGGCGAGCGACTTTTTGGGATGGTGTCAGCCGGTGCGAATTTGGGTGCGCTGGCAGGTTCAGGTGTGAGTACTGCCCTGTCAGGTCTGCTTGGTCCAGGGTGGACACTGGCAATTGCAGCAATTTTTCTTGAATTAGCGGCTCGCAGTACATTGCATCTTACATCAACGTCAACGGAACTAGATAAGGGGCGTGGGAGAATAGCTTATCAGGGTAAAAGGAAGCATGCCGGCAGCATGACGAGTGGAGCCCGACAGAAAGGTAATATAAATTTAAACAGCCTTGCAAAATTATTTCATATTGCTCCAGCTCTACGAGCTTCTCATGTCGCGAGCCTGTGCATCTATGTTGTTCTCTTGTCACTAACGTCAACAGCATTGTATTTTCATCAAGCTATACTGATACAAGGCCTAGATATTGACAATAAAGAGCGCATTAGACTATTTTCATCAATTGACCTTGTTGTCAACGCTGTCACAATCATAATCCAATTATTTTTAACTAGTCGCGTAATCCGTTCTCTTGGGGTTCCAATTGCTCTTGCGATGGCCCCAATAACAAGCGCCATAGGTTTTGGCATGCTCGCATGGAAGCAGACAGTCGCAATCCTCATTGCATTTAGAGTAATCTCTCGAATCGTCAATTTTTCAATTACCAAGCCCGTTCAGGAAACGCTATTTGCAGCCATAGACGAAAAAATAAGATATAAAATCAAGAGTTTTATCGATACAGTAGCTTATCGCTCAGGTGACCAATTGGGCGCTTGGACCTATGCCGGCATGGGGATGCTAGGCTTATCCATCAGCGCAATTTCTTTTGCGATGGTACCATTATCCATATTTTGGCTGCTTAATGGAGTCTGGTTAGGGCATCAATATACAAGAGTTACAACTCACGCGGAGTCGAAGAGCGGGTCCTGAATGGGCAGGGTGCAAGCAGGTTACCTACGCGAAGGCGCGGGGGTTATCGGAGCGACGCGCGTGCGCGCTGATGTCGGTGGCAAGATCGGCGCTGCATGATGAATCGAAGCTGGCCGGGCGGGATGCTCCGGTGCTTGCGGCATGAGCATCCTGTTCCTCGGGGCGACGCGCATTGCAACTCCGCATACTCGGGCAGCGAAGGGCTTTCTGGCTTCTCCATCAGGTGCACCGGCTCGGCAGACTGAGCGACATAATAGCCGCGCACGACTCCTTGCCGATCATGCCAGCCCGCTTCGATGCGCTCGGTCGGTGACACTAGACGTTCGGAGCTAGACACCATGCCTATTTCTAACCATAATGAACATTATGATCAATATGGCAATGGAGAATGCGATGATTACTGAAGTCAATGCCGTGAACTTCCGACAAAACCTGGGCGAAATGCTCAATCAGGTACAGTATCGCAACGACAGTATCGTTATTAATAAAGATGGCAAGCCGGTCGCAGCGCTCGTTGACGCCGAATTATTCGCCCGCATCCGGCGTATGCAGGACCGCTTCGATGCGCTTAGCAGCCGCATCGCCGAAGCCTATGCCGGCGTGCCGGTTAAGGAAGGTGAGGCGGAGATCGATGCCGCGGTGGCGGCTGAGCGGAAGCGGTGCTGATGGCTGGCTTACGTGTCGTGCTTGATACCAACGTGTTGATATCGGGCTTGGCTTACCCGAGCAGCGTGCCTGGGCGCGTCGTTGCGGCTTGGCGCCAAGGCGGGTTGGAGGTGGCACTGTCGCACTACATCTTAGACGAGATGGTCCGGGTTCTACCGCAGTTGCCTAGAGTAGGCATGACACCGGCGCAAATTCGCGATCTAGCCGACAGTTTTATGTTATTGGCCGATGTAGTCGAGCCAGAAGGGGCGCAGGACGCAAGTTTGCACGATTCCGCTGATCAGCCCGTATTACTTACGCTGCTGGCAGCGAAAGCGCAGTATCTCATTACGGGGGATAAAGATTTGTTGGCGCTGGCGGATCGATATCCCATCGTCACGCCGGCGGATTTTTGGAGGCGCCATGGGCCCTAGTTGAAATCGGCATGGTGATGCGAGTAACAGGTTACAAATCACGCAGTGTCGAAGAATGGGTCCTGAACGGGCAGGGCGCTCATGCCTGCTCCACTGTCCCTGGTAGACCGACGGACAGGTTTGCAAGGTTAAGAATGTGCCTTTGTGCATCGTGCTAAATCCACGACCGGTTGCGGCTCATTGCCGCGGCTGGTAAAGTTTGGGTGGACGCTGCCGTCGCGGCACCCACAAGCCGGCTTCTGTCATCAGCCGGCGAACCGTCTCCTTGGTCAGTCCAATGCCGTGGCATTTCCACAGCTTCTCGCAGGCCAGCGTCGGCCCAAAATCGGCATAGCGCTCGCGGATGATCGAGAGTGTGCGCTCGGCTGTTGCGGCATCCAGTCGGTTGTTGTAGTCGTTCGACCAGACGACGGATCTGTCGGCTCGTCAACTCGAGTCGTTGCGCCGCGCGCCACGGCTTGAGTTTGCCGTCCACCACATCCTGAATGACCCTAAATCGGTCTAGCTCGCGCATCGTCATGGTTATCCGCTCTGTCGTTGCCATCAAAGCCTCCGGCACTGGATTTCCAGCCGCCGGTTAGCTTACGATGAACCGAAAAGCGGACATTTGAACTTAGCCAAAAGCGGACATTACAACTTAGCCGCTACACGCTGTAAATGCGATAATTCACGTTATGTAAAATTAAAGACGTTTACGATGGCTCCTCTGTTTAGTATCATGAAGCGGCTGAGTCAGCAAAGCTATTCGGGAGCCTATCCCACACTTCGCTTTCAGGCACTCGATCATAAAAATTGTGCGTATTGTCAATGTCATACACGCCTGCTCTTGCGAGGGAAAATGCGTATCAATGACATGCTGAACCCGACAAGCGTCCCACCGCGCGCTCACGAGGAAAAACAGAAAGAAGCCCACGTGCAGCCTAGCAACGCACAGCTCAATGTCCGGTTAGACACCTTCAGAGATCACGACGGCCGTGCTACCAAAAGAAAGAAAAGTGCTGACTCCAACCGAGCCATCATTAAGCAGATGTCGGGCCAATTTGCGTTGAAATCGTCGAACGCGGGCGTCGACACGGATGCAAGAACCGTCACTACTGACCCAGCCGAACCAACCCCTAAACGGGCGGCCGATAAGAACCGCATCGAGAGTTCAACCACGTGGCTGGCCAAAAAAATTGCAGTTGCAAAAGCTGCTCCGGGTGACCCGGCTTTCTCGGTACTCAACTTCAAGCCGGAGCGGCCCCTTACAAGAGCTGAAGAATTAATTAATACATATCTTCAGCACAAACCTAGCCCTAGAGCAGCTGCGTATGTAACGCAGTTACGACATTTTAACGCATGGGCTTTGAATAACGGTCAAAGCCGAGAACCGCTTGATGATGTATTAAACTTGGAATTGACGCCAAAAGATCAGCCTGCTATCAACGCTTGGCGGAACACTACACCCAATCCTTACGCCCGTGAGGGTTATGCCGCATTTAACGACTTCCGGGCAGCGTACGGTAAAACGGTCGACCCACGCAAAAAGCCACCTTTACGCTACGACAAAATGGTGAACCTAGATGATGCTTAAAGAAAGGCCAGCCTTCCCGCCGGGGACTTGCGGGCCGTTGAAACTGCTGTAGCCGCGCGCTGGTTCGTGCGGCGAAGCGGCTCGACCTGAGTAGACTTGCACACGCCGCCTAGACCCGCACCGCTGGCGCGACGTAAGGACATTCGTAGCGTCGCCGCACGGTGCCGTTCTCATCGACGCTTTCCAAATACACATCGAATTGCCACAACCGGGCCATGTGCTTGAGTACCTCTTCTGTGTCGCTACCCAAATGCCGATTGTCGGTCATGAAGTGACGCAGGGTGAGGCTGCGGTCACCTCGCGTGTTCACTGACCATACTTGGATATTCGGCTCACGGTGATGGATATCATATTGGCGCGATAGCACCTGCCGGACGTATTGGTAACCATTTTCGTCATGGATCGCGGAGATTTCCAACGCCTCTTTTGCATCGTCGTCCAAGATCGAGAACAACCGCATGTCCCGAATCAATGACGGCGACAAATATTGGGCAATGAAGCTCTCATCCTTAAAGTTGCGCATCGCATAGTCGAGCGCCTCAAGCCATGGGTGGCCCGCCAAGTCGGGAAACCAGCGCCGATCCTCGTCGGTCGGCTGTTCACAGATGCGGCGAATGTCCATCATCATCGAAAACCCCAGCGCATACGGGTTGATCCCGCTGTAATACGGTTTGGTCACCGGTGGCTGGAAGATGACATTGCTGTGCGAATGCAGGAACTCGAGCATGAAGCCGTCAGCCAGCTTGCCTTCGTTGTACAGCGTATTGAGCAGTGTGTAGTGCCAGAAGCAGGCCCAGCCCTCATTCATCACCTGGGTTTGCCGCTGCGGATAGAAGTACTGTCCGATTTTGCGCACGATTCGTATGACTTCACGCTCCCACGGCTCCAATAGCGGCGCATTCTTTTCAGCAAAATATAATAAGTTTTCCTGCGGCTCGGGAGGGTAGCGGGTGTCATCCGCGTCGTCCACGGTTTCGGGCTTTGAGCGCACTGGCAGTGTACGCCATAATTCGTTGACCTGCGTTTGCAAATATGCCTCGCGCTCGCGTTGCCGTTCTAGTTCCCGCTGTAAGGACAGCTTTTGGGGACGCTTATAGCGGTCTACGCCGTAGTGCATCAGCGCATGGCATGAATCGAGCAGCTCCTCGACGCGGTCCAGGCCGTAGCGCTCCTCGCATTCGGCAATATAGTGCTTGGCATAGACTAAGTAATCGATGATCGCGTGAGCGTCGGTCCACAATCGGAATAGATAATTGCCCTTAAAGAAGGAATTGTGGCCGTAGGCCGCATGCGCGATCACAAGTGCCTGCATCGTCATCGTGTTTTCTTCCATCAGATAGGCGATGCAGGGATTCGAATTGATGACGATTTCGTATGCCAGCCCCATCTGGCCGCGCCGATAGCTTTTCTCGGTCGCAAGAAAGTGTTTGCCGAAAGACCAGTGCCGATAATTGACCGGCATGCCGACCGACGCATACGCGTCCATCATCTGCTCGGCGCTGATCAATTCCAACTGGATCGGATAGGTGTCGAGCTTGTAGTGCTCTGCCACGCGCGCAATTTCAGCGTCATAGCGCTCAATTAGCTCAAAAGTCCAATCCGACGGGTGCGGCAATGGACGGTGACGCTTGCCATGGTCGCTCGGTCGCATGCAGGCACTCCTGTTAGGATCGTCCCCGACCCTCGCGACACGTTCCTCGCCCGGCTCGCAAGATTTTGAATGGGAGTTCATGCGGCCACCTGTTTTTCAAACAATTCACGGAATACTGGATAGATGCCCGCCGCGTCATCGACCTTTTTCATCGTGAAATGAGGCGCTATGGCGGGCAACTGGCCGTATTCGACCCACAAATTTTGCTCTTCCGGGGCCACCTGAATATACGCAAAGTACCGCGCTTTCGGCAGGATGTCGTTTTCCAGCAGCTTGCGGCACTTTGGCGAATCGTCCGTCCAATTATCGCCATCGGATGCCTGTGCGCCATAAATATTCCATTCCTGCGGTGAGTAGCGCTCATTGATGATCTTTTTCATCAACTCCAACGCGCTGGAGACCACCGTGCCACCGCTTTCAGTCGAGTGAAAAAAAGTCTCCTCGTCGACCTCTTCCGCACGCGTGTGGTGCCGAATGAACACCACCTCGATCTTTTCATAGTTACGCGTCAGAAACAGATAGAGCAGAATAAAGAAGCGCTTGGCCAGGTCCTTGCGCTGCTCGTCCATCGAACCGGAAACGTCCATCAAGCAAAACATGACCGCCTGGCTGGACGGAGTGGGTTGCTTGACGCGATTCACGTAGCGCAGGTCGAATGGATCAATGAACGGAATCCGCCAGATGCGCCCCTTCAGGTGATGAATTTCGTCCTCGAGCCGTTTGATCTCGGCCCGGCGATCACTCGGGTCGTCTTTCAACGCGTCCAGTTGCGCCTCAAGTTCGCGCAATTGGTTGACCAACGGCGCGCCGAGCGCGATGCGCCGACTCAGCGCACTGCGCAATGAGCGCACAACGTCGATGTTGTTCGGCGTGCCTTCGGTCGCCCAGCCGGCACGCTGGTTCTTCCAACTTGGCACCGCCATCAGGTGCGTCTTAACCAATCGCGGCAGTTCCAGGTCGTCGAAGAAATACTGCATGAATTCCTCGCGAGACAACTCGAACACGAAGTCATCCTGCCCCTCGCCTTCATTGCTCGCCTGCCCCCCGCCCCCACTTCCCCCGCCGCCGGGCGGGCGCGGAATCTTATCGCCTTTCACGTAGTCCGCATTGCCCGGATGGACGATTTCGCGTCGCCCGCCCGGTGCGTGGCGGAACATCGGCTCACCGATATCCTTCTTCGGAATCGTAATGCGCTTCGTACTCTGGATGTCCTTGATGCTGCGGTCGCGCACGGCCTCGGACACCGCTTCGCGGATATAGTGCTTGACCCGCCGCAAGAAGCGTTCGCGATTCGCAATGCTCTTATTCTTGCCGGCGAGTCTGCGGTCGATGATCTGATGAAGCACGTTGCCGTCCCCCGCTCTCTTGAAAGGCGCCGCCCGCGCACGTGGCACGGCAAGACGCGCGGTGATATTCACCGCTGCGCCGTCACCACCCCAGTACGCAAGACGCCGCGTTGCTCATGGCGCCCGTACGCTACGCACGCTGCCGTCAGGAAGCCTTGCGCACGCGCAAATACCAGTCGCATAGCAGGCGGACCTGCTTGGGCGTGTAACCCTTGGCGACCATCCGGTTGACGAAGTCCTCATGCTTGCGTTGCTCTTCGGCGGAGCCCTTCGCGTTAAACGAGATAACCGGCAGAAGTTCCTCCGTGTTGGAGAACATTTTCTTCTCGATCACGACTCGCAACTTTTCGTAGCTGATCCACGCCGGATTCTTGCCACCATTGGCCGCGCGTGCGCGCAGGACGAAGTTGACGATCTCGTTGCGGAAATCCTTTGGATTGCTGATTCCCGCTGGCTTTTCGATTTTTTCCAATTCCGCGTTCAACGCCGCACGATCGAAGCTCTCGCCGGTATCGTGATCCCGGAACTCCTGATCCTGAATCCAAAAGTCCGCATAGGTCACATAGCGGTCGAAAATATTTTGCCCGTATTCGGAATACGATTCCAGGTAAGCAGTCTGAATCTCCTTGCCAATGAACTCTGCGTAGCGCGATGCCAGAAGTTCCTTGACGAACGATAGGTACTTTTGTTCGACTTCCGGTGGAAATTGCTCGCGTTCAATCTGCTGCTCGAGCACGTACATCAGGTGCACCGGGTTGGCGGCAACCTCGGTCGTGTCGAAGTTGAACACCCGTGACAGGATCTTGAATGCAAAGCGTGTTGAAATGCCTGTCATGCCTTCGTCAACGCCAGCGTAGTCGCGATACTCTTGATACGACTTTGCCTTCGGGTCGGTGTCCTTCAGGTTTTCGCCGTCATAGACCAGCATCTTCGAAAACAGGCTGGAGTTCTCCGGCTCGTGCAAGCGCGTCAGCACGGCAAACTGCGCCATCATCTTCAGCGTACCCGGTGCGCAGACGGCGGAAGCGAGCGACGAGTTCCGGACCAGCTTGTCATAAATCTTGATCTCTTCCGAGTAGCGCAGGCAGTATGGCACCTTGATCACGAAGATCCGGTCAAGCAGCGCCTCGTTATTCTTGTTGTTCCGGAATGCTTTCCATTCCGATTCATTCGAGTGTGCAAGGATAATGCCGTCGAACGGAATTGCGCCGAAGCCCTCCGTGCCCTTGAAATTGCCTTCCTGCGTGGCGGTCAACAACGGGTGCAGCACCTTGATCGGCGCCTTGAACATTTCGACGAACTCGAGCAGGCCCTGATTCGCCAGGCACAATCCCCCCGAGTAGCTGTACGCGTCGGCATCGTCCTGCGCATACTGCTCCAACTTGCGGATGTCGACCTTGCCCACCAGCGACGAGATATCTTGATTATTCTCGTCACCTGGCTCGGTCTTGGCAATCCCAATCTGACGTAGCACCGATGGGTAGCGCTTGACCACGCGGAACCGGCGGATGTCGCCGTTGTACTCGTGCAGGCGCTTGACAGCCCACGGGGACAGGATGCTCTTCAAATAGCGGCGAGGTATTCCATACTGCTCTTCAAGGATTGGGCCATCTTCGTCGTAGTCAAACAGGCCGAGCGGTGATTCGTTGACCGGCGAGCCTTTGATCGAGTAGAACGGCACCCGCTCCATCAATTGCTTCAGACGCTCCGCGATCGACGATTTGCCGCCGCCGACCGGCCCGAGCAGGTATAAGATCTGTTTCTTTTCCTCGAGCCCCTGTGCAGAATGGCGGAAATAGGCGACGACCTGCTCGATTACCTCTTCCATGCCATAGAACTCGCGAAATGCCGGATAGATCTTGATGACCTTGTTGGCAAAAATACGCGACAGCCTCGGATCATTGCGGGTGTCGACGTGCTCCGGGTCCCCGATCGCCATCAACATGCGTTCGCCAGCCGTGGCGTACGCGGCAGGATTGTTCTTGCACAGTTCGAGATACTCTTCCAACGAGAACTCTTCCTCTCTCGTCTTTTCGAAGCGGGTCGCGAAACTGTTGTAAATATCCATACCACCTCCTCGCCGATATTCAACGAGCGCTGCCGGTCAGCCGCCACGGTGCACGCATCGTGTTACGCGCTTGGGCGAGTCGATCGGCATGCCCTTAGACTCATGCTAATCCTATTTCGGGAGAATTTCACTAACCGTACGTAGAGGCTTATTAAAACAATTTAACCTCTGGCGCGCCCTACATCGAAACCCTACAATATTGGTCCCGCACCGTCCGCTGTGCCACGTCGTCATGACAGGGTGTTGGCTGGCTTTTAGCCCCGGCTTGCGCCTCTTTTCCGGTGGCTTACGCCTCCTTCTGCTGTAGCGAACATGCCCCGGGCTCGTTGGCGCGCCCCGCTGTGCCCCATCCGTGCGCCCGGTCCGAACATGCGGGTCAATGCAGTTTCCTGTGTGACCGTGGTGGTGCAATTAGCGGTCCCGCCCCATAACGCCGATGCGCCATCGGTCGTCCAGCGTGCTGCGCTCAAAACGTTTCCCGGCCATCAGATGGCGGATGGCGGCATGCAAAGGATCGCCAAGTCGGCTCGACTCTGGACGCGGCCGACACGGGCGCCTGTGATGCAGGCGCCGCCGGTCGCGTCGCGCCCCCTCATCAGTCCCAGTACGGCGATGACCACCTCGACTAGTACGGCGATGACCATCTCGAGCAGATCCAGTCCAGCGTCCGACCGTTGGGACCATCGCCGACGCGGCCAATCATCGACACCTGCGCTCCAGGCCGAGCGGCGGCGGCAGCCCGGTTAGCGCCCTTGCCACCCGAAATCCAGGCGAAATTGTGCCCGGTCAACGTCTCGCCAGGAAGGTGCGCCACCCGGTCCAGGTTCAGGCTGCCGACCACGGTGACGCGGCCGGTGCATAGATATGGCCGTTGTACGGGCGTCATAGGGCCGCCCCAGTGGACTCCCGCACCGCCAACTGTGGCGTGACGACGCGCCGTTGTGGCCCCCCTTGCGCATTGCCGTTGATACGCTTGAACAGCGTCTGCGCCGCCGCCTCGCCAAGCTGCAAGATCGACTGGCCGACGGTGGACAGCGCCGGGTAGACATAGCGGGACAATTCGATATCGTCGAATCCGATAATTGATAACTTCTCCGGCACCCGGATCTTGCGCTCGGCCGCCGCCCGCAATGCACCCATGCCCATCATGTCGTTGCCGGCAAAGATGGCGCTGGGCTTCACGCCGTCGAGCAGCCGGCTTGCAGCCACATAGCCGCCTGGAATGGTGAAATCGCTCTCGACGATGCCGTTCTTGACAATCTCAATGCCGCGCTCGGCCATCGCGCGCAGAAAGCCCTGGACGCGCATCGCGCTAACCGCCATCTGCGCCGGCCCGGCGATGCAACCGATGCGTACGTGGCCGAGTTCCAGCAGGTGGCAGGTGGCTAGATACGCGCCGCGCTCATGGTCGATCTGCACCAGATCGGCGCTCAGGCCCTCGATCTCCTGGTCCACCACTACGATCGGCACGCCAGCAGATGCCAGCGGGCGGGCCAGCACGCTGTGCGCGCCCGTTGACGCGACAATCAGCCCATCGATGCGCTTTTCCTGTAGCACACGCAGATAATTGCATTGCTTGGTCGGATTGTCGTCCGAATTGCACAAAAAGACGCAGTATCCGGTTCTTTCGCAACAATCTTCAATGCCGCGCGCCAACTCGGCAAAGTACGGGTTCGTGCCGCTCGGGATGACCAGCCCTATCGTCGTCGTCGAGCGCGCCTTCAGTGAACGGGCGACCGCCGACGGTACATAATCCAGTTGCTTGATCGCATGCTCGACCTTTGCCCGCACACCGGCACTGACCGGACGGGAATTGTTCACAACATGCGAAACAGTGGTAAACGACACGCCCGCAAGTGCCGCCACGTCCTTGATCGTCGCCATTGCCAGTTACGCTTGAGGTTTGGAAATGCCAATGCCTATCATACGGAGATCGGAGCAACGGCCCGCCAGTACGTCTTGGCGACGCGCAGCGCCCAATGCCTTAGCGGCAACTGGTATGCGTGAGCTGCACCACTACCATGACCGCTAGTGCGATGAAGAACGCCGGCGAAACGACTGCCAGGTCAATGCCCGCGATGATCAATCAGCACAAACGTTATGCCCACCGACAGCACCACAAAGTCCGGGTTCTGGTTCGCGATGGTGCTAAACGTATCGTACATTCGGTTCCGTCGCCGTTCATTGACAACCGGAGCGCTGTGGCACATAAGTAGTAAAGTGGTGGTCGATCAGCGACAGCAGCGTATCAACGTCCACCGGCTTGACCTGATGGTGGTCAAAACCGGCAGCGCGGCTGCGAGCGATGTCGTCGAACTCGCTCAACCCCGTCAATGCGATGATCAGCGCGTCCCGTGTCGACGGATGCCCGCGCAGCCGGCGCGCAACGTCGTAGCCGCTCATGCGCGGCATCGCCAAGTCGAGCAGCACAATATGTGGGGCGAAATGCGTGGCGCATTCCACTGCAGTGGGACCATCGAGCGTCGCCTCGACCTGGAACCCCTCGATTTGCAGCAGCAATGCCAGCCCCTCGCAAGCGTCTTCGGCGTCGTCGACTACGAGCACGCGCAAACCACGTCGGGCAAGGGCTCCACCGGCCGCGGCCGTGGCGGATGACACGGAACTGGAGGGCTGGACAGGCTGCGATGCCATTGCGAAATCGGACGTTGGACAAGTGAACAGTAGGGACGCTGCACCGCAGAGTGCCGTGCAGCACGGCGGTCGTTAAGTAAGCAAACATTGTTCCAACATGAAGGCACGCACCGCAATCTGCGTGGGGGTATTCGCCTGCCATCGCGCCGCGTGTGCCAACGACGCCCTGCGCGCCGCGCCAGCATGCCGCCGTAGCCGTCGGCCGGGCCGCCCGATAGGGCACCTTTACACCAGCTTTGCAGAACTTACCGGTCAGACTTTTGCAATATTGACTGGCACAGACTGGTACGGCGCGTCATTGGCGCGCATCAGCATGTCATGCACCGTCAACTCGCTGCCATGCAAGGCCTTCACGAAAGGTTGCCTGAGCGTCAAGCTGGCAGGCTAACGCACGCCGCATCAGGCTCGCATCGCGGCCGATGCGGCCCGCTCATGGTGCGGTGCACCGTGTGCAGCGCCGTCGAATTCTCTATGATCGGGATATGGTGGCCTGTTTAAGCCGAATAGCCGGCTAATCGCTGCAGGCCGCCACCGTTGTTTCATGACCGCACAACCCAATGCGGACGGAGGCGCGTGATGGCATGGAGAACGAACCGCTGGATCAGGCGCTGGCTGATTGCCACGTTTGCATGGGCAGTGCCCGTCGCGCTGATCGCGATTCACGAGATCCAGGTTGAGATGGCCTATAACCGCACCGCTCTGCAACGCGCACTCGACGATTGGAAACTTAGCGCGCCCGAGCGTGCCGTGGACGCGGCCGGCCGTTGCGTCGGGACCGCGGAGCAGGCCCGGGCAGCCGGATGCCCGGCCGCGATTGTGTCGGCGCATGCGCCGGCGTTGCAGGCAGCGCAGGATGACTATGCGAGACGCCGACGCACGCTGCTGTCGTATCTGAGCCAAGCCATTTTCGGCTACTGGGTCGTACCCTCGTCGTTTGTCTTCGCTGTTGGCCTGGTTGTCGTATTCGTGCGCTTGGCGTTGCGACGCCCGTCGCCCAAGCAGCCGAGGCGCACATCGACTGCCTCGTCCGCGTCGCCTGGCCCGCCGGCGCCCGCCCACCCTACCCTGCCAGACCCGGCCCCCACCCCAGGCCCGGCGGAATCGACAGTTAAGGCGCAAGCGCGTTGAGGGCCCTGCATCGCGCGACTGGGCAGCCCGTTCGGGTTGTTTTGGGGAACCATTACGCAGTTGGCCCGCTCCATGCTTCAGTGTCATGGCAGTCCCCCAAAAGCAACCCAGGAGAATGAGATGGAAAGAAGAAAGTTCATAGTGACGACCTCCGCCCTGCTCGCATCAGGCGGCCTCGCGCTCACCGGTTGCACGACGACCACCCAGACCTCTGCGTCGAGGGCAGCCGGCAACGCAGGCAAGCGTCAGAGCATCAATGCTTCAGTTAATGAAACGTTGGCGCGCCTCTATACCACCGCCAACGGTTCGCGGGAGTTGGTCGCGAAGGCCCGTGGCGTGCTAGTGTTCCCGTCCGTCGTGTCCGCAGCCTTCATCGTCGGGGGGCAATATGGCGAAGGTGCGCTGCGTATCGGGGGCGAGACGGCTGGCTATTACAGTACCGCAGCAGGCTCGTTCGGCTTACAGGCTGGTGCGCAATCCAAAGCGCTGATTTTCTTATTCATGACGCAGGACTCGCTGGACAAGTTCCGCAACAGCGAAGGCTGGGCCGTAGGCGCCGATGCGACTGTGGCGGTGCTAAAAGTCGGCGTGAATGGCAAAATCGATACCACCACGGCCACCGCGCCGGTGCAGGCGTTCGTGCTGACGAACGCGGGCCTGATGGCCGGCGTGTCGTTGGCAGGCACGAAGGTGACGAAACTGAAGCTTTGAGCCGCACGCGCTTATGCGCTTGACCGTGACAGCAGGCCCGGTGGCGACGCTAAGCGCTGGCATTCTGATCCTGTTGATACCGCGACTGTTGAATGCCATTGTCGCGCTGTGTCCGATCATCATCGGCCTGCTCGGCGATACGTCTTGCTAAGCGGCGTCGCTGCGTTGTTAGCTTGCCGCGTCCGTTGTGCGGTATTGTTCGGGCAGCGCGGCGCCGCGATCGATGACTTTGAAGCGCGCGCGCCGCTGCGCGCGCGCGACCGCATGGTAAGCCTCTACGTACTGCTGCGCCATGCGGCGCGACGTGAAGCGTCGCTCGAAGCACGCTCGCACGCGTTCACGCGACAACGTGCCAAGGCGGTTGACCGCCGCGATCGCACTGATTTCGTCTTCTACGATGAAACCAGACTGCGCCTCGTCAATCACCTCGGATACCGAACCCCGGTTGAACGCGATGACCGGCGTGCCGCAAGCCATCGCCTCGATCATCACCAGACCGAACGGCTCGGGCCAGTCGATCGGAAACAGTAGCGCGTGTGCGCCGGACAGGAAGTGCGCTTTTTGCTCGTCAGCGATCTCGCCAATAAACTCGACGTGCGGCAGCGCCAGCAATGGCCGTATGTCGCGCTCGAAATACTGCTGATCGGCGGCGTCGACTTTGGCGGCGATACGAATCTTCATGCCGCAAAGCCCGGCAATCCGAATCGCGATATCGACACGTTTTTCCGGCGATATCCGGCCAAGGAACGCCAGGTACTGTGGCTGCACGGGCTGCGGCGTGTACAGCCTTTCGGGCAGACCATGGTAGACGGTCGCCAGCCACTTTGCCTGCGGCAGCGGCTCGCGCTGTGCGTCCGAAATCGAGACGACCGCCGCGCTCGAGAAGGTGTCAAAGATCGGCTGTTGCTCTGGCAGGTCCAGTCGCCCGTGCAGCGTAGTGATAAAGGGCGTGTCCTGGCGGCCGAAAAGCGAGAACGAGTAGTAGTCCATGTGAAAATGCAGCACATCGAATTCTCTCGCTTGCTGCCGCACTCGTTCCATCAACAGCATATGTGGAGCGATCCGGTCACGAATGGCAGGATCGAGCCGCAGCGCCCGCGGCCAGACCGGTACGAGCTTGGCCCGGGTATTCGAGTCTGCGCTGGCGAACAGCGTCACATCGTGGCCGAGATCGACCAGCGCTTCGGTGATATACGAGACGACGCGCTCCGTGCCGCCATACAGCTTGGGCGGCACGGACTCGGTAAGTGGCGCGATTTGGGCAATCCTCATGCTTGTCTCCAACCTGGCAATCCCTGCGGTGATGCGGTCATTAGGCCTGCAACCGGGCGCGCCAGTATGACACACGCAGGCACACCTTTGACTGCACGCGCACCTTGGCGCGATGCTTCACCACGTAGCCATCGCAGTACGAGCGCCTGCCATGATCAGCCCGGTGTCGATGACGATCGACCGTGACGCCCGCCCACGCCGCCGGATATTGCAATTCCAGCGTTGGATATTGAAACTCCGGATCGCCGCTACACGCGCGAAACATCCGCGCGGTGGTCGGTTAATGCTGCCCCGGCACCGCGCGTGCGTGTCCGCGCAAATCGGCGATGAAGGTGTCACGCCAGACGCCCAGGTCATTATCACGCAGGTTCTGCATGTTAGTCTGGTAGCGCTCCTGTCGCTCCACCAGTGGCATCGCCAACGCGTGCTCAAGGGCCTCGGACATGCCGACGATATCATACGGATTGATGATCAGCGCGCCGGGCAACTCTCGCGCTGCGCCGGCAAAGCGCGATAGGACCAGCACGCCAGGATCGTCCGGATTTTGGGCGGCAACATACTCCTTGGCCACCAGGTTCATTCCGTCACGCAGTGGCGTGACCAAGCCGATTTGTGACTCGCGAAATAGCGACATCAGCTTCCAACGGTCATAGCGCTGGTTCAAATATCGGATCGGCGTGTAGTCCAGGCCGGAAAACCGGCCGTTGATCCGGCCGGCCTCGTATTCGAGATTCTGCCTAATTTCTTGATACGACTGGACGTCCGAGCGCGTGGGCGGAGCCACTTGAACGAGTGTGACGCTGCCGCGCCAGTGCGGCGCACGCTCCAGCAATTGCTCGAATGCCCGAAAGCGCTCGACGAGCCCCTTTGAGTAATCGAGCCGGTCCACGCTCATGATCAGCTTGCGCCCTTCCAAGCTCTGCTTCAGTTCCAGCACGTGTTGCCGGCTCTCGTGGCGACGCGCTTGCTCGGCGATGTCATCGGGGAAAACACCAATCGGGTAGGCAGCGCCGTGCAATACGCGCCCGTATGCCTCGATTCGACCGTTGTCCCACACTTTGCCATGCGCGTGCCGCTCAACATAATCGGCGAAGGCGCGCAGATCGACCGCAGTTTGGAAACCCACCACGTCATAGCTGCACAACGCGCGCCCCAGTTCGTCATGCGGCGGGACGTTCAGCATAATTTGCGGCGATGGAAACGGGATATGCAGAAAAAAACCAATCCGGTTCTGCACACCCAGCTGGCGCAGCGCGTCACCGAATGGGATCAAGTGATAATCGTGGACCCAGATGACATCGTCAGGCCGCAGCAAAGGCGCTAGCTTCTGCGCAAGCCACCGGTTCACGCGCAGGTAGCCTGCATAGTCTGTGCGGTCGTAGACGGCCAGGTCATTGCGATAGTGGAAAACAGGCCACAGCGTCGCATTCGAAAAACCGCGATAGTACTGGTCATAGTCCTTGCGCGTCAGCCCGACGGTCGCGAACGTGACCTTGCCCTCCTCCACGAGCGTGGGCATGGCATGGGCCCCCGTTTCGCCGACTATGTCGCCACTCCAGCCGAACCAGACCCCTCCCGCATCCTTTAGCGCGCCGAACACGCCAACTGCGAGTCCACCAGCGGATCCCTTGCTCTCAGTGGGGGTGGCGACGCGATTCGACACTACGACCAGCCGGCTCATTCGCTTGTTCTCCGTCAGGTTCTGAATGGGACATGTCGGTTATGACCCACGACGCGCCGCTGTGGTTCACTGAATGCGCGTCAACCGTCGCGGCGCATTGCCACCGGGTCAGCCTCCGTATGGGCGACGGTCTTGGACGCCTCCGGTGGGGTGGCCTCGCGCATCGGCTGCGGCTCGGCCTGCAGCGCACGTTCACGCTCAGTGGACAGGTCCGCCCGCATCTTCGGCAGGCATTCCGGATAGTAGCGCTGGATGAACGCAATCAATCCTTCTCGCACGCGACAACGCAAATCCCAATTTAAGCCCGAATCACTCGAGCTGACCAGTACCCGCAATTGCATCGCGTGATCAGTTGCGTCGGTGACTTGCAAGACTTGGACGCGCCCATCCCATTCTGGCGCATTGCTGACGATACGTGACAGTTCCTCGCGCAGCGGCGGCAATGGCATCTTATAGTCGACAAACAGGAAGACCGTGCCGATGATTTGCGAACTGCTGCGAGTCCAGTTTGTGAACGGATTTTCGATCAACCACTGCAGCGGCACGATCAGCCGCCGCTGATCCCAGATTCGAACGGCAACGTAGGTGCCGGTGATCTCCTCGATCCGCCCCCACTCGCCCTGGATTACTACCACGTCGTCGAGCCGAATCGGCTGGGACAGCGCAATCTGCAATCCAGCGATCATATTGGCCAGCACCGGGCGCGCCGCGATACCGGCAACCAGACCGGCGACGCCCGCCGACGCGAGCAGGCTCGTGCCGACCTGCCGGACATTGGGAAACATCATCAGCATCGACGCGATGCCGAGCATCACAATCAACGTCATCACCGACCGGGCGAGCACGCGCGTCTGCGTGTGGATGCGTCGCGCATGCAGGTTGTCGGTCGTGTCCAGCGGGTTCGCGGCGACGATTGCATCACCCACGCCGGCAACCGAGCGTACGGCCAACAGCGTCAGCATGCCGATCAGCATCAGGCCACCGACGTCGCGCGCGACGCGGATCACCGCCAGCTCGTCCGGCGCCTCATGCAGCACCAGTTCGATAGCCAGCATTGCCAGCGCGTAAAGCGATGGCCACTCGATTGCCCCTGTCACGACAGCCAGGATCGGATAGGGGCGCGTCACGCGGCGCACGATCCGCGCGCCGACCCAGTGCGCCGCGCGCACGCACGCCACCGCGATCACGGCAATGACAATCAGGCCGGTCCACGAATGCAGCGGCGCAGCAGCAATGTTGCTGATCGGTTCAAGCCAGTTCACCAATGCTCCATCACTTGTCTGTCGAGCAAGGATAGCTCTTGCCTAGCCCCAGTGCGACAACCGTACTGGCGTTATAGTTTTTTGCGTTTGGCGTATTCGCCAAATACTTGCGTACCGCGTCGGTCAATTCCGCCGCTTTCACGTTGTCGGGCAAGCAAAAATACTGCCCCACACGCGGCCCTGTCATGCCGCCTATGGCTTCGATCGTGTTGAACACGCCATCCGCCGCCCCCTCGATGTAGGCTTCGCACGACACGCGCGATTTCACATCGGTGCGCTGGCACAGACGGTCCAGGTCCGCGCCGGTGAACGCGTGAGCGCTCATCGGCACACTAATCGCAAACATCGCGGTGACGCGGAACAATGTCCGTAACATGGTGCTCCTTATGTTGTGGTCGATAAGATCCGTTCCGACGCACCGCCGCGCCGGACCGGGTTATTCTGTACTGCCCGTACCCCTTGCGCTACCTGCGCTATCGCCAGCCGTGGCAGGCGGGCGTGAATCCTTGTGCCTGGGTTGCGCCTGTATCTTCTCCAATCGCGCGGCTAGGCCGTCCGCGATGTCTTTCTGGTTGTATTGTTTCGCGAAATCAATTACGGTCAATCCCAACTGGTTCTTCAGCGTCAGGTCGGCGCCCTCGTCGAGCAGCAGCTTCACGGTCGTGATATGGCCACCGCGTGCGGCCATCATCAGCGGCGTGGTGCCGTTTGGCGACGCGGCATCGATATACGCGGCGTGATCGATCAGCAGCTTGACCACCTTATCCTGGCCAGTCGTCGCCGCATAATGCAGCGGTGTCCAACCGGACTTATTGACTCCGGCCCCCTTCTCGATCAGCTGCTTAACCAGCCCGATCTCGCCGTTAAGCGCGGCCAGCATCATCGCGTTCTCCCCGGCACGATCCAGTTTCTCCAGGTCGGTCTTCGGTTGATCTGCCAACAGCGCGGCGACCTTTTCAGACTTTTCCCGCGCGGCGAGCACTAGCATCGGCATGCCGCTGGCATCGATTAGGTTAGGATCGATACCGGCGGCGAGCAGCTTACGCACCGCGTCGACATCGTCAAACTTCACCGCCTTAATCATCGTGTCAGCCGGGCCTGCTTGCGCCGTTGACGGGATCGTAGCCCCTATCGTCATCGTCAACACGCACGCGAGCCATACCCCGGTTAGCCGGCGCGCTGAACGATGACGCGATACCCGGGTGGTAGTGGTGAACGACAAACGGATGACATCAAAAAACCCAGCAAAATTATTCATATACGGCATGAGTTTAATTGTCTAACCTATTAATTATAGAAAAATTGGACCTCAATATTTTGCATCGCGGAACAGGCGAAAGAAGTTAGCCGACGTCGCAGCGCCAAGCAGCTCCGCGTCGATACCGCGGAGCTGCGCGATGAAACGTCCGACATGGCTGACGTACGCAGGTTCATTGGGCTTGCCTCGGTACGGCACAGGTGCCAGGTAAGGCGAGTCCGTTTCAATCAACAAGCGCTCGAGCGGCACTTTGCGAGCGACTTCTTGGATTTGCGTTGCGTTTTTGAATGTCACAATGCCCGACAGCGAAATGAAAAAATTCTGCTCGAGCGCCGCCTGCGCGATATCCCACGTTTCGGTGAAACAATGCATCACGCCGCCGACAGCGGCGGCGCCCTCTTCCTGCATGATCTGCAGCGTATCCTGTGCGGCGGCGCGCGTGTGGACGATCAATGGCTTGCCGGCAGCGCGCGCGGCCTGGATGTGCGTGCGAAACCGTTGCCGCTGCCATGCCATGTCGTCCAGCGTTCGGCCTTCGAGCCGGTAGTAATCCAACCCCGTTTCGCCCATCGCGACAACCTTCGGGTCTTGCGCGAGCGAAACTAATTCGGCAACGTCCGGCTCACGCGCGTGCTCGTGATCCGGATGCACACCCACTGACGCAAAGATATGCGGATGCGCATGGGCGATCGCCAGCACGGATGGGAACGTCTCGAGATCGACACTGACACACAGCGCATGGGTCACCGCATTGACGCGCATCTGCTCGAGCACGTCCGGTAGGCGCTGGGCCATTCCGTCGAAGTTGATGTGGCAATGTGAATCGATAAACATTGGTATCCCGCGGTGGCGCCACGCGGCGCGCTTTTGAAAACTGACTTTACGCGCCAGCGGTGGGCCGGCGCCCGACGATAACCACGTCGCGCCCGATGCCATCCAGCGTCGCGATCTGCGGCAACCGGCCCCAGTCATCGAAGCCGTAACGGCGGAACAAGCGCAGGCTGGGTTCATTGTGGCCGAAAATGAAGCCTAGCACCGTATGCACGCCCAGCGAGAACGCATACTCGAGCGCCGCAGCCAGCAATTGTGATCTAGGTCAGCAGTAACCTGTCTAGATGAAATCGTCAAATTATAAATCGCGACGATCGCCGGCAGATCGGCGCGTGTAGCGGCGCGATAGCGCGCTTGCGTCATGGGTTGCTCCCGAACAGGCTCCGATAATGGATAAACAGCTCCTCGAAAACCAGTCGGCCATTCAACGGATGCTGCTCCACGGCCCGCTGTTGCGTGATTCGCCTCAAGCACTGAGCGACCTGCAAAGGCGTGGCACCTCGTGCCACATGCTCGAGCGCGTGGCGGTGCGCTGGGAAGTAGCGTGGCTCACCGCTCGTCTGCATGGCCAGCACGTCATAGAGCCAGCGCTGCAGCCAGCCAAGCACCGACGGCACCGGTGCCTTCTGCAGGGCTTCGCCGCAGGCGAATGCGTCGCAAGCCGGGCCGGCCGCAAGTTGCTCGAGCGTGAAGCGCTTGAGCGGCGTATGCTCGTCGCGGGCAACGGCCAGCGCGGCCAATGGCGCGCCGCCGGCTTCCGCGAGCGCCCCCACCGGATCGTCAATGGCCTGGCCACGGAGCCAGTCCGAGGCACTCGCCGCGTCGGGCATCGCCAGCGGCCATTGCCTGCAGCGACTCACGATGGTCGGCAGCAAACGCTCCACGTTCGCGCTCACGAGCAGGAACACCACGCCGGACGGCGGCTCCTCCAGCGTCTTGAGCAGTGCGTTGGCTGCCGCCACGTTCAGTGCCTCGGCCGGGAACAGCACCACCACACGCCGGCCGCCACGGTGCGAGCCAATGCTGCAGAAATCGAGTAGCGCCCTGACCTGCTCGATTCTAATCTCCTTGCTTGGCGCCTTGGATTTCTTGCCGCCCACGCTTGCGCCACCGTCGTCGCCCGTACGCTCACCACTGGCATGCTTGCCGGTATCGCTGTCCGCTTGCAGCGGCGTGGCCTCAGCGGCGAGAGCCTCGGGGCAGACGAGCCTGAAATCCGGGTGGTTGCGTTGCAGGAACCAGTTGCATGCGGCGCACTGCCCGCACGCGCGTGCGTCATCACGAGGCTGCTCGCACAACAGGCTCTGCGCGAGTTCGCGAGCGAAATCCACCTTGCCGATGCCGGCCTGCCCGTACAGCAACAGCGCGTGAGGCCAATGTTCGCGCAGGGCCTGGATACGCGTCCAGTCGTCGTATTGCCATGGATACGGCATGTTTTATCGATTAAAGGGTGAGAAGAATGGCTTCGAGCTGTTCGCGCACTTCGGCGATCGAGCATGTTGCATCAACGATTGCAAACCGCGCCGGGGCCTGCGCAGTGCGGCGTAGATATTCGGCACGGGTGCGCGCGAAGAACGCGTCCGATTCGCTCTCGAACTTATCGGGTGCGCGAGCCCCGCCACGCCTTGCACTGGCAGTCTCGGTCGGCACATCGAACAGCACGGTGCGATCCGGTTGCAGCCCTGCCTGCACCCATTGCTCGAGTACCTGCAACTTGTCGATCGATAAGCCGCGCCCGCCGCCCTGGTAGGCGAATGTCGCATCCGTGAAGCGATCAGACAGCACCCAGTCGCCACGGGCAAGCGTCGGCTCGATCACCGCGGCGATATGCTCGCGACGCGCCGCGAACATCAGCAGTGCCTCCGTTTCCAGATGCATCGGCTGGCGCAGCAGGATTTCCCGCAGCGCCTCGCCCAGCGGCGTGCCACCCGGCTCGCGCGTGACGATGACACTTGCGCCCTGCCGTGCAGCACGCTCGGACAGCCGGTCGCAAAACCACGTCAGGTGAGTTGTCTTGCCAGCGCCGTCGATCCCTTCAAACGTGATGAACTTGCCGCGCGGCCGGGGCTCGTCGTGGCGGCTAGTCGCGATATCCGTCATGTCACTGCCCCCTGATGTACTTGTCGACGGCCTTATTGTGATCGCCGAGATTGTCGGAAAAATGACTGCTGCCGTCGCCGCGCGCGACGAAGTACAACGCGCTGCTGGCAGCCGGGTGCAGCGCGGCTTCCAGCGACGCGTTGCCAGGCAGCGCGATTGGCGTGGGCGGAAGCCCGCCGCGCCTATAGGTATTGTACGGCGTGTCGGTCTGCAAGTCCTGCTTGCGCAACCGACCAGCGTACGATGTGCCAAGCCCGTAGATCACGGTCGGATCGGTTTGCAATGGCATCGACAGACGCAACCGGTTGACGAATACCGCAGCCACCAGCGGCCGGTCTTGCGCGAAGCCCGTCTCCTTTTCGACGATCGAGGCCATTTTCAGCGCATCGTAGGGCGTCGCATAGGGCAGCCCCAGCGCGCGGCCCTCCCATGCCTGCTGCACCCGCAAATGCATCAACCGGTATGCGCGGCGGTAAATGTCCAGGTCGCTGGTGTTCTTATCGAACAGGTACGTATCTGGGAAGAACAGTCCCTCGGGCTCTTGTGCAGGCGCACCTTGCAGCGTCGGCATGCGGCGCACGGGCGGCGATGCCGGCGACGTGCCTGCCACATGTGGGTCGGTGGGTGCGACGTCGGCCAGGATTGCGCGCATCAATTGCGCGTCGCTGAGCGCGGCGGAATCATGACGCAACGCCGGGTGCGCGTTAATCTCGTCGCGCATGCGGCGAAACGTCCAGCCCTCGATGATCGTGACGACGTACTGGTTCACGTCGCCGCGTGCCACCTTCTGCAACACGCCGTATGGTGTGACCCCGGCCGAAAACGTGTAATTGCCGGATTTCAATTGCGAGGACAGGCCGAGCACGCGGGCCATCAACACGAACAAGCGCGGCTCGATGGGCACGCCGTCGCGGCGTAATTGGACAGCGACGCTGCGCAGGCTGCTGCGCGGCTTGATCGTGACATCGAGCGGCGAAGGCGTGATCTGAAGGGGCGTGCGAGCCCAATACCAAACGGCGCCACACGCCGCGACGACGGCGACTGTCGCAGCGGCCGCCGTGGCGAACAACACTTTCTTGAACAGGGACATGTGAAACAGGACTGAACAAGACTCAATATAACACAATGGAGCTATTGAGCCGTATCCTGCGACGGTAGGCGGATTCAGCGGCTATGTTTGTGTTTGTACCTTTGGCGCGCCTACAATGAACATGTAAAACATGGATTGGTACACGGTAGTCCCTCACCTATGGCACAGGGTTTCAACGACATACCAGTCGTTTCTTCCACTTCATCGATTTTACCGCCTCACGTCCAGTACGAATTACCAAGATCGATTTAGTGCCTTATCATAGGAAAGCACCCAATCTATACCATGCATTTTGCATTAATTCCATAATCTGCGAATCCCTAGCGCAACAATCTGCAGATCTGCTAGACATACAAGCATTGGCCAGGCGGCATGAGGCGAAAACTCACAGGTCAGCGCTCAGTGTATGCACTGTTCATAGTGGTTCATAGTGGCTTTACGGTCTGCAATTTTGTCCCGGCAAGTCGATTGAACCCAATGTTTCGCCGCATCAAAATCACTAAATATAAAATACTTGTTCCGACAGTTTCAGCGAAAAGCGCTGGTCTCGTCGTCCTCGACCAAGTACAACAAAATTTTTAACTGTTTATCTTTTGGGGCTTTGGACGCAGAATCAACATTTACCAGCACGGCAATAAATTTCAGCACTTCACTGTAATCTTGCTCAGTGTGAATCGGACGAATTTCTATCTTGTTACTCCCATTCCATCATTGCGACAAAAAATGCGACGCGCTGACGACCATAGACCGTCATGCATGATCGCAGCGCGCGAAACGCTACATCGCTTCGTGCTGACCTGCCCCCGGTTTTAGTACGAAGCGCAGGTAGAGTCCGTGGTTAAAAACTCTTTCTGCTCATGCCCCTGCGCAAATTGTGCCGGGGTCAGGTAGGCGAGCGAGCTGTGAGGCCGCTCGGTGTTGTACTCGATACGCCATGCCTCAATCAGCTGCCTGGCGTGGCACATCGAGACGAACCAATGCTCGTTCAGGCATTCATCGCGGAACCGCCCGTTGAAGCTCTCGATGTAGGCATTCTCCACTGGCTTGCCAGGCCGAATGAACGATAGCGTGACACCCGCTTCGTAGGCCCATGCATCCAGCACCTTACCAGCGAACTGCGGACCGTTGTCCACCGTGATGGACGCGGGCAAGCCTCGCATCTGCCTCAGCCGTTCAAGCACTTGCTTCACGCGCAAACCCGGCAACGAGGTGTCAACCTCAATGGCCAGACATTCGCGCGTGTAATCGTCGAGCACGTTCAAACATCGAAACCGCCGACTATAGGCTAGCCCCTCGGAAACCAAATCTATCGACCAACTTTGGTTCGGGCCCATTGGCGCCGGCAGTGGCTCGCGTTCGATAGCCGCAATGCGCTTGCCTTGCCGCTTGCGCACGCTCAGTCCCGCCTTGCTGTACAGCCGCCAGATGCGCTTATGGTTGACCAGCCAACCCTCCTGTTGCAGCAGCACGTGAAGCCGGCGATCGCCGTAGCGACGCTTCTGCGCGGCGATGGCCATCATCCGAGCAGTCAGCGCTTGGTCATCAACTCGGCGGCGTGATTCATATTGAAACAGCGAGCGCGAAATCCCTACCAGCCCGCAGGCCCGGGTGACACCCATGGCGCGTTCGGTCATCAATATATCCGGGCCGCTTCGCGCTTGGCCTGCGGGCTTGCTACTCTCGAGACAGCAGGTCCTTTAGCGCGGCGTTGTCGAGCATCGATTCGGCCAGCAGGCGCTTGGACTTGTTGTTCTCCTGCTCCAACTCCTTCAGGCGCTGCACTTCGCAGACCGTCATCCCACCAAACTTCGCCTTCCAGTTGTAGTAGGTCGCTTCCGAGATACCGTGCTTGCGGCATAGCTCTGCCGGCTTCAAGCCTGCCTCGGCTTCAACACGCCAATAATCTGTTCTTCGCTGAATCGCTTCTTCACGACCGCTCCTCTTCGAAACGGACTCTACATCGCCAGCGTACCAATCGCGGGGAGCAGGTCACTAGCTACTTGTTCGTTGCGTATTCGCGATAAATGCTCGAGTACCGTTGCACGTGTCTGCCCAGTGAAATGGTTACGGTCCATAAAAGCTGTAATTTCGTTGACTGCATCTTGCCCTTTTGAAGTCCTCAACACATAGCTTACCTCGCTAAATACCCTCAGCAGTTCCGCTGTGCTGCTGCCGTCAAGCAGGCTCAACGTGCGCTGCCACACTTGCTTTGAGAGCGCATCATCCAGCCTATGGGTACGCCCCAGCAGGCTAATTGCGACCTGCACGCGCTGTGCCGGCAGCACGCGCAGCAACGCCAGCTCCAGTAACTGAAGCTCGTGCGCGTGTTGCTCGCGCGGTAGCTCAGCCAACCCGACTGGAAGATAGCGCAGTGCGACTCCCAACTGCTCGTCCGAAAGCGATAGTGCCAGCTGTCGCATTTCTGTGTACCGCACTGCACGCGCTGCTTCAGGCAGCTCCTGTATAGCGGCGGCTAGCGCGCCGACCGATGCGCCTTGTTGTGAGGGGGGCAAAGATAGGGTCTGTTGCTGTAGTACTGCATAGGTTGAGAGAGCCTTGCTCCCGTCAGGGTCAACCCGATGGTCGGATCGCAGTCGTTTAGCCCATACAGGAATTAGCTCGGCTTTTTGAGAAATATTCAAGTATGGGAGCCGGCAGAGCAACATTTCATATTTTTCAAAGTACCGTGAAGGCGTCCATATAAAGACAAGTGCGTTGGCCAATTCAGGCCAAAAATTTTCTTGATCGGGTTGACGCCGTGCAGCTATTGCATACGCAAAATTAAATACTTTGGACCGCTCGCTAGCCATGATGTAAATCAATGAGGCAAGCATCCTTTTTTGTAGAATAAGGCCCTGTTTTGGAAGGCGGTCGGCCGCCGAAAACAGTTATTTAAACGCCTCGGCTTTTTGCACTCTGCATAGCCCCATTGATTGCGATCGTTGCCAAAGTGCTGCGAGAGGCTCGGCCCGTAGATCCGGTTCAGATTGAATACGCTCGACGTCATCGATTAACTGCTGTAGCGACGCGAGATCGGAGACGTGAGCTGCTTGCTGGTAGCAGCGCCAAGCCCATCGTCGCTCTTCCATTAAATAATAAGTGCGCTTGTCCACTAGTGAAAAGGCGGGGATATCGTCGAGCGATAAGTGGTCAGCAATCTGTAAAACGACTTCGGTCGGCAGCGCGGAGTAAGCTCTAAGCCTTTCTGCCGGTGTGTCAGATGCGGGGCTTACCGATTGTTTAATGCCTATAGGTGGCGCATCTGGAGCCTGCTGGTTGGCGCGCTTGTCCACCGCATAAATGACAGCTTGAGTGTTGTTTAAAGTGGCGTTTAAATCAAAGTCCATCGGCAAGCTCGGTAAGGAGTGAAGCGCACACAACGCGAAGCGATGCTGTACAGCAGGTTAGCCAAAAGCAAGAAAATTAGCATAGCGATAAGCAGCGATCGCTATTTTTGGCGCATGACGCAATGCCGACGAGCGAGGGCCGCTGCATCGTATGCTGGCAATATTTAGATAGATCCTATGTAACGTGAGACCAGCCCAAGCTTAAGTCGTAAGCTTAAGTGAATCAAGGCGAACGCAACGCAGGCTATCACGCGTACAGATCACTTAGCCGGAGTCGATGCTGAGAACGTAATACTGGCAACGTCACTCGAACTGGCGGGGCCCAATGGAAAATTGCGCTGCATGATGGATGCAGACAGAGTCCAGCGGTGCACACGGTAAGGGGAGCGCAAGCGGTCATGCGAGTGCAAGCCCTATTGGAGGTGATTGAGCGGTACAAGCAGAAATGGTCGCTGCCCCAAGAGGTGCGTGTGGTGGTCAGTTATGAGGCTGGGCAGGATGGATTTTGGATCTATAGAGCGCTGCGCTTGCGTGGCATGGAGTGCTATGTGATCGATGCGGCCAGTATCCCAGTGGAGCGGCACAGGCGCCGCGCCAAGACGGATCGGCTTGATGCGATCAAGCTGGTCACGAACCTGCGGGCATGGCTGCATGGCGAACGCGAGCGCATGCGCGTAGTGCGAGTGCCCTCGCTGCAAGATGAAGCTTCGCGCCAAATGTCTCACGTGCGCACAATCGGCTCGACCCCACTCTCACGAGCGTTGATATCGCTTGGCTAACATTCTAGGTATCTGCTTATGGATTTTTCCCTTGCACAAAACTCTTGACAACTTTCTGCTCATAGAAGTCCGCCCTGAACAATCCGGAGACGCCGATGCAGTAAGGCTCGGAGACCAGAATGGTGTTGTGTGATTTGCAAGAGGCAGGCATATTGGCGTGAATTTCCTGCAAATTTCGACGAGGGCTGAATGGGTCCGAAGACGTCGATGCTAGAGGGGGATTGGTTCCGCCAACCGCTGCGCGAGCAAATCGACTTGAAGCATCCATTGGTTCGCCTTGCCGAACTGATCGACGGTCTCTCATATGCGCTGGCGCACAGCCGGGTACGAAAACGTTCACACGTCTATAATGTGACGTGCTATTGGCAAGTACAGTGGGATACTTCCGTGGGGAAAGGCCATGGGCGTTCCAATTTGAGGCAATAAACGAAGAAACCCGGCATAAGGCCGGGTCCGGAAAACCTTGGGACTGACTCAATCGCAAAAGCGCCAACAGCATATCAATCCGTCCGTGCTTATCCCGCCGAGCGATGGTACGACGAGTCGTAGCGGCTGAAGCCCATGGCGGGACCTGTCCAGTCATGGTGGCTGCAGTGTGGTCGTGGCCTGGATCGTTGACGTAGTGTGATGGTTGTCCTGTCCATCAGTCTATGCCGAGTGAACGTGATTACCCTCCGCGCTTGCCGACTTAGGCAACGTGCCCCTCACATCGCTGAAACCAACGCACGTCTATCAATACCTCAATAATCGGACAGCAAAAGTCGCTGCCCGGCGCGAAGTCGCAGTGCTATCGCACGCGTACACGAAAGCCGTTGAGTAGCGCTACCTTGATCAGCACCCTTTCCCAAAGAGCGATTCACTGAACATGACCTGCGCGCGAAGTGCGCCAGCGATGCGCAGACATTCGAGCACGCCCGCCGGCTTGTTAGCGCATGCTGACGGCAAGGTTACAGCGCGGATTTATCGCCGCAAACCTAAGCGCGTCAGACCGCTGCGATAACCAATCTATGGCACATGGCCCGCTCTATGGCATAAGGCATCTCATTCGAAATGGCTGAAAGCCTTGCTGGACGGGCCATTCGCAAGCATCGCCAATATAGCCAGAAAGCATATAATACCTGCTTGCCTAAGCCAAAGTCAGAATTGACAACGCAGCTTGAACATGAACACATCCTCTAAGGCTACCGGGCCAGGTGATGGCGATGCCGGTCGTGACGCCGACGCGCTGGCGCGCGTGGACACTGACGCGTTCACCGCGCTTCACGCTGAACGAGGCGCTTATATGGTGCTCGACCAGTTCAGCGTGATAGACGTGCACGGTGACGACGCAGCCAGCTTCCTGCACGGCCAACTGACCAACGATATTCAAACGCTGGAAGCAGGCAGTGTGCGGCTAGCCGGCTTCTGCTCACCCAAGGGGCGGCTGCTCGCCACGCTGCTGGTCTGGCGTGCTGGCGACGCGGTGCGCATGCTGGTTTCCGCGGACCTGGCCGCGCCGCTTCAGAAGCGATTGTCGATGTTCGTGCTGCGCGCCAAGGCGCGGCTGACCAACACCACCGACGACCTTGCCGTGGTCGGCTTTGCCGGCGACGTGCGTGCCGCGCTATCGCAGTGCTTCGAGGCATTGCCCGACGGTGTACACGTAAAGATTGACACGGCCTGCGGGGAATTGATCCGCGTGCCGGATGCGAACGGCGTGCCACGTTTCCTGTGGGTCGGGCCGAGGGCTGCAGTCGAAGCGAAGCTTGCCGCACTGGATACGACGCATCGCGCGCGACGGGCCGACTCCGCACTGTGGGACTGGCTTGACATCCGCGCGGGCGAGCCGCGTGTGAATGCCGCGACGAGCGAGCAGTTCGTGCCGCAAATGATTAATTTCGAACTCGTCGGTGGCGTCAACTTTCGCAAGGGCTGCTATCCTGGGCAGGAAGTGGTCGCCCGCTCTCAGTATCGCGGCACGATCAAGCGCCGCACGGTGCTGGCGCACGCCACACAGGCGCACGCCGGCGTCGAGGTATTTCATTCGGAGGACCCTGGCCAACCGTGCGGGATGGTCGTCAATGCCGCCGCGGCCCCCGAGGGCGGTGTCGATTGCCTGGTCCAGCTCAAGCTTGGCGCACTCGATATCGGTTCGGTCCACGTCGGGTCCCCGCACGGCCCGACGCTGGCGTTCCTCCCCCTGCCGTACCCGTTGCCAGCGCAAATGCCTTGAGCGGCCTGTCGCAGCGGCAAACGGACTGCGGTCCATGTCAGGCGCCGTCGCGATGTGTCTGACCGTATTCCGATGTTCTTGATCGGTGCGGCGTGCGCGCCGTCTGACTACGTCAAGCAGGTTGCCGACTGCGCGGCGACCTATCATGGATTCAATCTGCTGATAGGCGACTGGACGCGCCGCGAGCTAATCTGGCTCAGCAATCGCGATCCCGGTCCGCCACGGCGGCTGGGTCCTGGATTGTACGGGCTGTCCAATGCACTACTGGATAGTCGGTGGCCCAAAGTCGAGCGCAAGAAAACCAACTTGCGTCGCTACCTGGACACGATCGCGCTGGTCGGCTTAGAGCACACGCCGGATTCAACGGGGGACCTCGTCGGGCGGGCGGCCGCGGACTCAATGCCACGCCGCTGATCGAGATAGTGCGCGACACGCGGTTGGCCACAGACAGCGAGTTGCCATCGACCGGCTTGTCGCTCGAACGGGAACGGGCACTGTCTGCCGCATTCATTGGCGTGCTTAGACCAGCTTGACCAGTTGCTTGCCGAAATTGCGGCCTTTGAGTAAGCCGATGAAGGCATCCACCGCGCTGTCCAGCCCTTCTGCGATGCTTTCGCGATAATGCAGGCGTTGGGCAGCCACCCATTCGCCAAGTTCGCGCAGTGCCTGCGGCCATACGTCGAGGTGCTCCGAGACGATGAAACCCTGCACGCACAGCCGCTGTGTGAGGATCAGCGCCGGATGTTTGAGCGGTGCGGGCTCGCCGTTGTAGCCCGCGATCATCCCGCATAGCGCGATGCGGCCGAATGGATTCATCCGCGCAAGCGTTGCGTCGAGCACTGCGCCGCCGACGTTTTCGAAGCAACCATCGACGCCATCCGGCGTCGCGCGTTGCAAGTCTTGGTACCAGTCAGCTGCCTTATAGTCGATGCAGGCATCAAAGCCTAATGTTTCGACGACGTAGCGGCACTTGTCCGCGCCTCCCGCGATGCCGACCGCACGTACGCCGCTCAGCTTGGCCAACTGGCCGACGACACTGCCGACCGCGCCGCTGGCCGCGCTAACCACTACTGTGTTGCCCGGCTGGGGCGCAATGATCCGGTTCAGCCCGTACCAGGCGGTGACGCCCGGCATGCCGACCGGGCCGAGATAGGCGGACAATGGCACGCGCGTGTCGTCGATCTTTTCCATGCCAGTGCCATCTGACGTGCCATATTCCTGCCACCCGAACTTTGCCAGCACCTTGTCACCGACGTGCCATTGCGGATGAGTCGATTCCACGACCTCGCCGACCGTGCCGCCGAGCATGACTTGGTCCAACGGCTGCGGCGGCGCGTACGATTTCGCGTCGCTCATGCGGCCGCGCATGTACGGATCGAGGGACAGGTAGTGATTGCACACGCGAACTTGGCCAGGTGCGAGAGGCTCCAGCGGGGTTTGCACGAGCCGGAAATTGTCGTGCGAAGGCTCTGCGGCCGGACGCGACACCAACCAAATCTGGCGATTCACCGCTGCTGGATTCGATGCATTCATGATCTCCGTCCTGGATGGTAAAAGTCAGTCGTGCGCCGGCGCCGGGTCGGCGTCCGACACAGTCGGTTGCGGTACCACCCGTTGGTGAGTGATCTCGCGACCCACGGCCAATGCGCTCAAGTACTTGAACGTGCCCAGCGCCTTGGCGACGAAGCGTCCGTCGCTATCGTGCACCTCGCCCTCACAATAAGCCATCGTCGCGGAGCGGTGCAGCACCCGCGCCCGGGCCCGAAGCTCGCCGCGTCCAGGTTGCATGAAGTTGGTCTTCATCTCGACGGTGACCACGCCCGCGCCGCTGCTCAACGAGCGCGCGGCCAGTGCCAGCCCCACGTCGAGCAGCGTCATTGTCACGCCGCCGTGCGCGACGTCCCATGTATTCAGGTGCAACGCCGTGAGCGGCAGTACCACCTCGCTGCGCCCGTGCGCCGCATGGACGAGCCGCACGCCCAGATGGTCGGCGAATGGACTGCTCAGCGCTTGCACCGCGGGCGGTGATGTGTCGTTTGCCACGGGCACGGCATCAGTCTTCATATCAGGCCTCATAGTCAATGCACTGCCGCGCGTCGCGCACACTCGCCACAAACGCCTTGATTTTCTCGTGCTCGGGATGGACCGCATAGGCCTCGAGCGCGGACTTGTCATCGAACTCGGACACGAGCACCACGTCATAGGTCGCCTCGAGCCCCGGCGTCGCGACGCCGACCTCGAAGCGGCGAATGCCGGGCACGATGTTCCGACAGCCCTCAAGCATCGCTTTCAGCCGGACTGCGTTTGTTGCGCGATCCGCACCTTCGGCTCGCTCCTTCAATTTCCACATGACAATATGTTTCAGCACCGCTACCTCCTTGACCGCTGATCCGACAATTAAGCTCACATCGCATCGTGACGCGGGGATCATCAAGACGCGGAGATGGGTCAGCAAGCCCGCCATTTTGCCTTTGATTGGCGATTCTGTCGCATATCGCCGTGCGACGGCCACGTGGTCTCCATCGTGCATTGGCGACCCGTCAATGCACTGGGACACGATCTTGACCTCGCCGAAATGCCGCGCGGCATGCGCGATCAACAACGAGACCCACAACGAACTATCCGCCGCCAGGGATCGGCAAGCCGGCGAGGGACGATTTACAATAGAGGCTGATACGACACCGGAGCGCTCATGGCGGTTTCCCAAAGCGACACCGTTGGTCACGAACAGCCGGCATTCGCGGGCGCAATCGATCCGAATCGGCCCGGCGCGTTCTCTCAGCTCGGCACGCAGTTCCTCACGCGGCAAAGCGCCGCGCCGTTGCCCGATCCGTATGTGGTCGCTGTTTCCACGGAACTCGCGCACGAACTCGGCTTGGGTGCCGCGGCACTGACCGATCCCGCGTTCGCTGACTACTTCTGCGGTAATCTGACGCGATACTTGGAGCACGCGGCGTTGCCCTTCGCCAGCGTGTATTCCGGCCACCAGTTCGGCGTCTGGGCTGGCCAACTCGGCGACGGACGCGCGTTAACGCTCGGCGAGACCGAGCATCGCGGACAGCGCCAGGAAATACAGATCAAGGGCGGTGGCCGGACCCCCTACTCACGCATGGGCGATGGTCGGGCGGTGCTGCGCTCGTCGATCCGCGAATTCCTGTGCTCGGAGGCGATGCACTGTCTCGGCATTCCGACCACGCGCGCGCTGTGCGTGATCGGCTCGGACGCACCAGTCTATCGCGAGACGGTGGAAACGGCGGCGGTCACGACGCGTGTCGCGCCGACATTCATTCGGTTTGGCCATTTCGAGCACTTCTATTCGACTGGACAAGCGGAGGCATTGCATCGGCTCGCAGACCATGTGATCGAGCGTGAATTCCCATCCTGCCGCGACGCGCAGGATCCGTATCTCGCTTTGTTGGCGGCCGTCTGCGAGCGCACGGCCGCGTTGATAGTGCATTGGCAGGCGGTGGGTTTCTGTCATGGCGTGATGAATACGGACAACATGTCGATCATTGGACTGACAATCGACTATGGGCCGTTCGGCTTCATCGACGGCTTCGACGCGAACCATATTTGCAACCATTCCGACACATCCGGACGATATGCGTACCAGCAACAGCCGCCCGTGGGCCACTGGAATCTGATTTGTCTGGCGCAGGCGCTCGTGCCGCTGATCGGCGCGCACCGGGGCACGGCCGGGGATGAGCGTGCGATCGCGGATGCACGCGATGCGCTGCAGGGGTACCAGGCTCACTTCGGCCCGGCACTGGAGGCACGTTTCCGTGCCAAGCTTGGACTGGCCACGGCCGAGCCGGACGATGTCGCGTTGATTAACCGTCTGTTGGCACTCATGCACGCGAACCACGCGGACTTCACGTTGACCTTCCGGCGCATGGCCGGTGTGTGCCGGCACGATGCTTCCGGAGATGCGCCCGTGCGAGACTTGTTCGTCGATCGCGCTGCGTTCGATGCGTGGGTGGCCGCTTATCGACAGCGGCTAAACAACGAGCCCGCAGACGACGCAACGCGTCGCGCGGCGATGAACCGCGTCAATCCCAAATACGTGCTACGCAACCATTTGGCTGAACAGGCGGTCCGCGCAGCGAACGAAAAGGACTTCACCGAAATTGCGCGGCTATTGCAAGTCTTGTCGCGTCCGTTTGACGAGCAACCCGAGTATGAGGCATACGCGGCGCTGCCGCCGGATTGGGCCGCCTCGCTTTCAGTGAGCTGTTCATCCTGAATGGCTGCCGCGTGATGCGTGTAACCGCCGCTGCGGCAGCCGCACCGGTGACGGCGGCGGCACGATCCGCGTGGTCGCCGCTGGCAAGCGTGTCCACGCTCCTTCATTAGCAGGAGGCATTCCATCATGGCTGATATCCCCCACCCTTCCCGCCCGGCACACCCGGCCGCGTCCGGCACGGCAGGCGAGCCGCTCGCCGCGGCGGCGCCACAGCATACAGTGCATAAGTCCGAGGCCGAGTGGCGCGAGCAACTCGCGCCGATGGCTTACGAAGTCACCCGCCGCGCGGCGACCGAGCGTGCGTTCACCGGCGAGTACTGGGATCACTGGGAACGCGGCGTCTATCATTGCATTTGCTGCGGCACGCCGCTGTTCGAATCGTCAACGAAATTCGATGCAGGCTGCGGGTGGCCCAGCTACTTCAAGCCGATCCATGGCAAAGTCATGACCGAGAAGACAGACCGCTCGCATGGCATGCTGCGCGTCGAGGTGCGCTGCAAGGTATGCGACGCGCACCTCGGGCACGTGTTCAACGATGGCCCCGCGCCCACCGGGCTGCGCTATTGCATCAACTCGGCTGCGTTACAATTCGAACCCAGTTAAACCGATGCCCATTTGCTACACCCGCCACCATGAAACTCTTGTTTGACCTGCTGCCGATCGCGCTTTTCTTTGTTGCCTTCAAAGTGTGGAACATCTATGTCGCGACCGGCGTAGCGATTGCCGCCGTGCTGGTGCAGGTCGCGTGGTCGGCGTTTCGCCATCGGCGCGTCGACCCGATGCTGTGGGTGAGCCTGGCCATCGTCGTCGTATTTGGTGGCGCGACTCTGGTGCTGCATAACGACACGTTCATCAAGTGGAAGCCGACCGTGCTGTACTGGGCATTCTCGCTGGCGATGCTCTTTTCGCAATTCGTGTTGCGCAAGAACCTGATCCAGAAGGCAATGAGCGCGCAAATCAAGCTGCCCTCACCGGTCTGGGACCAGCTCAACGTTGCCTGGGCGCTATTCTTCGCGGCACTGGGCATCGCCAACCTGTTCGTCGCGTACCGGTTCTCGACCGATACCTGGGTCGACTTTAAGCTATTCGGCACGACTGGCGCGATGCTTGTGTTCATCGTCGCGCAGAGTCTATGGCTCGCCCGGCACATGAAGGAAGAATAAACCGATGACCGATGATGCATTCCTGACCACCTCAGCCGAGCAGCGCATCGCGCTGATTCGCGAGCGCCTGGGCGCCGCCCTGTCGCCGCTTACGCTAAAGGTCCGCGACGACAGCGCACAGCATGCCGGACATGCCGGTGCGGCCGCTGGCGGCCACTATACGGTGACAATCGTTTCGGCCGCGTTCGACGGCCGTACCCGGGTAGCCCGGCACCGGCTGGTGTATGATGCGCTCTCTGATGCGATGCAGCGCGGCATCCATGCGCTGTCGATCCATGCATACACACCAGAAGAATTTCATTCGTCTCCCCGCTAGGATGTTCTGATGATCTTGAGAAAAGCCTGCTTATGGGCCGCGCTCGCAGGTTGCGTGGCGGCGCCCGCCTTTGCCCAAAACATTGCTGTGGTGAATGGCACACCGATACCCAAGGCGCACGCCGACGCGCTGGTCAAAGAGCTGACGCGCCAAGGGCAGCAGGATTCGCCGCAGTTGCAGGTGATGGTCCGCGAGGAACTGGTCAATCGCGAGTTGCTGATGGAGGAAGCGCTGCGGCGTGGCATCGCAAACCGGCCCGACGTGAAGGCGCAGATTGCGCTAGCCGACCAGAGCGTTGTGATCCGCGCGTTGATCGACGATTTCCTAAAGGACAACAAGCCGAGCGACGACGAAATCAAGGCGCGCTATGAGCAGTTGATCAAGCAGGCCGGTGGCGGTAGCGAGCTGCACTTACATCACATCCTGGTGCCGGACGAGCAGCAGGCGAAGGAGCTAATCGCCAAGATCAAGGCGGGTGCAAGTTTCGAGGACCTGGCGAAGCGATATTCGAAGGATCCTGGCTCAGCCAAGAACGGCGGAGACCTGGACTGGGCGAACCCGCAAAGCTATGTTCCCGAGTTTGCGGACGCAACGGGCAAACTGAAAAAGGGCGAAGTGACGTCAACGCCCGTTCATACACAGTTCGGCTGGCATATCATCCGGCTTGACGACTCACGTGCAATCCAGCCGCCGCCGCTGGAGCAAGTCAAGGCGCAGGTTGCGCAGCAGCTAACGCAGGAAAAGCTGCAGCAATTCAACGCCGGATTGCACAAGAACGCGAAGATCCAGTAATACGCGGATACGCGAACGCGCTCCGGTAATATGTAAAGGGCGCGCCGCTATGCCGCGCGGCGACGCGTCCTAACTTGCCAATGGCCGCCTGCTGGGCGGCCATTAGTCTATCCAAAGCCGCGACAAGCGGCCGACGCAACGCGTGCGCGGCCGCGCGCGATCAACCCACCCAGCGCCGCGCGTTGCGGTACAGCCGCAGCCACGGACTTGCCTCGCCCCACTCTTGCGGGTGCCAGCTCATTTGCACGGTCCGATGCACGCGCTCGGTGTGCGGCATCAGGACGGTGAAGCGGCCATCCGGCGTGGTCACCGACGTAATGCCCTGCGGCGAGCCGTTCGGATTGAATGGGTAGCGCTCGGTTGCCACGCCGCGATGGTCGATATAGCGCATCGCAACCTGCACGCTCGACAAATCTCCTTGTTGCGAAAAATCCGCATAGCCTTCGCCATGCGCCACAGCGACAGGCAGTCGGGAACCCTCGAGCCCGGCAAAGAAAATCGACGGCGATTTTTCGATCTGCACAAACGAAAAGCGTGCCTCGAACTTCTCGGAGCGGTTACGCACGAAGCGTGGCCATGCTTGCGCGCCGGGAATCATTGACGCGAGGCTGCTCATCATCTGGCAGCCATTGCAGATGCCGAGCGCAAACGTATCGGGGCGCGCAAAGAACGTGGCAAACATGTCCGTCAAGCGTGCATTGAAGCGAATCGTCTTCGCCCAGCCCTCGCCGGCGCCCAGCACGTCGCCGTACGAGAACCCGCCGCACGCTACCGCACCGGCAAATTGCGTGAGATCGGCGCGCCCCTCGATTAGGTCGCTCATATGCACGTCGTGCGCATCGAAGCCGGCACGGTCGAACGCGTAAGCGGTTTCCAGATGCGAGTTCACCCCTTGTTCGCGCAGGATGGCCACGCGTGGCCGCTTGCCGCTCGAGATGAACGGCGCCGCTACGTCCTCCTGCGGGTCGAACGTCAGGTGCGGCACGATGCCCGGATCTGACGCATCGCTCAACGCGTCATACTCGGCGTCCGCGCACGCGGGATTGTCGCGCAGCCGCGAAATGCGCCAGCTGACTTCGCTCCAGACCCGGTGCAACTCGGTGCGGGGCGCTTCGTAGATCTTCTTGGCGTCGCGATAAATCTCGATCACATCGCGCTCGTTCAGCTTGCCAATCACGTGGCTCGCGCCCGACAGGCCGAATTCGCGCAGCGTCGCCAGCACGCGATCGCGCTCGACGGCACGCACCTGCAGCACCGCGCCGAGCTCTTCGCAGAACAACGCGCGCAGCGTCAGGTCGTCGCGGCGTCCGGCTGTCTGGCGCGCCCAGTCCTTCGCGTCACCATAGTCGAACTCGTGCCCCTGCTCGAGCGTGAGCATATCCACGTTCAGCGACACGCCAACGTGGCCGGCAAAAGCCATCTCCGCCACCGTCGCAAACAGGCCACCATCGGAGCGGTCATGATACGCAAGCAGCTGGCCGTCTCGGTTGAGCGACTGAATCGCGTCGAAGAAACGCTTCAGGTCTTGTGCATCGTCCACGTCCGGCACACTGTCACCGACTTGCTGCGTGACCTGGGCGAGGATGCTGCCGCCGAGACGGTTGCGGCCGCGCCCCAGATCCACCAGGATCAGCACCGAGTCACCGACGTCGGCCACGCTACGCAACTGCGGCGTCAGGTGGCCGCGCACGTCCTCCACGGGCGCGAATGCGGAAACAATCAGCGATACCGGCGCGACGACCTCCTTGTGGACGCCGTCCTCGCGCCACTGCGTGCGCATCGACAATGAGTCTTTGCCGACCGGAATGTCAATGCCCAGCGCTGGACACAACTCCATACCAATCGCCTTAACGGTGTCGAACAATGCGGCGTCCTCGCCGGCACTGCCACATGCGGCCATCCAGTTCGCCGACAGCTTCAGGCGCTCCAGCGACGCGATTGGCGCGGCAGCGATGTTCGTGATCGCTTCACCGACAGCCATCCGTCCCGAGGCCGGCGCATCGATCACCGCGAGCGGCGCGCGTTCGGCCATCGTCATCGCTTCGCCACGGAAACCGGCATAGTCCATCGCGGTAATCGCGCAGTCGGCCACCGGCACCTGCCAAGGGCCGACCATCTGGTCACGCACGGACAGGCCGCCGACCGTGCGGTCGCCGATCGTGATGAGGAAGGACTTGCTTGCGACGCTCGGGTGCCTCAGTATCTGCGCGGCCACTTCTGACAAGTTCAGGCCGGTGACCTCCACCGGCGCGAACGAGCAATGTTCGCGCGTGACGTCGCGATGCATCCGCGGTGCCTTGCCGAGCAGCACGTCCATTGGCATGTTGACCGGCATGCGTGCTGGATCGGCGGTGTCGGCCACGGCATCGTCGATCAACTGCAACTGGCGTTCGTCGGTTGCAACGCCGACCACCGCCATCGGGCAGCGTTCACGCCGGCAGATCACCTCGAACGCGGGCAGATCATCGGCCGCGATCGCGAGCACGTACCGTTCCTGTGCCTCGTTCGACCAGATCTCGCGCGGCGACAACCCGCTCTCCTCGAGCGGCACGCGTCGCAATTCAAAGCGTGCTCCCTTGCCGGCGCCGTCGACGATCTCCGGAAACGCGTTGGACAAGCCGCCCGCGCCGACGTCGTGGATCGACAGGATCGGATTATCGTCCCCGCGTTGCCAGCACGCGTTGATGACTTCCTGCGCGCGGCGCTGGATCTCCGGGTTGCCGCGCTGCACCGAATCGAAATCGAGCTCGGCGGTGTTGGCGCCAGTGGCCATCGAGCTGGCTGCGCCGCCGCCCATGCCAATGCGCATGCCGGGACCGCCGATTTGCACCAGCAGCGCGCCGGCCGGCACATCGTGCTTGTGTGTATGCGCGTGTGAAATATTGCCAATGCCGCCGGCAATCATGATCGGCTTGTGGTAGCCGCGCACACGCCCGCCGACGTTCTGCTCGTAGACGCGGAAATAGCCGCCCAGATTGGGCCGGCCAAACTCATTGTTGAACGCGGCAGCGCCGATCGGCCCGTCGATCATGATCTGCAGCGGCGACGCAATGCGCTCGGGCCGGCCATAGCGGCCGACGACGTCATCGGGGCAGCGCTCGGCGAGCGGCTGTGCGGCGTCGCGCGCGTTTTCCCACGCCTCGATTGCCTCTGGCAACTCCAAATTGGACACCGAGAAGCCGCTCAGCCCGGCCTTGGGCCGGGCGCCGCGTCCGGTTGCGCCCTCATCGCGGATCTCGCCGCCGGCACCCGTCGCCGCTCCCGGGAACGGCGAAATCGCCGTCGGGTGATTATGTGTCTCCACCTTCATCAGCGTGTGTGTCAGCGCCTGCACTGGCGCATAGCGCTGCGTGTCACCGCTGGCGAACCAGCGCTGCGCGAGGCCGCCCTCCATCACTGCGGCGTTGTCCGAATATGCGACGATCGTGCGTTGGCCGCTGAGCCGGTGCGTGTTCTTGATCATCTGGAACAACGACATGTCTTGGGGCTGGCCGTCGATCGTCCACTGCGCGTTGAAAATCTTGTGCCGGCAATGCTCGCTGTTGGCTTGCGCGAACATCATCAACTCCACGTCCGTCGGGTTACGCGCGAGCTTCGTGAACGCCTCGACCAGATAGTCGATCTCGTCGTCGGCGAGCGCGAGTCCGAGTTCAGCGTTTGCCGCCACCAGCGCAGCTCGTCCCTGCCCGATTACATCCACCGACTGCAGCGGCTTGCCGGGCAGCGTATCGAATAGCTGGCGCGCCTCGTCATGAGTGGCCACCACGGTTTCGGTCATCCGGTCGTGCAACACTGCGGCGAGCTGAGCCCGAACCTCGCCGCTCAACGTCTTTTTCGTGCCGAGTAGCCCGGATAGGCCGCTTTTGAGCGTTACCGCGTACTCAATGCCGCGCTCAATGCGGTGCACGTTGTCCAGCCCGCAGTGCCGGGCGATCTCGGTGGCCTTCGACGCCCAGGGCGAAATCGTGCCGAGCCGCGGAATCACCAGGAAGGTTTCGCCGCCGTCATCGGCCGGCGCCGGCTCACCGTACTCGAGCAACGCGGTGAGCCGCGCCGTGTCGGCATCGCCGAGCCCAGCATGCGCATGAACGAAATGGACGTAGCGCGCACGCACGCCGGCCACGGCCGGTTCGATGGCCTGCAGTGTTTGCAAGAGGCGGTTCTGACGGAAATCGGACAGTGCCGAAGCGCCGGGGAAGCACGAGAAGTGAGCCATGGGGCGTTGCATCGAAGGTTGCTGATCGTCTTGTCGACCAAGGCACGTGCGCGGTATGCCGGGCGGCATGGCGCCACGCGCCGGGGAAACCGTAATTATACCGCGCCGCGCCCACCGGCCACGACAGCGATCGCGGCCGGCGGCGCCAATGCTATGATTGCGCCCCTTTTGCGTGCGGTGCGCCGGCTTTGCCGACCTGGCGGCGCAGATACAGAGTTGCGGGGTTAGGACGAAACAGAAATGAATGTGATCGTGATCGGCGGCGGTATCGCGGGCGTCGCAACTGCCTATCAGCTACATGCGCGCGGACACCGCGTCTGCGTGATCGAGCAGCACACGGGTGTCGCGCAGCAAGCCAGCTTCGGCGCTGGTGCACTGATGCTGCCCACGCCGCTCGATGTTTGGACTGGTCCGCAATGGATGCGCTCACGCGATCCGGCCAGCAGCGGCGTGCTGACCAAGACGAGCTGGTCTGCCCAACTGCGCCGCTTTCGCCGATACGTCAAGGTCGGCCGCGACCCAGTGCAGTTTGGCCAGCGTATGCAGGTGATGCACGCATTAAGCGAAGCCGCCCGCACCGTGTTGGCCGCGCTAAAGAAGGATCACGACGCCGATTTTGGCCAGCGCAGCGGCGTGTTGCACGTGTTCGGCAGCGCACGCGAGTTCGCCCATGCCGACGCCGCCCTGGCGGTGCTTGCCGAACACGATATCGCGCACGAAGTGCTAGACGCAGCGCAGTGCACGGCACGCGAGCCCGCGATACCGGAGTGTGCCGTCGAACGGGGCATATGGTTGCCACACGAGCGCAGCGGCAACTGTCCACTGCACGTCAAGCAACTCAAACAGGTACTCGACCCGTCTGTGCAATTCGAGTTCGGCCGGCGGGCCACCGGCATTCGCGTCGAGTCGGGGCGCGTCAGCGTCGAGCTGTGCCCTCGCGAGCCGGACGCCGCGAACCGCGGCGAGCGCGATACGATGAGCGCCGATGCGGTCGTCGTCGCCGCCGGTACCGGCAGCGCCGCGTTGCTGGAACAGCTCGCCCTCACGATGCCGGTACAGCCGGCGCGGATCCATGCGCTGACTGCGCCGATCGCCTACCCAGAACATGCTCCCCATGTTTCGGTCATCGACTCGACGCGCCGGATCACGATCACGCGACTCGGCGAGCGCCTGAGAATTGCCGGCGCGCCGCTGCTGCGCAGCGGGCGCCGCGCAGACGCCATGCCGCCGGCGGCCCTCACGGAACAAGCGATCTCGCTGCTCGGCCAGGCCGCGCAGCGGTGGATCCCGGGCGCCATGCGCATTTCCGCAGCGCTGAGTTGGAGCGACATGGTGCTGCTGTCGCCCGACGGGCTGCCGCTAGTCGGCGCGACGGCCCACCCGCAGGTGTTCGTCAATTGCGCGCACGGCCCTGCCGCCTGGGCGCTGTCGCATGGCTCTGCTACAGTGATAGCAGACCTCGTGTCGGGAAAACCGCCGGCTTTGCCGGCTGCGTCGCTAGCGGCGCTCTCGCCTGGGCGATTCGCCAGTTAGCGGCGCTGACGGCCAGTTCGGGCGCTCGCGCGGTGACGGCTGCCCCCGTTGCTCATTGAAGGCCTTGCATGACTGATCCTATTCTGTCCGCCGCCGGATGCAGTGCGCGCACTGCACCGCCAATCGATGCGCGCGATCGCGCCGTGCCACTGTATGACGTGGCTTCGCTGCGCCAGATCGAGGCGCAGACCACTCGCTCCCTGCCCGCCCACACGTTGATGGCACGTGCCGGCCGTGCGGCTGCAGCCGTGCTGCTCGACGATGAAGTGCCAGTGCGTGCCGCGTGGATCGCAGTGGGGCCTGGTAACAACGGCGGCGATGCATTGGTCGCCGCGTATGAGTTGCATCGCGCCGGCGTGCGCGTGCATGCGTGCATGCCGCGCGAGGTGGTCCCGGACGACGCACGCTGGGCGTTGCAACTCGCGCGCGAAGCCGGTGTGCCGATCGGCACGACGATTCCGGATACGCTGCAGGGGTTTGACTGGGCGCTCGACGGGTTATTCGGCATTGGCCTGGGCCGGCCGCTGGACGGCGATTTCGCGCGCATCGCCGCGCTGTTATCCGAGCATGCGTATCAGGGCGCGCGCGTGCTGGCGCTCGATGTGCCGAGCGGACTGGACAGCGATACTGGCAACGTGGCCCATGATGGTGCCGCGGTGCACGCCACCGATACCATCACATTCATTGGCGCGAAACCAGGGTTGTACACGGCGCATGGGCCGGACCTGGCGGGACGCGTGCGTATTGCACCACTCGAGCTGACCGCCGCGCTCACAACGCCTGCTGACACGCCACCATTCGACGTGCCAAGGCTGAACGCACCGGCGCTGTTCGCGTCGCGGCTGCCCGAGCGCGCGTTGGCCTCGCATAAGGGCACGTTCGGCACGCTGGCCGTGATCGGCGGCGCGGCAGGCATGTGCGGCGCGCCCCTCCTGGCCGCGCGGGCTGCGCTGTACTGCGGTGCCGGCAAGATCCACGTCGGCTTGCTCGGCGACGGCGCGCCGCCTTATGATCCCGTCCATCCGGAACTGATGCTCAGTCCGATCCACACGCTGGCCCTGGGCGCGACGAATGCACTGGCCATCGGGCCAGGGATGGGGCGGAACGAGCGCGCGGCACGCGTGCTCGCTGACGTCCTGTCGTTGAACGTGCCGATCGTCGTGGACGCCGACGCGCTGAATCTGCTTGCCCACGACGCGAGCCTGGCGGCCCGGCTCGCGCGTCGGCAGGCGGCGACGATCATCACACCGCATCCGCTGGAGGCAGCACGACTGCTTGGTGTGGACGCGGCGAGCGTACAGCGTGACCGGCTTGGCGCCGCCCGGCACCTGGCCGAGCGGCTAAACGCGGTGGTGGTCCTTAAGGGGAACGGTTCCGTCATCGCCGAGGCGCGCGGTCCGGACCATCGGCCGCTGACGATCAACCCGACCGGCAATGCTGCCTTAGCGACCGGAGGTACCGGCGACGTACTGTGCGGGATGATCGGCGCGTTTGCCGCGCAGCGCATGCCGCCGTACGAAGCCGCCCTCACCGCAGTTTACTTGCACGGCGCGGCGGCCGAATCGCTGTGCGCGGACGGCGACGGGCCGGCCGGATGCACCGCCGGCGAGCTTGCGCCGCGGGTACGACGGCTGCTTAATACCCGCTTCTACACGCATTGATCGCGGCCGAACGGACGACTCGAAGATGCCGCCGTGCATCGCTATACTGGATGCCAACGCGTCACCATTCGCAATCGCCCGCGCCGGCACGCGTAAAGACGCAGACCGGCGGCGGCTTTTCTTTCGTCACAGAGCCAAGCAACGTCTATGAGTTTGAATTCGCTTCCCGCCTGGTCCACCCTTGCCGCCCATTATGAATCCATTCGCGATGCTCATATGCGCGACTGGTTCGCCCCCGAGAACGATCCGGCGCCCACGCGGGCGGAGCGCTTTACCGTCAGCGGCGGCGGGTTGACGTTAGATTTTTCGAAGAACCGTGTGACCGACGAGACGATCGCGTTGTTCGTGCAGCTCGCTCGCGAAACCGGCGTGCAGGCGCGACGCGACGCGATGTTCGCTGGTGAGAACGTGAATCCAACCGAGCACCGCGCCGCATTACACACGGCTTTGCGGGCCTCGGACGCGAATGCGCCGTACGCCGCGCAAGTCAACGCAGAGCGCACGAAGATGGCAGCCTTTGCTGAACGGGTGCGCAGCGGTCAATGGTTGGGCCACACAGGCAAGCCGATCCGGCACGTTGTCAATATTGGCATCGGAGGCTCGGATCTGGGGCCGAAGATGGTTGCGCACGCATTGCATCACCTCACGACACCAAAGATCCGCACACACTATGTGTCCAATGTCGACGGTGCTGACCTGCAGCGCGTGCTGGAGCAGATCGATCCCGAACAGACATTGGCGATTGTTGTATCGAAAACGTTCACGACATTGGAGACGATGACCAACGCGCGCTCGCTGCGCGACTGGTTCCTGCGCAGCGGCTGTGCGCCGGACCAGTTGGCCCGGCATTTTGTCGGCGTGTCGGCGAATCCTCAGGAAGTGGTGCGCTTTGGCATTGCACCCGACAACGTGTTCGAAATGTGGGACTGGGTCGGCGGACGCTATTCGCTGTGGTCGGCGGTCGGGTTGTCGGTGATGATCGCGATCGGTCCCGAACACTTCGATCGATTACTCGCGGGCGCCCATCTGATGGATGAGCATTTTCGCCACGCGCCATTGGAGCGCAACCTGCCGGTGCTGCTCGGGCTGCTCGGCGTCTGGTACCGCAATTTTTTCGGCTCACAAAGCTATGTTGTTGCCCCCTATTCGGAAGCGCTGCACTTCCTGCCAGCGTACTTGCAGCAACTGGAGATGGAAAGCAACGGCAAGTCCGTCACGCTGGACGGGCACTTCGTCGATTATTCGACTTCGGCAGTAACCTGGGGCGAGCCCGGCACGAACGGCCAGCACGCGTTCTTCCAAATGCTGCACCAGGGGCCAACGATCGTGCCCATCGACTTCATTGTGTCGCTCACGCCCGAGCATCCCCTGCCCGGTCATCACGAAAAACTGCTGGCAAATTGTTTTGCGCAAGGCGAAGCGCTGATGCTAGGACGCACGCAGGCGGAGGCGGAGCGCATCGCCGGGCCTGAGCAGAGGGCACTCGTGCCGCACATCGTTTTCCCGGGTAATCGGCCGACGAACACGATCCTGCTCGACGAGTTGAATCCCCAATCGCTCGGGGCCCTGATCGCGCTATACGAGCACAAGACACTCGTGCAAGCCACCGTGTGGAACATCAATCCGTTCGACCAATGGGGCGTCGAACTGGGCAAGATGCTCGGCAAGGTCGTCGAGGCAGACCTAGTCTCAACGTCGTCGGTGGATCCGCGCAAGCACGACTCGTCCACCAGCGCGTTGATTGCCCGTGCGCGCGCGAAGCTCCGATCCTGAAAAAGCGTCATTCATTGTATGCTGGTGCAGAATCTAGGCGTTTCGACCCAAAGCCTTAACCAGCGTAGCTGGCCGGATGATCTGACTATCGTCCATCCACCCCATAACTTTGTTTAGGAACAAATCGCGCCGGCTTGATCAGCCGGACGCACTCGCGGCCAATCGAGTCACGCGCGCGGCGCATCAACGCGTCAACACTGCCGGCAGTCCATCACTATTGCGCTAACAGGTGGACGATTAGCCAGTGCGGGCATGCGGATTGCAAAAGCACCGCGGGGCGGTGACTCCATGCCGGCTGGGAAGTGCGGCTCATCGATCGGACGGGATGACTGCTCAGCCGTTCAATCCGATGCCGCCGCCCTTGAATGGTCCGACGCTGAGCGCTTTTATAAGGAGTAAACATGAAACACTTGCCGATTCTCGCCGTGTCGGTCGCCGTTGCTGCTTGTGCGGCTCAACCACCGGCGGGCGTGCAGCCGGTTGGCAAGAGTGCACGCTCGCCTCAACAAGTCGCGCAATGCGTGTCGCAGAAATGGGCTGACAAGTCGCAGCAGCCCGTTACGCTACAGAACAGGCTCGCGCACGATCAGGCGTTCGACGTGCTGCTGCCGGGGGAACGCCCCGGGGGTGCCGCGGTGGTCATCCAACCCGATCCGTCCGGCAAGGGGTCGTGGGTCGGCATCCGTGGCAGCGGCTATCAGAACGCGACGGCTGACGTAAATAGCTGCCTGTAGCGGCGCGGCGCGCCGCGCAGCCGCCGCCGCTGGTGCAGCGGCCGCCGCTGCGCGGTATCACGGGTTCGCCGCGGCCGGCGTACCGTACAGCTTTACCCGCGAGCGGGCGCGCAGCGCATCGACATAGCTGGCCCATTCAGCGTCGCCGAGCACTTGGCCGATTTGCAGTTGCGCGCCGCTCAAGCGTTGCGCGTCGATGCTCGACGGCATATCCACCGCATTCACGCGGTAGATTGCATAGCCGGCATCACCTAGATCAACGCCGACATAAGCAGGTAGCTTTTGCGGATCAACTTTGAATATCGCGGCAACCGCTTGCGGTGGCACCCCCTGCGTATCGGCCCGCGTCATTTTGCTGACGGTCGAAAATCCGGCCGTGGACGCCGATTTCCGGACTTCGGCCAGTTTCACTTCGCCTTGCTGACGAGCCTTGTCCGCCGATAGCTGCGCGACGACCTTTTGCCGCACTTGCGCAGCGACCGCGTCGTACGGCTGAACGGAGGCCGGCTTATAGTCCACCACGCGCGCCGACACGAGCGTATTGTTGCCGACATCGATCGCCGGTGTATTGTGTTTGGCCTTAACGGAGTCGTCAGCGAACACAGCGGCGAGCAGCTTCGGATTGTTCAGTGGACTTGTCGGTGGCAATGCCGGATTGCCTTCCCGCATCAATGTCGCGGTCCGGATCGTCAACTTGAACTTGTCCGCAGCCGGCGTCAAGCTATCGGCCTGCTCGTAGACCGTGTTCGTGAATGCCTCGGCTTGTTCCGCATAGGCCTTGGTCGCCTGCTCGACCTTTAGCTCGGTCGCGATCGTCGCCTTGACCTCGTCAAACGGCTTGGTCTGTTCCGGCTTGATGTCCGTCACTTTAATGATGTGATAGCCGAAATCGCTTTGCACGATGCTGCTAACCTGGTTTTTTTTCAGCTTGAAGGCAGCGTCGGAGAACGGCTTGACCATCATGCCCGGCCCAAAGAAGCCGAGGTCGCCGCCCTTATTCTTGGAACCGGGGTCGTCCGAATTCTGTTGCGCCAGCTTGGCAAACTGCTCCGGATGCGTGGTGACCTGAGCGAGAATCGACTCGGCCTTCTGCCGCGCCTTGTCGCGTTCCGCCTGGCTCGCGCTGGCGGCGACCGCGATCAAGATGTGGCTGGCGCGCACTTCGCCGGGCGTCTTGAACTTTGCCGCGTTGTCGTCATAGTATTGCTTCAGTTCCGCCTCGCTCGGCTGCGCGCGCTGCGCGAGCGCATCGGCCGACAGCGTCAGGTACTCAACAGTCGCGCGCTCCGGCAGCGCAAACGCATCATGGTGCGCATCGTAATATTGCTTGAGCTGTACATCGCTCGGTTGCACCTTGTCCGCATAGTCGGCCGCATGCAGTACCAGGCCCTGCACCTCACGGCGCTGTTCCGACAGGCTTGCCAGCTGCTGAGCGAGGGCTTTGGGCGCGAATGCGCTTGACTGGATGCCGTCCGGCAACTGGCGGCTCGCCAATTGGTAGCGTACACGCTCGTCGAACGATTCCGGCGTCATGCCTTGCATCGCCAACAATTGCTTGTACTGGTCCACGTCATATGTGCCGTCGGGCTTGCGCAACGAGGCGATCGCCGGGATGCTCTGCTCCGCGCGCAGCACGGCTTGGTCAGACGCGCTCAAATGCAGGTCCTCGGTCGCCTTGGCCAGCACACGTTGCTGCACCAGGCTGTCAAGAATCGCACGGCGCATTTCCGGCGTATCGATTGCCTTTGCATCGAAGTTTGCGCCCAATACCTGGCGCGCGCGATCGAGCTGCTCGCGCATTGCGCCCTCGTATTCGGCCCGGGTGATCTTGCGGCCGGCGACACTCGCGACGTCCGCGCTGTCATCAAAGAAGTTGCGAAAGCCCTGAACGCCGACGAAGCCCAGCCCTGGTGCGATGAGAATCACCAGCAGGAACATCATTAGGCGCTTGTGGTTACGAAAGAAGTCGAGCATGAGATCGGTTGGGTACGTTACGCAGCCGGCAAGGCCGACAATCAACAAACGTTCGATATTACCTTACCGCGGCAAGCAGGCAAAACGCGTGGGCGGCAAAGCGCCTGACTGCGTCCGCTGGAACGGGCGCGGCAGTACGGCGCAGGCTGTGCCTATGCAGTGGCGGCCATGGAGCCGGTTTGGTACGTTGAGGTCCGCTGTCACGGGGGCTGTCGCCCATGCGGCGTCACCGCGATCTCCGGACAGCTGGCCGCCGCGCCGGTCGCGCTGCTTGGTGGTGCGGTGCAGCGTATCGCGATTTCACCTGGGTGACGGGTGGATGCGCCACTCTGGCCATCCCGTTCAGTTGTTCACGCAGGCGGAGGCCACCAAGATCCGCTTCATGAATTTGTCCCAAGGCGGTTGAGTTGCCCTCTACCCAGTGAACGAATGCAATCCCGGGGGGAATATTATCGATAACGCCAGTGCGTGGGCAGATTGAGTTTGTCGCGCAGGCGTCCCGCCAGTACGCGGTTGTATTAATGCAACCCATGCAGGGGCGATGTTTAATGGCAGTAACGGCGTGTAAACTGGAGGGAAACCACGTGAGCCGTCACGCCTTGCATCAGATCAATCCGCTACCGTGCTGGCGGATACAACACCCGCAGCAATAGCGACACAGCACCACGATCCAACAGGTCGTCTAGGAGCGTGGCAGCGCAATCACCGACAAACCAGCTGGGAACGCCGCGGCGGGAGCGCCGGTCGGCACGTCATCGGGCCGGGAGGCGACAGCGCTTTAATCAACAGTTTGTCGATCGGTTGGCGGAGTGGACGGGGCTCGAACCCGCGACCCCCGGCGTGACAGGCCGGTATTCTGACCAACTGAACTACCACTCCGTATGCCAACGGCGACTTTACCGGCGCTAGCTAGACAACCCACCTCTGCGTCGCGACCCGTCCAACGTCGCAGCGATATTGCGTGAGCCTAGCATTGTACTCGGCCCGATCGCGCTCGCGCAAGCGTGCCGAGTAACGACTGGCGTCAGCGCGGGCATAGTCGCAGCGATTGGCTCGCTCATGCTGTCTCTGATCGCGAGCGGTAAGCCCGGCTTTGATGTCGTCGTCAGCATATTCGCACCCAAGGCTCCGATAACCGCTCACTAGGCCACTACTTGCTCGACGCGACCTTCATCGGCAAGGCCGTGATGATGCTCGCCCTCCTTATCGCGATGCTCAGGGCAACTGACGCGTGGGCGTCGGCAGGCTTTGCACCGATCGCCATCGGCCAGCAGTGGTCATTCTGGGGTGCACCGCTGCTCGGCGCCGTGATCGCCAGGCTCTTCTATCCGGGCAGGGATACCGCGGCAAGCGAACGATAGAGCAGCGCCAGCGGCCACCATTGGCCCGGCCCAGCATGCGCGAGGCGGTGCCAATGCGCGGCGTAAGACTGCCTGCAAGCGCCGCCCAGGCTTGGTCAGCGAGTGAGATAGCAGAGTAACTCGACATCAAACTGCCGGAGCGCAGCAATCAAGCCGTGACGCTGACCTCGACATAGGCACGCGGACCCTTGTCCGGCTGAGAGCCGCGGTGTCACTCAAACCGGCGTGCTGCGCCTATTCGCCGCCGCAAAACCAGCCAGCGCAAGCACTGCCAGTGCGAGTGGAACAAACGACAGCCAGAGTACCGTGTTCCATCCGTATGCCGTCAGCAGGCCGCCTGACAGGAAGGAGCCAAAGGCCATCGTTCCGAACACGATAAAGTCATTAAGCGACTGCACCCGCACCTTCTCTTCTGGCCGATGGCATTCGAGCACGAGAGCTGACGCCCCCACAAAGCCGAAGTTCCACCCGACGCCGAGCAGAATCAGCGTGAGCCAGAAATGCGCCACATCAACGCCGAGCAAGCCTGTCGCGGCTGAAAGCGCGATGAGCACCAGCCCCGCCGTGATGACCCGTTGTGCACCGAACCGCGCAATCAGGGTACCCGTGAAGAAGCCCGGCGCGTACATTGCGATCACATGCCATTGAACACCAAGATTGGACGACGCCTGTGATAAGCCGCACATTTGCATCGCCAAAGGAGCGGCTGTCATGAGAAAGTTCATCAACAAATAGGAGACGACCGCGCAGATCACCGCGGTAACGAACCGGGGCTGGCGGACGATGAGGGTGAGCGGACGGCCGCCGGCAACCTCTGTCATGGTCGGCTTTGGAAGACGGACTCCTTGCAGGAGGAAGGCAGACAACACACCCACTACCGCTTGCGCCAGAAAGGTCGCCGCGAATGGATACGGTGCCCACAGGCTCATGGTCCCGGTAACGAGCTGGGGACCGATGACCCCGGCGAAGACCCCGCCTGCCATGACAAGCGATAGCGCACGCGAGCGCCGATCATGCGGCACGCAATCTGCCGCGGCGAAGCGAAAGGAAAGTACCACGGCCGCATAAGCGCCGCCAAAAAACGTCGCGACGCAAAATAGCCAAAATGAGCCCAGCATAACAGCCCAAGCCGCAAGCAGGCCCGCAAGTACGCCGCATCCAGCACCAATCATGAAGGCGGCACGGCGGCCCCAGCGTTGGGCGATCGCCCCGGCTGGCAACGATGATGCGGCCATCCCGACGACAAAGACCGAGATTGGCAGGGTCGCCAGAGCATGACTAGGCGCGAGCGTGTTTCCGACGATCGCCCCTGTTGCATATATGACGGTCGAGTTCGCGCCAGCGAGTGCCTGCGCGATGGTGAGTCTGGCGACATTGCCCTTTGCGTGCGCGTAAAAAGCCGACGAGGACGCGTCAATCATGGTACTGGCACTGACTTCTGACATAGGATTCAACCTGATAATCGCGGCCTTGCCGCAGTCAAGAACAGCCTTGCCGATCTGGGTCATTCGAGAAACCGCGCCCCCGGTCCGGTAAAGCAACAATCACGCACCGACAAACGAGATAACTCGTGAGGTCGCGCGCCGACAACATGGCCACTACTGGTGATATCAAACGGGCACCAAGTGGCAGCCAAACTTCATTGCTTGCGATGCTTTTTTCTTCGCCAACGTGAAACAAAAAACCCGCATTGCCAACAGCCATGCGGGTTTCCGGTACGACAGCAGTCTTCTTCAGACCGCGTGGGACAGCTTCGCGAAACGGAATGGTGGGTGCTGAGGGGTTCGAACCCCCGACCTACGCCTTGTAAGGGCGCCGCTCTACCAACTGAGCTAAGCACCCGTTCGCCGTCGCGTCCAACAGAGCGAGCTAGTTTACCGCATCTTTCAGCGCTTTACCAGCCCGAAACTTCGGCACTTTGGCCGCCTCGATCTTGATTGCCGCGCCGGTGCGGGGATTGCGCCCGGTGCGTGCGGTGCGCGTACCCAGTGCAAACGTGCCGAAGCCAACGAGTGTCACGCTGCCACCCTTCTTTAACGTCTCCTTGACGCCACTCATTAGGGCGTCCAGTGCGCGTCCCGCAGCGGCCTTCGAAATATCCGCTTGTTCTGCAATGTGATCAATCAACTCCGTCTTGTTCATTCTCCACCCCTCGCATTAGTTGGGTATGGGTTGGGGCACATTCGTTACGCGTCCGAGGTGATGCGCCGGCCGCGCGGAGCCATAAAAGCAACGGAAACCGTCGTGGCGAAGCGATTCGCAGGCGTATCCTGAAGATCTCCCTGAGCCCAAAAGAAAACACCCCGCAGCTCACACATGCAGGGTGTTTGAGCGCATGATCAGGCCGCGGCAACCGGGTCGTCGCCGCCCCTTCACGCCACATCACAGCACAACGCGTCCAGCGCACACGCAGCGTGGATGCGCCACGCGAATCTCAGTGCTTGACGACTTCGCTGCCCGCCTCCTTCGTCTGGCCATCCGCGACCGGCGCAGGCTTGGCGTCGTCTTCCGGCAGCGCATCCGGCATCCGCTCGAGCGCCAGTTCCAACACCTTGTCGATCCAGCGCACCGGCACAATCTCGATGCTATTCTTTACCGCGTCCGGAATTTCGGCGAGATCCTTTACGTTCTCTTCCGGAATCAGCACGAGCTTGATGCCGCCACGGTGCGCAGCCAGCAACTTTTCCTTCAACCCACCGATCGGCAGTACTTCGCCACGCAACGTGATTTCGCCGGTCATCGCGACGTCGGAGCGCACCGGGATGCCGGTCAGCCCCGACACCAGCGCGGTCGTCATCGCAATACCCGCGGACGGACCGTCCTTCGGCGTCGCACCTTCCGGCACGTGGATGTGAATGTCCTTCTTCTCGAACGCCTCATCCGTGATGCCCAGACGACGCGAGCGCGAACGCACGACCGAACGAGCGGCCTCGACGGACTCCTTCATCACGTCGCCGAGCGAGCCGGTACGAATCACGTTGCCCTTGCCGGGCATCAGCGCTGCCTCGATCGTTAGCAAGTCGCCACCGACCTCCGTCCATGCCAGCCCCGTGACCTGGCCAATCTGGTTTTCTTTTGCCGCCAACCCAAAGTCGAACTTGCGCACGCCCAGGAACGTATCCAGGTTGCCGCCATCGACCGTGATCGCGCCGTCCGCCTTCTTCAGCAGCAACATCTTCACGACCTTGCGGCAGATCTTCGACACTTCGCGCTCGAGCGAGCGTACACCCGCCTCGCGCGTGTAGTAACGGATAATGTCGCGAATCGCCGTTTCGGTCACGTCGATCTCGCCTTCCTTCAGCCCATTGTTGCGCTTTTGCTTAGGCAGCAGATAGCGCTGTGCGATGTTGACCTTTTCGTCTTCGGTGTAGCCGGACAGCCGGATCACCTCCATCCGATCCAGCAACGGCGCCGGAATATTCAGCGAATTCGACGTCGCCACGAACATCACGTCCGACAAATCGAAATCGACCTCGACGTAGTGATCCGCGAACGTGTGGTTCTGCTCCGGATCCAACACCTCGAGCAACGCGGACGACGGGTCGCCGCGGTAGTCCATCCCCATCTTGTCGACTTCATCGAGCAGGAACAGCGGATTGCGTACGCCCACCTTCGTCAGGCTCTGCAGAATCTTGCCTGGCATCGATCCGATGTAAGTGCGACGGTGGCCGCGGATCTCACTCTCATCATGCACGCCGCCAAGCGCCATGCGCACGAACTTGCGATTCGTTGCGCGCGCAATTGACTGCCCAAGCGAGGTCTTGCCCACGCCGGGAGGTCCGACCAAGCACAGGATCGGCGCCTTCACCTTGTCCACGCGTTGCTGGACTGCCAGATACTCAAGGATGCGCTCCTTCACCTTTTCGAGACCGAAATGGTCCTCGTCCAGCACGCGCTCGGCATTCGCCAGATCATTGCTGACTTTGCTCTTTTTGCGCCATGGCAGGCCGATCAACGTCTCGATGTAGTTGCGCACAACCGTGGCTTCGGCAGACATCGGCGACATTAGCTTCAACTTCTTGAGTTCGGCATCCGCTTTTTTCTTCGCCTCCTTCGGCATACGCGCAGCCGTGATCCGCTTCTCAAGCTCCTCGATGTCGGCACCATCCTCGCCCTCGCCAAGCTCCTTCTGGATCGCCTTGACCTGCTCGTTCAGGTAATACTCGCGCTGGCTTTTTTCCATCTGGCGCTTCACGCGTCCACGGATGCGCTTCTCGACCTGCAGGATGTCGATTTCGGCCTCGAGTTGCGCAAGCAAATGCTCCAGGCGCTCAACGACAGGAAACATCTCTAGGATGTTTTGCTTCTGATCCAGCTTCAGCGGCAGATGCGCGGCAATCGTATCGGCCAGACGCCCTGCCTCATCGATCCCAGACAGTGACGTCAGGATCTCGGGGGGGATCTTCTTGTTAAGCTTCACATACTGGTCGAATTGCGACACGATGGCGCGCCGCAGCGCCTCGGTCTCCGCGCTGTCGGCGCGGTCCGGCTCCAGCGGCATCAACTCGCACGAGAACATCGTCTCCTGCTCTTCGATCGACAACGTCTTCGCGCGCTGTAGTCCTTCGACCAGCACCTTCACCGTGCCGTCCGGCAGCTTCAGCATTTGCAGGATATTGGCGATACATCCGACCTCGTAAAGGTCCTTTTCGGTCGGTTCGTCCTTCGCAGCCGTCTTTTGCGCGACAAGCATAATGTGCTTGCCGCCTTCCATTGCCGCTTCGAGGGCCTTAATCGATTTCGGGCGGCCAACAAACAGCGGTATCACCATGTGCGGGAACACGACCACATCTCGCAGCGGAAGCAGCGGTAAAGTGGTGCGTTCAGTCGGGAGAAGTTGGCTTCCTGACATTTCTATCCCCAGTGTGGAATCAATTCGTTCGAAAATTGAGGCAATAACGCCGTATTGCAAGCCTCGGGGCGCGGACAGATGCAGAAACTTTCAATCCGAGTCGCAGGATGCGCAAAAGTTTTGGATCGCTCCACTTTAAACGAAAAAAGCCGTCCACGTCGCCATGAACGGCCCTCGCCACGCAGGCGCGTCACCGATCAATTGCTTCCAGCTACTTTTGGCGTGTCTTCATAAATCAGCAATGGCTTGCCGTCACCCTCGATGACGTTCTCATCGATAATAATCTTGCTGATCCCTTTAAGGGTCGGCAACTCGTACATCACGTCCAGCAATGCCTGTTCCAGGATCGAGCGCAAGCCGCGTGCACCGGTCTTGCGGCGAATCGCTTTTTTCGCGACCGCCTGCAACGCCGCAGGCCGAATCTCAAGCTCCACCCGCTCCATGTTGAACAGCTTATGGTACTGCTTGATCAACGCGTTCTTCGGTTCAACCAGGATTTTGATCAGTGCGGCCTCGTCGAGCTTGCCCAGCGTCGCGACAACCGGCAAGCGGCCGATGAGTTCGGGAATCAAGCCGAATTTGATCAAGTCTTCCGGCTCGACATCCCGCAGCACCTCACCTGCGTCGCGGTCCTGCTTGCTCTTCACACTGGCCCCAAAACCAATGCCGCTCTTCTCGGTACGGTCCGTGATCACTTTTTCGAGGCCATCGAACGCTCCCCCGCAAATGAACAGGATATTGGTCGTATCGACTTGAATGAAGTCCTGGTTCGGATGCTTGCGGCCACCTTGCGGCGGCACCGACGCCATCGTGCCCTCAATCAGCTTGAGCAGCGCCTGCTGCACTCCTTCGCCCGATACGTCACGGGTGATCGACGGATTGTCTGATTTACGGCTGATCTTGTCGATCTCGTCAATGTAGACAATGCCGCGCTGCGCTTTCTCGACCTCGTAATTACAATTTTGCAGCAGCTTCTGAATAATGTTCTCGACATCCTCGCCAACGTAGCCGGCCTCCGTCAGCGTGGTCGCGTCCGCAATCACGAACGGCACGTTGAGCAGTCTTGCCAGCGTTTGCGCGAGCAGCGTCTTGCCTGACCCAGTCGGCCCGATCAACAGAATGTTGCTCTTGGACAACTCGACGTCGTCCTTCTTGTCGAGATGCTTCAGACGCTTGTAGTGGTTGTACACCGCCACCGCAAGGATCTTCTTCGCGCGCTCCTGCCCGATCACGTACTGATCGAGAATCTCTCGTATTTCCAGCGGGCTGGGCAGGTCCGACCGGGTGATACCCACGTCGCCGGACGCGCCGGCTGCCTCGTCACGGATGATTTCGTTGCACAGGTCAATGCATTCGTCGCAAATGAAGACCGACGGTCCCGCAATCAGCTTCTTGACCTCGTGCTGACTCTTTCCGCAAAACGAGCAGTACAGCAGCTTCTCGCTATTCGAACCTTTCTTGTCCGCCATAAATATATTAAGCCTCCGGACACTTCTTTCACATCATACGCCGATTGACCACCCCCGGCAGTGCAGGACCGGTCATCAGTCCATTGTCGGCGGTTTGCTGGCGGCACCTATCGGTGAAATCCCGCCCCGTACAATAGCGGGCCCCTTTACGCGTGCCACATCACGGACGCTTATGCAGCACCTGGTCGATCAATCCATAGGCCTGCGCATCCTCGGCTGACATGAAATTGTCGCGATCGGTATCCCGCTGGATCTGCTCAACCGGTTGCCCCGTATGCTGCGCGAGCAGGTTGTTCAGGCGCTCCTTCAGAAACAAGATTTCGCGCGCCTGGATTTCGATATCGGACGCCTGGCCACGCGCGCCGCCCAGCGGCTGGTGAATCATCACGCGCGCATTGGGTAGCGCAATGCGCTTGCCTTTCGCGCCGGCGGCGAGCAGGAACGCGCCCATGCTGGCCGCCAGGCCCATGCACAACGTGGTCACGTCCGGCTTGATGAACTGCATCGTATCGTAGATTGCCATGCCGGCCGACACCGAGCCGCCCGGGCTGTTAATGTAAAGACTGATGTCCTTGTCCGGATTTTCGCTTTCGAGAAACAGCAATTGAGCGACGACCAAATTCGCGGCCTGGTCGTTCACTTCGCCCACCAGAAAGACTAGCCGCTCCTTGAGTAGGCGCGAGTAGATATCGTAGGCACGCTCACCCCGGCCGCTCGTCTCGACGACCATCGGCACCAGGCCCAGTGCCTGGGCCTCAAAATCCCGGGGCGCGTGCGTGGCGAGTTGATTCAGCAAATCTGCGCGGAACGTCATGCGTCTGTCCTTCTGTCTGGAGTTGTTCGATGCTTCGGTGATACAACGATAACCGGAATGCAAAAACTGCGCACAAATGATAAGCGGCGTTCGAAACCGTCTATCCGACCGTTTCGCCCGCCGCCCTGTTGCGCCGCCGTTACGCCTGAGCCGCCTGCGAGGCGTTCGCCAGTTCCTCGAAGCCGACTTCCTTATCGGTCACCTTCGCCTTGCCCAGCACGAAGTCGACGACGTTGCTCTCGACCACGTACGCTTCCATCTCAGCAAGGCGCTGCTGGTTCGAATAATACCAGCGCACGACTTCCTTTGGGTCCTCGTAGCTCTTCGCGAATTCGTCCACCTCGGCCCGGATCTGCTCGGGTTTCGCCTCCAGCTTATGCTCCTTGACCAATTCGGCCAGGATCAACCCGAGCTTCACGCGGCGCTCGGCCTGGTCCTTGAACATCTCGGCTGGGATCGGGGCTTTCGCCGCATCGGGCACGCCGCGTTGCGCCAGATCCTGACGCGCCATGTCAACCAAGCGCTGCTGGTCCTGCTCGATCAGCGCAGTCGGCGCATCCAACTCGGCGAGCTTTAACAGCGCATCCATCACCTGATTCTTCAGCAGGGCTTGCGTGCGGCGCTTCGCCTCACGTTCCAGATTATCTTTGATCTCCGCCCGCATCTTCGCCAAGTCGCCATCCGCGATACCGAGCGACTTCGCAAATTCCGCGTCGATTTCGGGTTGATGCGGCCATTCGACCTTCTTGACCGTGATCGTGAAACGCGCGGTCTTGCCGGCCACTTCCTTGCCATGATAATCGTCGGGGAACTTCAAGTCGAATTCTCGCGACTCGCCCGCCTTCAGCCCCAGCGCCGCCTGCTCGAACTCTGGCAGCATGCGGCCTTCGCCGAGCACGAACGCGAAGTCCTCCGCGCTGCCGCCGGCAAATGCCTCGCCGTCGATCTTGCCCACGAAGTCGACTGTCACGCGATCGCCGTCCTGCGCGCTGACATCGTCGCCGCCCGTGCCGTGCTCGCCCGCCTCGCCACGGGAATGGAAATGCACCCGCTGCTTGCGCAAAATGTCGAGGGTACGGTCGATCTCCGCATCGCCGATCGTCGTCGTTTTACGCTCAATTTCCGCGCTCGAGATGTCGCCAAGCTTCACTTCCGGATAGACTTCGAACGTCGCATCGAACGCATACGCGTCGCCCTGCGCCGACTCCTGCTTGGCCGCGAAGCTCGGTTGCCCTGCCACGCGCAGGTTCTCCGTGCGGCTGATGTCGAAGAACTCCTTGCCAATCTTGTCGCTGAGCACTTCCGCCTCAACCTGGCCGGCGTACTGCTGCGTGACCATCTTCAGCGGCACCTTGCCGGGACGGAAACCAGGCATGCGGACATTCTTTGCCAGCTTGCGGATGCGCGCGTCGATTTCCTTTTGAACGACATCCTTCGGCAGCGAAATCGTCACGCGCCGTTCGAGTTTGCCGAGGTTTTCTACAACGTTAGCCATGAATTCAATCCGTCCTAAAGTGGTCGAGCGTCTGGTTCTCCGTGCGCCAGGCGACCGGCGGCCCGATACCGGGGAACGCGCGCGGTGGCACAGCCAGTCGGGTCTGGAAAGCCAGATAGTTTAACAAACTATTGACTCGTGACATCGGAAATCGCGGTTTTATCCCAGCTGGTTCACGGTTTTACCCCGTCTGGCGCACGTTTTTGCCGTGTGCCGCGCGCTATTGCGCCTGCCCCAGGGTGGTAGCGCGTGCCGCGTTTGATAAGCTTCCGGTTCACGCCGTTGTCAGCCGGCTCACCCCAAGACGCTAGGAGACTGGTTGTTCCGATGCCCGCATCCTCTCCCCTCTCATCGCACCGACGCCCGCCTGCAGGCCGCCGCGGCTGTGCAGCCATCCCATGCTGGGGGCCGCACCCAGCACGGCGCGCCGGTGATCGTCGTGGCACCAGATTCGTTCAAGGGCTCGCTGGGTGGCGAGCCGGCCGCGCGGCCGGCCGGCGCCGGCATCGTGCGCGCGTTGCCCGATGCGCAACTGCATTTGCGGCCGATGGCGGCGGCGTCTTCATTGCGATGTGTGATGTCGATAACACCCCTCACTGGATTGCACGGCGCCAGCGCCGTACTCGGTCCGCAAAAAGGCATCCGGACCAGCGACATCGAGCTATTCAACGCCGTGCCGGACCGCTATGCCACACTGCTACTGGTTGATCACCGACGAAAGCCGCTGCAACGTCCAGACGCTGCATGACAAAGCGCCGTTCATCGCTTGCCGGCGCGCCGCACGCGCGGTCGTGCCAGCCACGTCGTTGTCCGGTGCGCTCGATCCCGACGCGCTGCCGCGGCTGAGCGAGCATTTCGGCCAGCTGCTTTTCGCCGGTGCCGGGTCCCATGTCGCTGGATGCGGCCATTCGCAACGCACCGACGCTGCTCAGCGAGGCTGCGGAGCAGCTTACGCGCAGCAAATTCCCCTCTCTACGCTAAACTTTTTAACAGGAGCAACATGACTTCTGCCGATCAATCCGGCCTGACCCAATTCCTCACCTACCGCATACACCTGCTCAACAAGCTGTCCGAGCGCGGCATCAGCGAGCTTTACCAGCGCAAAATCGGCATATCGATCGCCGAGGCGCGCGTGATCGCCGCCGTCGGCGCATTCGGGCCGTTCTCGGTCATCGAGCTAGCCCGGCACACCAATCTCGACAAGAGCCAGGCAAGCCGCGCCGCGGAAGCGTTGATGCGACGTGCGCTACTGCAACGCCAGGCAAGCCGCGACGATGGCCGTATCGTCGTCGTGTCACTGACCCCGGCCGGGCGCGCGCTGTATCGCAAAATCATGCCGATCGCGCGGCGCTGGAACGACAACATGTTCGCCGTGCTTGGCGAGCGCGAGCGTGCCCAACTGAGCCGGCTACTCGACAAGGTGATTGCCGCAGCACGCAACGCGGAAGCATTGGCAGCACAGAAAACGACCAAGCCGCGCGCCAAACGCACAAGCGCGTCGACACGCTAGCCTCGCTCGCGGCTAGCGCCGCGTGCATCGGGCGCAAGCCGGGCGGCCGCCTTGACGCCGGCATCGAGCGCATACTCGGCGGCGGCATTCTGGTTATCGAATACCGCGTCGATCGCCTGCCGCACGACCCACCCCTCGCGCAGCTTCGCGTCAAGCCGGGAAATGAAGTAAGTGGACGTCCATTCGCCCGGCCGCGTCGAACTCTGCATAGTGCGAACGATGAAATTGCCGACGATCCTTTCGGCCATCTGATTATCCTGCAAAGGGGTAGCGAGGTGCCAACGATGGCGGCACAGCTGGCACGCGGGCGCAGTGCGGCCCGGTACGCGGCCCGCTGCTTACGCACGGCCCTCGCTGGCGCCCTAATGGCGGCCGCCAGGTACGTCGACGGTGGATCTGTGGTGCGAGGAAGGGGACTCGAACCCCTACACCCTTGCGGGCGTCAGGACCTAAACCTGGTGCGTCTACCAATTTCGCCATCCTCGCATCCAGGGGCGCATTGCACGCCGCCCGGTTGTCGTGTTCTGCCGCGCCGAACGGTCGGTCAACCCGACTTGGACGCTGCAAGCGCAAGATTCTAACCGATTCGCCGCGCGTTGTCTGCACCGCGTGTACGGTCAATGCTAAACTTTGGTGCTTTGCGCGCGGTACAGGCCGCGCGCGCTTTTGCATGTTTCGCTTCGCGTGAATATCGACGACTATTGCCAGCAAAAGGCGGCCCCGGCCGGATCCAGCACGTACTATGCGCTGCGGCGGGCACCGTTGACCGCGCAGCCGTTGTTGACCGCGCTATACGCATTGCATCGGGAACTGGCCGAAAGCGTCAGCGAAGTCAGCGATCCAGCCGTCGGGCGCGCCAAGCTCGCCTGGTGGCAAAGCGAGTTCGGCGCCCTCGCACAGGGCGCGCCAACCCATCCGGTGACGCAGGCGGTCGCTCGCCATTACGCCAGCACGGCGCCGATCGAAGCGTTCATGACGTGGCTATCCGGTTACCAGATGGACTTGGACCAGGCACGCTATCTCGATTTCGCGGGGCTGTGCCGTTACGTGGAGCAGGTGGGCGCCGCATTGGCGAATACCGTGGCCGGAGTGACCGCGCGTGAGCCGGCCAGCCTGGCGTCATGGGCCCCGGCGCTCGGGCGGGCGTTGCTGCTTGCCGATATCGTCGAGCGCACCGGCGAGGACGCGCGACGTGGCCGCATCTACATCCCAATCGACGAAATGCAGCGATTCGGCGTGACAGCCGCCGACATCCTGCATCGTCGCTACGGCGAAGGCTTCACGCAATTAATGTCATTCCAGGTCGAGCGGGCGCGTCGCGCGCTCACCGATGCGCTCGGCGCGATACCGGCCGCCGAGCGCCGGACGCAGCGCGTGCTCCGCGCGCAAGCCGCCATGTCGCTGGCACTGCTGCGCGAACTCGAGGCGGAAGGCTATCGCGTGCTGCATCAGCGCATCGCGCTGACGCCGCTGCGCAAGCTGTGGATTGCCTGGCGCACGCGCTGACGCACTTGCGCCCGCAACGGCACCCCTGCCTGGGTGCCCGTCATTGCTGGGCGCTTGCTCAGCGCAACAAGCCCGGCAACGTATCGAACCGTGCACCTAGCACGGGGCCCACCTCGATACCCCACCCCTGCTGCAATACCGTCGCATAGAGCGAGCGGAAATCGATACCGAGGGGCAGATGGCCGTCACCATCGAGTTGGTTCAGTTGCGGCGCGACGCCATAGAATCCGCCCCGCACGCGTGCGCCGGCAACAAAGTGCGCAGCGACAGTACCGTGCTCGGTGCCGCCATCGGCGTTTTCGTCGGCACGGCGGCCGAATTCCGCATACGTCATGATCAGCGCTGACTCCCAACGGCCCAACTCAGTCAGCGCGCCGCGCAGCGCGACCATGCCGTCGGCCAATTGCGTGAGCAACACGGCATGTCTTGCCAGCTGGTTATGGTGGGTGTCGAAGCCGTTCAACGTGAGCCGGATCACAGGTGGGACGTGCGTCGAATCGTGGCGCGCGAGGGCAAGCTGCTGCATGGCGCGACTGATCGCCACACCAAATGCGTTGCGGGCAAAGCGGGTTGCAAACCGATAGTCGCGGGCCCCATGGTCGGACGATAGATCCTGCGTGGATAGTCGTTGGCCCTGCCCCCGAGCGCGTCCCAGCCCTGGCGGTCTCTCTCGTGGCCCTGGCGGCCTCTCCCCTGGCCCTGGCAATCTTTCTCCTAGCAGCGACAGCTGCGCTGGCAATGGCGACCGCACTGGCGACGGCGGTTGCACCGTTGATGGCGCGAAGGCCCGAGCCAGCCAGTCGTCACGTCGGTATTCGTGCGCTGCCGATGCGGTTTCCCAGATTTCCCGTGAACGGTAGTGGGACAGGTTCGGCCGCGGGTAGCCCACGCCTTGCACAATGGCGAGCGACGCATCGTCCCACCACGACTTCAGCACAGCCAGCGACGGATGCAGGCCGGTGCGCCCGTTGAGTGGTATCACTTGCTCGCGCGCGATCCCGATCGTCGGCCTCAGCTGCCGATAACGCAGATCCTCATACGGAATGACCGTGTTCAACGCATCGTTGCCACCATTAAGCTCGATCAGGATCAATGTCATCCGATGGACCGGCGCTTCGCGGCCACGCGCGGCAACCGTCGCATATGGCGCCCGCGCCGCAAGCAGGCCCGGCGAGCCGGGCGCGCCCAGCGCGCATAGCGCAGCGCCACCAGCAGTAAGAAATTGTCTCCGATGCACGATCTGGCAAGGTCGGCTAGCGTTTAAAACACTTGATGGGAATCCGTCAACGCCGCGGCGTCCATGATCGCGTGAGGGCCAAGCTTATCGCTTGTACAGTTCACGCACGGCATCTTCGATATGCTGGCGTAGCAACTGACGCTCTTCCGGTGTCATGCGCCCATCGCGTCTGCGCTGCTGGTCAAACTCGGCAGGCACAGTAGAGCGATTCGCCGCCTCGCTGGCGGGCAGCTGAGCCGGCTTGGGCGGCGTGTACCAGTGTAGCCCCTTGGGGGAGGACGGCCGCTCACGGTTATCTTGCGCAAACGCCGGGCTCGTGTGGACGATCGGGCCGGTAACGGCGCCGCCTAGGGCAAACCCGAGCGCGCCTGCCCTCACGTATCGCACCCACCCCGTCATATCGTTCCTTTCGCTGCTTGCGCCAATATCTTGCTCTTCGTTGCGACCATAAGACCTTTGCTTATATCGAAGTCTACGCGTGGCCGGTTCACCACATGCGCCGGCATGGGTGAATTCTGTAACCTTGTGTAACCCTATAATTAAGCCCAACTCGTGTCCGGTCCTAACGCGTTAAGATTCCGCCATGGAAACCAAAAGCCCATCCAAAATCCTCGTGGTCGATGACGATCCCCGTTTGCGCGACCTGTTGCGTCGCTATCTAGGCGAACAGGGTTTCAACGTATATGTGGCGGAAAACGCGCCTTCGATGAACAAGCTGTGGGTGCGTGAGCGCTTCGACCTGCTCGTGCTCGACCTCATGCTGCCTGGCGAGGACGGCCTATCGATCTGCCGCCGCTTGCGCGGCAGCAACGACCGCACGCCAATCATCATGCTCACAGCAAAGGGAGAGGATGTGGATCGCATCGTTGGCCTCGAAATGGGTGCAGACGATTATCTCCCGAAACCGTTCAACCCTCGCGAGCTTGTTGCGCGCATTCATGCGGTATTGCGTCGCCAAGCGCCATCGGAGTTGCCCGGCGCGCCATCGGAGACGGCAGAGGTGTTCGAATTCGGCGAGTTCGCGCTGAACCTGGCCACCCGCACGCTGACCAAGAGCGGCCAGGAGATCCCGCTAACCACCGGCGAGTTTTCGGTGCTGAAGGTGTTTGCGCGCCAGCCGCGCCAGCCGCTGTCGCGAGAAAAGCTGATGGAGCTGGCGCGCGGGCGCGAATACGAGGTGTTCGACCGAAGCCTGGACGTACAGATCTCTCGGCTGCGTAAGCTGATCGAGCCCGATCCGAGCAGCCCGCGCTTCATCCAGACCGTGTGGGGCCTGGGCTACGTGTTTATTCCCGATGGCGCTGCCTGAGCACGCACCGCGCGAGGCACGCGCCGGCTTGATGGATCGTTTCACTGACGCCCTCCTACGATGCGCATCGACCGCCGGTTATTGACGCTCGCGTTCGGCGGCTTATTCTGGCGCACTTTCCTGCTGATTGCCCTGTTAATCGCAGTGAGCCTGGCCGCATGGTTCCAGAGCTTCCGGGTAATCGAGCGCGAACCGCGCGCCGAGCGCGTCGCGATGCAACTGGTGGCGATCGTTAAGCTCACGCGCACTGCGTTGCTGTACTCCGATCCGGATCTGCGGCGCGCGCTGCTGCAGGACCTGGAAAGCAACGAGGGCGTCCGGGTCTACCCGCGTGAGGCCACCGACAAGTACACGCGGCAGCCGGACGAATCATTGACGCGGCTGATCGAGAAGAATATTCGCGCACGGCTCGGCGAGGGCACCATCATCGCCCAGTCGGTCAATGACATACCGGGCGTGTGGATCAGTTTCAAGATCGATGACGACGACTACTGGGTCGCGCTGGATCGGGAACAGCTCGACAGCGTCACCGGCCTACAATGGTTCGGCTGGGGCACGTTTGCGCTGGCGCTATCGCTGTTCGGGGCGGCATTCATCACGAGCTTGGTGAACCGGCCGTTCTCGCGCCTGGCGATGGCGGCGAGCCGGGTCGGCCAGGGGCAGACGCCGGAGCCGCTGCCCGAGCGTGGGCTCGGCGTCGCAGCAGAAACAAACCGCAGCTTTAATCAGATGGTTCGCGATTTGCAGCAACTCGAGGCGGACCGCGCGCTAATGCTTGCCGGCATCTCGCACGATTTGCGCACGCCGCTGGCCCGCCTGCGGCTCGAAACCGAAATGAGTCCGTCAGACGATGCGACAAAGGCCGCGATGATCGATGATATCGAGCAGATGGACAGGATCATCGGTCGTTTCCTCGACTATGCGCGTCCGGTGCAGCGGGCGCCAGAGCGTGTCGATCTGTCTGTGATCGCCAGCGAAGCGGTCGCGCGCATGGCGTCGGAAGACGGCGTGCGCATCACCACGCGGCTATCGCAAGGCGCAATGGTCGATGCGGATGCGACGGATCTGCGCCGCGTGGTCGGCAACTTGATCGAAAACGCACGCAAGTACGGGCGCAGTGCGAATGATGACATCCCGCACATCACGATAGAGACGCGGCTCGTGCATGCCCGCGTCGAGTTGTCGGTGCTGGATGAAGGCCCGGGTATCCCGGATGACCAGCTCAGCCTGGTGACTCGCCCGTTCTACCGTGTCGACGCGGCCCGTAGTCAAGCGGATGGCACCGGGCTGGGCATGGCGATCGTGCAGCGGCTCGTTAGCCGCCATCACGGCTCGCTGCGGCTGCGCAACCGCGTGCCCGGTTCGGGGCTGGAGGTCACGATCGATTTTCCGCTCAGCCGCAATGGCCGTCCGGAGCTGCGCTGATACACGCATCCGCGCATGAGCCCCTTCGGCGCGACGCCAAGGCACCGCTCCATTGCACTGCAGACGGAGGCCAGCGGGCGGCAGTGCTGGACGCCACGCCACGCCCCTGCCGCAGCGCCTCAGTGGCGGGCGAGCAACACCACGGCCTGCGCCTCAATGGCCTCGCCGCGGCCGAGATAACCCAGCTTTTCGTTGGTCTTCGCTTTGACGTTGACCGCGTTGCTGTCCAAGCCAAGATCCGCCGCAATGTTCTCGCACATCGCCGGAATGTGTTTGCCCAGCTTGGGTTGCTGCGCGATCACCGTGCTGTCCACGTTGACGATGCAATAGCCTGCCTGCGCCACTCGCCGCGCCGCCTCGCGCAGCAGCACGCGGCTGTCGGCGCCGGCAAAGTGCGCATCGGTATCGGGAAAGTGACGGCCGATATCGCCCAGCGCCGCCGCGCCGAGCAGCGCATCGGTAATCGCGTGCAGCAGCACATCGGCGTCCGAATGGCCAAGCAGCCCGCGTTCGTAGGGGACCGTCACGCCACCGAGCACCAGCGGCCGCCCCGGCACGAGCGCATGCACGTCGTAGCCCTGGCCAATTCGCAAATTCATTCGTTGTTCTCCTGCTGGGTTAAGTGGACTGAGCGCTGCGGCAAGCGAAGCGCGGGGTGCGACGGGCGCGGCGGTGCTCAGCGCGCCGCATCCTGCGTGAGGAACGCTTCGGCCAGCGCAAAATCGTCCGGATATGTCACCTTGAAGTTGCGCAGGCTGCCCTGCACGACCCGGGGCGCGTAGCCGAGCGATTCGAGTGCGGAAGCCTCGTCGGTCACCGCATGGCCACGCGCCTGTGCCTGCACGAGCGCCTCGCGCAGCGCGCCGATGCGGAACATTTGCGGCGTCTGCGCCTGCCACAGGTTGTCGCGCGGCTCGGTCGCGCCGATACGTGGCGTGGTCGGGCCGTCGCTGCCCGCAGGACACTGCGACGGATTGACCCGCTTGAGCGTGTCAGCCACCGGCATTGCCATGATGCCGCCTACCGGGTCGTCCCGCACGGCGGCCACCAGCGCGCGGATCAACTCCGGCGTGATGCCCGGTCGCGCTGCGTCGTGGACCAGGACCCAGTCATCGTCGCGCGCGCCGAATTCGGCCAGCGCAAGCAGCCCGTTGTACACCGATGCGTGTCGGGTTTCGCCGCCGCAGCGCCTGACCGCGTAGCGCAACGCGCCGAAGCGCCGCGGATCAAAATACCCGTCGTCGGGCGCGAGCACCACCAGGGTTTGGGTCAACTCCGAGCATGCATCGAATGCCGCCAGCGAATAGTACAACAGATTGCGTCCGGCAACCGTCCGGTACTGCTTCGGGATGGGCGAGCCCGCGCGCGAGCCGGTGCCGGCGCAGGGAATCAGGGCAAACAGGCGGGAAGTCACGAAAGTCGCACAATCCGAGCAGAGTCAAAATGTAAGACGGATTTTATAATAGACGGTTCAAGTTGCCGCCCGCAGCCCTCATTGCCTGCTCATGCCAGATTATTCCACTACCCTGCCCGATTCACCGCCCGCCCCGTTCGCCTGCCCCGTTCCCTTCATCAAGGAGGGCCAGCGCTATGCATTCGATGGCGCATCGGGGTCTGCCGATGCGCTGGCGATTGCGCGCTACCATTTAGCGTATCGCGACCGCATGCCGATGCTCGCGCTAATTTGCGCGAGCGCGGTCGATGCGCAGCGCCTGCAGCAGGAAATCGGCTGCTTCGCGCCCGGCGTGCGCGTGCGGCTTCTCCCCGACTGGGAAACCCTGCCATACGATACCTTCTCGCCGCACCAGGATCTGGTTTCGGAGCGTCTCGCCACGCTGCACGACCTGGGCGAAGGACGCTGCGACATCCTGATCGTGCCGGCTACGACCGCGTTGTATCGGATGCCGCCGGCCACGTTCATGGCCGCGTACACCTTCGAATTCAAACAAGGCCAGCGGCTGGACGAAGCCAAGCTCAAGTCGCGGCTCACGCTGGCCGGCTACGAGCACGTGAGCCAGGTCGTGCGTCCGGGCGAATACTGCGTGCGCGGCTCGCTGATCGATTTGTTCCCAATGGGCTCGTCGCTGCCGTACCGGATCGACCTGTTCGATGACCAGGTTGATTCGATTCGCGCATTCGATCCCGATACGCAACGCAGTCTTTACCCGGTGCAAGACGTACGCCTGCTGCCGGGACGCGAGTTCCCGTTCGACGAGGCCGCGCGCACGGCATTTCGCAGTCGATGGCGCGCCGAATTCGAAGGCGATCCGTCACGCGCGCCGGTCTACAAGGACATCGGCAATGGCGTGCCATCGGCGGGTATCGAATACTACCTGCCACTGTTCTTCGAGGACACTGCGACGCTGTTTCACTACCTGCCCGAGCACACGCATTTGGTACTGATCGGCGATATCGAGGCGTCAATTCGGCAGTTCAGCACCGAGACAAAGCAGCGGCACGCGTTTCTGTCGCATGACCGCGAGCGTCCAATCTTAGCGCCTGCACGACTGTTCCTATCCGAGCAGGACTTCTTCACGTTGGCCAAGCCGTTTGCGCGGCTCTTGCTCGGCGCGAAACCCTCGGACGGCGCCCAGCGCTGGTCGATGCCGCTGCCCTCGCTAGCCATCGACCGGCACGCGCAGGATCCAGTCGATGCACTGCGCCGCTATCTCGGCACGGCGGATCATCGGGTTCTGCTCGTCGCGGAGTCAGCCGGACGCCGCGAGACCATCTCTCAACTACTCGCCGATCACCATCTGCGGGCGTCGCTGTTCGATTCGTTCGATGCGTTCGTACAAGGCGACGCCCCGTTTGGGCTGGCCGTCGCGCCCGTTGCATCCGGCTTCGTGCTACCGGCCGAGCATATTGCGCTGGTCACCGAAACCGAGCTATACGGGCCGCTTGCGCGCCGCGCCAGCCGTCAGCGCCAGGAACAGGCCAGCGACGTCGATTCGATGGTGCGCGATCTGTCTGAGCTGAAGGTCGGCGACCCTGTCGTTCACAGCCAGCACGGCGTCGGGCGATACATGGGCCTGGTGACGATGGACTTAGGCGAAGGCGACACCGAGTTCCTGCACTTAGCGTATCAGGGCGACAGCAAACTATACGTGCCGGTGTCGCAGTTGCACGTGATCTCTCGCTACGGCGGCGCCGATCCAGATAGCGCACCGCTGCACGCGCTCGGCTCGGGCCAATGGGAAAAAGCCAAGCGGCGCGCCGCCCAGCAGATCCGCGATACCGCAGCGGAGCTGTTGAACCTGTATGCGCGCCGCGCAGCACGCCAGGGCCACGCGTTCGCGCTAGAGCCGCGCGACTATGTGCGCTTTGCAGAAAGCTTCGGTTTCGACGAGACGCCGGACCAGGCCGCCGCCATCGCCGCGGTGATCGGCGATATGACCAGTGGCAAGCCAATGGACCGGCTGGTATGCGGCGACGTTGGGTTCGGCAAGACCGAAGTGGCGCTGCGCGCGGCCTTCATCGCGGTGCTCGGCGGCAAGCAGGTGGCGTTGTTGTCGCCGACGACGCTGCTGGCCGAGCAGCACGTGCAGACCTTCACCGACCGTTTTGCCGACTGGCCGGTGCGCATCGCCGAATTATCGCGCTTTAAGTCTACCAAGGAGGTCAGTGCCGCGATCCAGGCGATCAACGACGGCAACGTCGACATTGTGATCGGCACCCACAAGCTGCTGTCCGCTGATGTGCGCTTCAAGCGCCTGGGGCTCGTGATTATCGACGAAGAGCACCGCTTTGGCGTGCGGCAAAAGGAGGCGCTCAAGGCGCTGCGCGCGGAAGTCGACGTGCTGACATTGACCGCTACGCCGATCCCTCGCACGCTGGGCATGGCGCTGGAAGGGTTGCGGGACTTCTCGGTGATCGCCACTGCGCCGCAAAAGCGCCTGGCGATCAAGACCTTTGTGCGGCGCGAGGAGGACAGCGTGATCCGCGAGGCAATGTTGCGCGAGCTCAAGCGCGGTGGCCAGGTCTACTTTCTGCATAACGAAGTTGAGTCGATCGACAGCCGCCGCGCGGCGCTCGAGGCGCTGGTGCCCGAAGCCCGCATCGCGGTGGCGCACGGCCAGATGCATGAGCGCGAGCTTGAGCGCGTGATGCGCGACTTCGTGGCGCAACGGGCCAATGTGCTGCTGTGCACGACGATCATCGAAACCGGGATCGACGTGCCGAGCGCAAACACGATCCTGATTCATCGCGCCGATAAATTCGGCCTAGCCCAGCTGCACCAGTTGCGGGGCCGTGTCGGTCGCTCCCATCACCAAGCGTACGCTTACCTGCTGGTCAACGACCCGCAGTCGCTGACCCGGCAGGCGCAGCGCCGCCTTGAGGCGATCCAGCAAATGGAGGAGCTGGGGGCCGGCTTCTATCTCGCGATGCATGATCTGGAGATCCGCGGCACCGGCGAGGTGCTGGGCGAAAAGCAGTCCGGCGACATCCAGGAAATTGGCTTCCAACTCTATACCGATATGCTCAACGACGCCGTGCGCGCGTTGAAAGATGGCCGCGAGCCGGACTTGAACGCACCGCTGGCCGCCACCACCGAGATCAACTTGCATGTGCCGGCCATCCTGCCGGCCGATTATTGCAGCGACGTGCAGGAGCGCCTGTCGCTGTACAAGCGCCTGGCCAATTGCGAGGCAGGTGAGGCCATCGACGGCATCCATGAAGAGTTGATCGACCGCTTCGGCAAGCTGCCGGCGCAGGCGCAGGCGCTGATTGAAACGCATCGACTGCGGCTGGCCGCCGAGCCGCTGGGCATCATCAAGATCGACGCGGCGGAAAGCGCGATCGGGCTGCAATTCGTGCCGAATCCGCCGATCGACGCGATGCGCATCATCGAAATGGTGCAGCAACACCGGCACATCAAGCTGGCGGGGCAGGACAAGTTGCGGATCGAGCTGCACAGTCCTGACCTGGCGAGCCGGGTCGCGACGGTTAAGGAAACGCTGCGGGCGTTGGGCGCGCCAGGCAAGCAGCGAGCCAACGCATAAGCGGCGCCACGCTGTGCCGCTCACGCATGGCGCGCAACCGCTCGAGCCAAAGCTTGAGTCAAACGCCACGCGCACGATGCTAAGGGAATTTATGCCTTGCAGCTTTGGAACGGATTCGTTTTTGGGTATGATCGACTCGTGATCAATTGGAGCCATACTATGTCTGCATCCGCGACATCGGCGTCGGCCGGTTCATCGGCCGCGCCGCTGGGTACTCCGCCGTCGCCCGACCTGCCCGCCAGTGCCGACGCCATTGCGTGGACCGAGAAGCTGATTAGCTTCGATACTACGAGCCGCCTGCCTAACCTCGGATTGATTGAAACAGTCCGCGACTACCTGCGCTCAGCCGGTCTTGACGCAACGCTGACGTACGACGAAACAGGCCAATGGGCCAACCTGTTCGCCACCGTGCCGGCCCATGATGGCACGACGCACGGCGGCATCGTGCTATCCGGCCACACCGACGTGGTGCCGGTCGATGGACAGCAATGGGACAGCGATCCGTTCGTTGCCCGCATCGACGACGGTAAGCTCTACGGGCGCGGCAGCTGCGATATGAAGGGGTTCATTGGCACCGCGCTCGCCTTGTTGCCGCCAATGCAGGCGGCAAAGCTCGCCAAGCCGATTCATTTCGCGCTGTCGTTCGACGAGGAAGTGGGTTGCGCCGGCGCGCCCCTGCTGCTCGCGGATCTGCAAAAGCGCGGCCTGCGGCCCGAAGGCTGCATCGTTGGCGAGCCGACCAGCATGCGCCCGATCATCGCCCACAAGGGAATCAATGCATACCGCTGCTGCGTGCGCGGGCACGCGGCCCACTCATCGCTGACGCCGCAGGGGCTCAATGCAATCGAGTATGCGGCGCGGCTGATTTGCCACATACGCGACGTCGCGCAGCGCTACCGCTCGCACGGGCCGTTCGACACGCTCTACGACGTACCATTTACGACCGCACAGACCAGTACAATCAGCGGTGGCAACGCGATCAACACGGTCCCAGCGCACTGCGAATTCCAGTTCGAATTCCGCAACCTGCCGACGATGGATCCGCAAGCCATTCTGGCGCAGATTGAGACGTATGCGCGTGATACGCTGCTGCCGCAGATGCGCCACGAGCATCCGGACGCAGCCATCGAGATCTCGGAGATCGCCGCTGCCCCGGGGCTGGACGCCAGCGAGCAGGCGGCGATCACGCAACTGGTACGGGCACTGACTGCCGATCAAGACAAGCGCAAGGTCGCATACGGCACCGAGGCCGGCCTGTTCCAGCGTGCCGGGATCCCGACCGTCGTCTGCGGGCCGGGCAATATCGAGCAAGCCCATAAGCCAAACGAATTTGTTTCGCTCGAACAACTGGGCGCGAGCGAGTCATTCATTCGCAAACTGATCACCAGTCTTGAGGTTAATACACATGTCTGACTGGGCCGCGCCGCCGCCTGTGTCGAAGCCGTTGCCCGCGTCCGCGGCGAAACTATCGACAATGCCCGCGTCGATTGATGGCCAACGCGTACCGACGCTGGATGATATCGCCGCGCAGCACCTGGCGCTCGCCCCGTGGGTGATTCGCACGCCGACCTTCGATCGCAGCGATTTTCCGTCCCTCGAAGGCACAACGATCAACTTCAAGTTCGAGTTATTCCAAGCGGCAGGCTCCTTTAAAGTACGCGGCGCGTTCTCCAACCTGCTGGCGCTGAACGACGCGCAGCGCAGCGCCGGCGTCACGTGCGTGAGCGCCGGCAATCACGCGGCCGCCGTCGCGCACGCCGCGATGCGTCTGGGTATCAGTGCTAAGGTGGTGATGCTCAAGACGGCCAGCCCGACGCGCATCGAGTTGTGTCGGCAGTACGGCGCCGAAGTGGTGTTCGCCGACGACGGCGCGCAGGCGTTCGACAAGGTCCGGCGCATCGAGGCAGACGAGCGGCGCTGCTTCATCCATCCGTTCAATGGGTACCGCACCGTGCTCGGCACCGCGACGCTCGGCTACGAATGGGCCACGCAGACGCCGGCACTGGACGCGGTGATCGTGCCGGTCGGCGGCGGCGGGCTTGGTGCGGGTGTCGCCACCGCGTTGCGCCTGGTGAACCCGCGCATTCATGTCTATGGCGTCGAGCCGGAAGGGGCCGACGCGATGAGTAAGAGCTTCGCGGCAAACCATACGGTGAAGATGGGTTTGATGCGCAGTGTCGCCGATTCGCTGATGGCGCCGCACACCGAGGCGTATAGCTACGAGCTGTGCCGCCGGCACATCGACCGGATGGTGACCGTCTCCGATGACCAGTTGCGCGTGGCCATGCTGCGCTTGTTCGAGCAATTGAAACTGGCTGTCGAGCCCGCGTGCGCGGCGGCGCTCGCCGCACTGCTCGGGCCGCTGCGCGATGCGCTCGAAGGCAAGCGAGTCGGTGTGCTGCTGTGCGGCACCAACACCGATCCCGATACGCTGTACCAGCACCTGACCTACGCGCGTACGCTGTCAAGCTAGCGCGCCCGCTCGGTATTCTTCTATCGCCTCGGCGCAATCCGCGCTCGCAGCTTCGAAGCGCAGCGCTACCGCGCCAGCGGCCTGAACCTGGTCACTGCCACCATTGCGCTGTGGAGCACGGTCTATCTCAAGCGGGCGCTCCAAGCGATGGCCGCACGCGGGGCATTGCATGACGCAATGCGGCTGCCCTATCTTTCTCCACTCAGCTAGAAGCATATCAATCTGACGGGCGACTATGTGGGGAAGCACCATTAGAAGCTTCAACCAGGCAAGTTCCACCCGCTGCGATTAATGCCGGAGTCTGATCGAAGGAAGGCTGCCGGCTACACGTGCTTTATTTCCGTTTCCTAAAGCGACCTCTATCCTAAGGTCCGTGTCAGATTCTTCATGCAATTCGAATACTGGTAGCAATTGAAGGAAATGCGCGGCGAATGTTTCAGCACGATAGTTCGATGCTTTCGTGATTCGCCAATCTTGCCGATTCCGGGCTTGACTGCGCTTCGAGTACCGTCAATCTAGCCGCCCCTCCTTAGAAAGCCGTGCTGCAACACCCGCTACCACCTCTTCAACGATCTCCTGCAGCTGCGTCGGTGTGCTACCGTCCCGCGCCTGGACCGAAATGCCCTGCATGACGGCAGCCAGATGGCGCGCCAAACGCCGAACCTCGTGCGCCCCCGCAAAGGGCTGGAGCGCTTGCGCAATCCGTTCGCGCATGGCATCACGCCGCGCGGCCGCGTCGCGGGCGAGCAAAACATGCTCCGGGTGACAGGCAATCATGCCGCTTGAGATCAAGCAGCCTCGTTCAAGATGAGGGTGGGTGACGGCGCTCACGGCTCCCTCAAGCAATACTCTCACCGCCTGCGCCAGCGACGCTGCCGAGTGGATGGACGCCACATCGAAGCCTCCGAGCGTCGCCTCGTAGCGGTTAACCGCTTCCCGATAGAGCTGCGCCTTGCTGCCGAAGGCAGCATAGAGGCTTGGAGGGGCTATTCCGATTTCCTTCGTGAGATCGCTAATCGACACCCCCTCATAGCCGTGCCGCCAAAACAATCGCATTGCGGTGTCGACCGCCTTTTCCCGGTCGAAGCTCCAAGGCCGCCCGCCCCGCGATTTTGAGTCTCGTTTCATAGCGACACTACACAACCCTTGACATGAAAAGTCAAGTGAGTTAAATATCGATCACTAAACAACATGGAGCGATACTCATGAACCACTCAAGACGTACCTTCCTCGCCGGCGCGGCCGGCCTCGCCGCCCTGGCCGCCGAAGTCGCTTATGCGGCACCTCGAAAGACCACTGCATTCGTCGCCAAACCGGGTGTCCATCCGGATATGGCTGGACCTTCGCGCGAGCCGTTCGTTGTGCGTTCCACCGATGGCGTGATGCTGGCGGGCGAGGCCCAGGGCGACAGCCAAGCGCCCGAGATCCTGTTCATTCACGGCCTGCGCCAGAGCCGCCTGAGCTGGGAGAAGCAGTTCGCCGATCCCGCGCTAAGGCACTTTCGCATGGTCAGCTTCGATCTGCGCGGCCATGGTGATTCCGACAAGCCGACTTCGCTCGACGCCTATTCTGAAGCCGATCGATGGGCGGACGACATTGCCGCCGTTATCGCCGGCGCCAAACTTCGCCGACCGGTGCTGGTGGGCTGGTCGCTCGGCGGCTACGTGGCCGGCGCGTATCTGCGCAAATATGGCGGCTCCGCCATTGCCGGCGTCAACCTGGTCGACGCCGTCACCAAGCTGTCGCCGGATCTTCTCACCGCAGAGGCGGATGCATTCACCAGCACCACCACTTCTCACGATTTCGCCGTACGGACCGCGGCCACGGCCGAGTTCCTCGCCGCCTGCTTTCACCGGCCGCCGACCGAAGTGGAGATGCAGCGCATGCTGGTCGTCAACGGCATGGCGGCACGGGCCGTGAACGAGGGCTTTATCAAGACGCAGACGTCCGATCTCGAGCCCGTCTTTCAAGCCTATTCTGGTCCGATCTTGCTGACGCATGGCGTCCATGACCGGCTCGTGCGCATTGCGATGTCGGAGCGAATCAAGTCGATTCACGCAAACAGCCGCCTGTCGCTTTTCTTCGAAAGCGGACATAGCCCCTTTTACGAGGAGCCGGTGCGCTACGGACAAGAACTTGCGGGGTTCGTGACAGCAGCCAACCAGGACTGAGAAGATCGCCGTGAACAATGCCCGGCGGCGTTCGCTTTGCCGGCGTCATCGGCGGCGCGGGGCCACCGCTCATGCTGCTACACGGGTGGGGACTGTGCACAGCAGCGCGGCTGGCGTTGCCGTGCACGGCCCTCACCCGCTGCTGGCGCCTGTATCGCGGTGTATGTTCCACCCTGTTCGACGAAGTCTGCAAAGGCTGCGGCCACGCCGCAGCCGAAGCGTTGAATTGGGTATTCACGACCGACGACGAAGTCGCATGATTTGGGCCGCTTCACACGCAACGGCACGGGCGATGCGCTTCAAGCGACGTGGCGATGGAGCGGTTACGGCTTGCTGCCGTCAAACAGGTTCATGAAGGTTCATGATCTGCTGACGCTGCCAAATTCATATCGGGCCGCTATCAAAGCGGGGCTCGCGTAGGGGCGCGGTGGGCCGTATCGCGCACGCCACATACAAAATCGAACGGGATTGCAGTTGCCGACATCGACGGTCGGCTCGATAGACGGGCCAGGCTCGATGGACGGGCCAATACGGATCGTTTAGCATGGGCGTCTTCGCCTTTTCATTGTCGACGTGTTATCAATGAGTTCCCCCCTTCACTCGCAGCCGGACAGCCCTTGCATCGGCGTATGCTCTACGTTATTTGACGAAGTCTGCAAAGGCTGCGGCCGGACGGCGGCGGAGGTGTCGAACTGGGTGTTCATGACCGACGATGAAAAGCGCGCGGTCTGGGAGCGCATCACGCGCGATGGAACCGCGATGCGTTTCACGCGCGCCGCCGATTGAGCCGCAGGCCGATGCAGTGTTAGCTGCACCGATGAACACGCGCCGCGGGCCCTGGGCAGCCGTCCCGGGAGATGGACCGCATACGCGCTAGCCAAACTGCCCCGAGCAGAGCGCTTCATGCTAGCAGCGTCGTTTTTTGCGCGGCGCGCATGACTGCCTCCTTCTTTCACGACAACAAGGAGAGGCAAGGGATGAGCCAATAAACAAAAGCCATTTCACGCCAACGACACGGGGGCTGCGTGACTTCGTTCGGCGCGCTGTGCGCTGCCCGGTTTCGGGCCAGAGAAAAATGCTCGCCCACGTCAATCAGACGCTCAATCAGGCAAGTGTGAAGCGAAGAAGCATGTCGTCGGCATCGGACGGGCGTTGCGGATCTCGTGCCGGCGTCGGCAGTCACGCCTCGCAAGCGCCGGTGCAAAAGATTGTCGTTAAGAAGGTTGACAGGCCCTCGCCTCGCCCTGGCATTTGATTGATCGAATCAGTTACGCGCCGTGGACGGCACGCTTGTTGCGCGATAACCGGTCGTCGGGGGCCAATCCGGCCGCCGCGCTTCCGGGAGATCAGTATGTCCACTTTATCCAAAGGCGACAAAGTCCAATGGCAAACTTCGCGGGGACGCACGGACGGCGTCGTCACCCGTAAGGTGACAGGTACCGCTAAGGCGGGCCGCCACGTTGCCAAGGCATCTGCGCGCGACCCGCAGTACGAAGTCAAAAGCGCGCGTACCGGCAAAACTGCAATCCACAAAGCGGATGCGCTGAAAAAAGTGAGCTAACCCCCAATGGTTAGCGTGTCGCGTGGCCCCGGCTGGACGGTAACGCCTGGATTGCCATCCATACGCAATGGCGTATAATACTGTATATCCATACAGTATTGTCAGCGCGATGGAATTGCTGAAAAAGCTCGAAATTTTGGCCGATGCGGCCAAATATGATGCCTCATGCGCCAGCAGCGGCGCGCCTGAACGAGATGCACGAGCGCGCGCCGGACTAGGTGCCAGCACGGGCGCCGGAATTTGTCATAGCTATACGCCCGATGGTCGGTGTGTATCGTTGCTGAAGATCTTGCTGACCAATTTTTGCCAGTACGATTGCCAGTATTGTGTCAACCGGCGCTCCAGCAATGTCCCGCGCGCGCGCTTTTTGCCACAGGAAGTCGTCAATCTAACGATGGACTTCTACCGGCGCAATTACATCGACGGCCTATTTCTCAGCTCCGGCGTGATTCGCAGCGCCGACTACACGATGGAGCAGTTGGTCCATGTGGCACGGTCGCTGCGTGAAGAGCACCAATTTCGCGGTTATATCCATTTAAAGACGATCCCGGACGCCGATCCGCGGCTCATCTCAGAGGCTGGCCGATATGCCGACCGGCTTAGCGTGAACATCGAACTGCCAACCGAGCGCGGCCTGCAACGATTAGCGCCCGAGAAAAACGCGTCGACGATCAAGTGCGCGATGGGAACAATCCGCCTGGCTCGAGAACAAGCGCAGAGCGAGAAACATGCGCCACTGAGCGCGCCGGCCGGGCAAAGCACCCAAATGATCGTGGGCGCCGATGATACCAACGACCGCACCATTTTACGCACCGCGCAAACGCTGTACGGTGCGTACCAGTTGAAACGCGTGTATTACTCCGCTTTCAGCCCGATCCCGGACAGCCCGTCCGCGCTCCCTTCGCAAGCTCCGCCGCTTCTGCGCGAGCATCGGCTGTATCAGGCGGATTTTCTGTTGCGCGGTTATGGCTTCCGTGCCGAGGAACTGTTCCAAAACGACGACGACCTGCCGCTGGACATCAACCCCAAGCTGGCCTGGGCGTTAGCGCACCGCGAATCGTTTCCAGTTGACTTGAATCGTGCGCCGTCATGGATGATCGCCCGCGTACCGGGCATCGGCGTACGCAATGCAAAGCGGCTGGTGCAGTTGCGTCGCGTGCGCGCAATCCGCTATCACGATTTGATTCGCCTGCGTTGCGTGATGGATCAGGTCAAATCGTTTATCGTGGTGCAGGACTACCGGCCCGCACGAGTCGATATGCCATCGGAACAGCTGCGGCACGCACTGTCGCGCGCACCCGTACAATTGGCATTGCTATGAATGGCGCGTGCCCGCCCACGCTGATCGTTGACGGCAGCTACGCCAGTTGGCGCGCCCAGGCGTTGCGCGCGCTCGCGCGGGGGTGGCCACCAGAGGCCGTCACATGGGTTGAGCACGGTTCGATAACAAGCGTCAGCGCAGCGCAAATGCCACTGGACTATCCCACTACCGCACCGGCCGGATGCGACGATCGGACGCGAGGATGGGGTACGGACAGCGACAGCGCCGACTTGCGTGTAAGCGTCTCAAGCGCGTTGGCGTCGCTGCTGCAGGACGCCGCGCTGTATCGTTCGCCGCAACGCTGGGCGCTGTTGTACCGAGTCCTGTGGCGATGGTGGCATGGCGATCGGGCGGTGGCGTCAGCGGCAGACGAAGACGGTGCGCGACTGCATGCAATGGTTAAGTCTGTGCGGCGTGCCAAGCACGATATGATCGCGTACGTGCGTTTTCATCGACGTGGCGACGCTGGAATGCCGGAATACCTGGCCTGGTACGAGCCCGACCACGATGTGTTGGCGTACGCCGCAGAACACTTTGCGCGCCGCATGGGTGCGTCGTCCTGGTGGATCGGCACGCCGCAGGGCGCGGCGCTGTGGGATGGCGCGACGCTGCAGTTCTCGGCCGCATCCGGCGATGCGATGGCAATACGGGCCGGTGCCGCTGTCGACGAAGTCGAATCGCTGTGGCTCGCCTATTACAAAAGCACTTTCAATCCGGCGCGGTTGAACGAAACGGCGCTGCACCAGCACATGCCGGTGCGCTTTTGGAAAAGCTTACCCGAGGGACCACTGATACCGGCAATGATCGCTGACGCGCGAAGTGGCGCGCGTCGTATGGCGCAGGCTAGCGCAGTGCGCGCGATGACAGGCAAGCGGGTCGCCGTGGACGCGCGACACGCGGGGCCGTCACGACCGGTCCCGCCTTCGCTCGACGAATGCCGTCGCTGTGAATTGTGGCGCAATGCTACCCAGCCGGTGCCGGGCCACGGCCCGGAAACCGCCCGGATGATGCTGATCGGCGAACAACCAGGCGACTACGAGGACTTGGCCGGCCGCGCGTTCGTGGGCCCCGCGGGTCAAGTACTGGACGAGGCGCTGCGCCGCGCCGGCGTGCCGCGCGACACGGTCTTCCTGACCAATGCGGTCAAGCATTTCAAATGGATTGCACGCGGCAAGCGGCGTTTGCACAAAACGCCAGCGCAACGCGAGATCGACGCTTGCGCCCATTGGCTAGAGCAAGAACTGGCGCGGGTGCGGCCGACCGTCATCGTCACGCTGGGTGCCACGGCGTTAGGGGCAGTCCTGCGCCGCAACGTCAACCTGCAGGACTACCTGCACGCTCCTGTGCGGCTCGGCGATACGTGGCTGGTCGCCACGTGGCATCCGTCCTACGCGCTGCGGGTGGGCGACGCGGCAGCACGGGAAGAAATCGTGACGGCAATGGAGCAGGCCATCGCGTGCGCACGGCAGTTGGCCACGGAGGCTGTCGATGTGCATTGACGCGAAATGCGCGCAAGGCATGTCAGGCGTGGCATGGGCGGGCCTGATTGTGGCTCGCAAGGACTTCTTTGTTCGCCGACTCCGATAGCGGGAGCGAACAGGCTGCCGGGAGGTGTCAAAAATTTGACAAAAGTGCCTAATACGCTCTAAAAAGCCGGGCCGAGCGCGTCGGTGGAGGCGGCCATCCACTGGAGCCAGCGGTACAGCGCTCCAAGCAGGATTGCATGAGACGGACAATAGCCCTAGAAAGTTACATGTAATTCAGAGGGGGGGAGCGATATGGCACATGTAAATTTACGCGTTCAAAAACACCGTGACGCACTGCGCAAGGCAGGACTTCGCCCGATACAAATTTGGGTGCCCGATATGCGTCGCCCCGACTTTGCGCAGGAATGCCGCCATCAGTCCCGGCTTGTCGCACAGTCGGACATGGCCGCCCCTGATATGCAGCAGTTTATCGATGAAGCTGTGGCGGATGTGGATGGCTGGACAGAATGAGGCGGGGTGGATAGCGTCAAGCAGAATGGCCGGCCTATTGCCTCATGGGATGATGTTACTCCCGGGTAATTGTCACTCTCCGATTATTTTTCGATGAAGGCTGGTGCTGCGTAGCAGCGCCAGCCTTCATCGCGTCGGCATCGCCAAGTATTCTGGCTACCAGTTCTCTGGCGCGGTTCGATCGCCATGCCTTCACACGGCGCTGCAGGGTACGTAGCTGCGCGCCGGAATACATCGCCGGTGCCATGGTGACGAGACGCTCATGTAGCTTCTTGGCCGTGATGCCGGGCTCGGTTTCCAGCCATTGCTGTATCGTCGGCCACGTATGCTCGAATGGATCTTCCCGGCTGCGCCAAGTGTGAGGCACACGCGCCTTTCGCTGATGCGTTGGTCTGACCTCGCCGTCCTGCCACGCTGTGCCAAGACTCGCCAGGAAATCCGCGAGGGGAACGCGAGCAGGTAGGGTTGCCTGCGTCGGCGTCGTGCCGGATTGGCTACATTGTGCGACGTGCTGCTGCGCTTCGCGCATGCGGCTCAACAGCTCCAGTGGATCGAGCGCTCGAAACTGAGCACGTAGTCTGCGTTTGGTTGCCTGTGGCACCGACGCCGAGCGCAGCACGCGCTCAAGCGGCGTCAACGGCGCTTCATACCGCTTCATGACTCTCGCGCCATGACGTGTCTTCGATTTTAGCTTAAATGAAGGCTGGAAGAAGTTAATGTACAAACGTGACACCTCGTAAAGGCAGGCAAGGATTTGCGTGGCTTCAAGTCCGCGTAACCTGCCATACCCGACGAGGCGGCGCACGACTGATCCATTCTTTTGCTCGACCCACGCCTGGTCATTTTTCTTATACGCACGAGAGCGCGTCAACTCGATGCCCGTTGCCTGGCAGTAGTCGAATACGGCCTCATTCATGAAGGCTGTATCGTTATCGCAATCCAGACCACGCAGCGCAAATGGCAATGCTCGGCTGACCCGTTCAATGTGCTCGAGAACGAACGCACCGCTTCGATAGGACATGGCCAGGCATTCGGTCCAGCCGGTCGCGATATCGGTCATCACGAAGCGATGCACGAAGTCGCCGTCGATCTTGGTGCCACCGCAATGCTCGACGAAATCAACCTCGAGATAGCCGGGTGGCGGATGATTCCAGTTAGCGAAGGTGCGGATCGGCACTGCACGGCCAATTGCGTTACCCGCTCCACCAGCGCGTCGGCGTTGACCCGCGAAAGCCTGTTCGCGCACGTCATGCAGCAGCCGGTCAATGGTGGCGGCACTGATCTGGCTCAGCCGTTGGCGAACCTGCTTGGATAGCGTCAGGTGACCATGCCGTGTCATCGCTTCGGTCAGCGTTGGAATGAGGGCTTTCAGTCGTTTGCCGCAGATCCGATCGGCCGCCTCCCACAGCATGGTCAACTCGGCCCGCACCTGATCGTCGTAGCGTCGCTGGGGGCCGGGCTTCGTCCTCGGCGGCACAGGCTCGCGGCACAGCACACGGATGGCGTGCTTGCGGTGATATCCCGTCACCTGGACAAACTCGTCCAGTATCGCGCGCTTCTCGCTCCGATCAGAACGGCGGTACCGCTCGCCGACCGCCTCTATCCATTCCCGTCGTGTTCGCATGCTGAGCCGTCTCGCCATCAGTCGCCCCCGCCAGCATGCTGACGGGTAACACATTACATGAGGCAATAGGCTCCGCTCGGTAGCAAAAAAACTGAGTCAATGCGCCGGCGGCAAAAGTAACTGTCGCCAGACAGTGCGCCAAGCCATGCAGCCTTGGCGACAAGCCTGTACGCCCACGCAGCAGCGACGCACGTATGTGCCACGAGCGGTGCTCTCCACTCACCGCATAAGCTGTTGGTAGCTGAGTCGGGGCACGGCGTCGCTTACCGACGACAACAAGCGGCACATCGAGCGCTTTGTTCAACGGCTCGGCGAGCGAAATCCACTGATTGTGGCGATCTGGAGGCTGTCGCTCGAGTTCGCCACAGAGTCAAGCGCCGCGCACATGAAGCGTTGGCAAGCTGGTTGCGCCAGGCGCAGGCCAGCGGTGTACCAGAAATGCAGCGGTTTGCAGCAGGCATTGGCCACGACTACGACGCAGTATAGGCAGCACTGCTAACACCCTACAGCCACGACATCATCGAAGGCTATATCAATCGGCTCAAGTTCCTCGAACGCCAAATGTGTGGCCGCGTCAGCTTTTCGATGCTTCATGCTCGCGTGTTGAATCGGTGCTAATTCGCCGCGCAAACTTCACACAAAGTGAGGAAGAGCCATTTTTACTTTGCGCGCAACAGCGCATCCTAATTACGTCATTATCTATCAGGTAAGGCCTCGGCTTAGACGAGTCGAAAGTCTCCGGATCAGGCGCGTCGTACAAAAACTTCCAACGAAGATGAATCATTGCATTTCCATGCTGGCGAAATACAGGGCCGACCAATCAGCGTAGGTCGCTTCCGGGGCTGTGATTGCTGCACGCACCATGTCCTCCACAGACACGCCACTCACGTCCTGCACTACATGACCGAGCTGAACAAGCCTCTCGGATACACCAGCTGCCCGTGCCTTATTGGCGAATTCCCACTCTCGGCCACAGCCGTACTCGATCGCGACGCCAAACCGCTTCCGCAGCAGTTCAATTGCCTGCGTGGCAGAATCCGGCAGCAGAATGGTGGTGCCGTCAAGCAAAACCAGCGGCACACCCTCGGGTGCTTCTACAGCCTCGATGTAGCGTTCCGCCCCAATTGTCGCTTGAGTTGAGGGAAACGCGGAGGACTACCAAGTTCTCGTGCATTCTTTTATACCCATACCCCAATCCGGTTTGATGTACAACAGCACAAATCTGATTCTACTTCAAACCAACTGTAGTGGACACGCGGAGAAGAGCGGATAAATGTCACAACACAAGCGGATGCGTTGTCGGCTTACCGGCCTCATGGTTTTATCCGGTGATAAGTTTCATTCGGGTTCTCTGGCATAAACTGACCCAGCATAGCGGCAACGAAGGCCTCGGCCTGCTCCACCATTTCTTGAGCATCGCCCAATGCAACCGACTCATCCTTATAATCCGCTACTAAGCGAATTTCCTCAGCGCGGTTTAGCAGTCGTCCCATGTCTTTCGATACTGGACCGTTCTTAACAAGATAGTTGCCAAAGGCCCCATCAGACCGCTATGAGTACGACCCACATCCGGTTCGACGGGGGCCCCCGACGCCAAAAGCGCAGCGCGCGCTGCATCGAACATCGCATAGTAGGCGCGATTCACTGCGCCATCCACGTCGCCTAAGTCAAGCAGTACGCGGGCGGATGCATATGCCCGCTCCGCCTTCGCCATTAACGCAACGGGCGTCAATTTTTGGTCACTCATAGCCTAACGCCTTCCCGGTTGATGTTGTGGAGCAACGAAGGGTTTGAATAGGTCTCTGGATGCTCCCATTCATCAAGCCAGATCGGCAGCGGCGAGATGAGAATGCCCGTTTGCAGCAGCACGTCAAATGCGATGTCGGCCATTTCAAGCTTGGTGGTGAGGAATCGCTGATGTTCTCCTTTCAGCAGGACAGCCACATCGGCGTCGCTGTCGGCCCGATGGGTACGCCGCGCCCGGCTTCCGTAGAGAATCGCGCCGGCTATGTCGTAACGGTCGGCAATCAGCGTGAGGAAGTACCGAACCGCTCGTTCGGTGTCCTGGTCGATGTGATTCGAGTTCATCGGCAGCATCCCTCCCCCGTAAAATTCGGTCTTGGGTTCATATGTCGCCCGTCGCGCAGCTGCGCGGATAACACAGCTAGTTTGGTACGCAATGAGTACCATGTCAAGCTTGTTTTGTGTGCCGTTTTCTGCAGTCCTGGAGCAGTCGCAGAATCGCCGCGCGTGCGAGATTAGGAAGGGGGCGGTAATCCTTCGACGTATTCGGCATCCGGTACGTCTTCATCGCGCGCGGGCTAATACCGCTGGCAGTTGCAAGTCCGTCCCAGGTTACGCCAAGCTGCTCTTTGGCAGCTCGCAAAAATTCCTGTTGTGTAGGTTCCGACATAGCCTAGAGGCACGATACGCATTGCGTACCATAATAGCGCAGCAACTCAACTTGTGCTAGAGCCGGAGAGCGATGCGAACATCGCCGTGTTTCTGTTGGGCAACAAGACAAGCGCACGCCGATCCCGCTGTGTAAAGCAAGTTGATTGAGGCTACCCTAAATCAGGGCCGGAAATTTCCACTTTAGAACGGCCCTAATTGGGGTAGCCTCATTGCGCCCATACAAATGGTCCATCTGCCTAGTTAGGTAGATGGACCATTTTATTTAACACGCAGGCGTCGAAAGCAACCTCCTACGTCAAGACAGTCTTGACCCCGCGCTTACCCTCGATCCATTCTGACCCATACAGCGACACGCAGAACTCTGCGATCACGTCAAACACCTCGGGTTCGGTCAACAACGTCATATGGCAGGATGAGTTCACCTCAATCATCTCAAAGCTCGGCAATTGCCGTTGCCACGCTTGCCAATAATTGGTGTGATTGAAGGCCGCAAATTCTCGGCTGTCGGTGGAGAAATAGGGCTCCAAATCTCCCATCCACAAGCCACTGGCATTACGGAAGTAATAGCAAGCGACTTCCTCCGCCTTCGGCAAAGGCAGAATCCGATAATGCTCCACCTGGTAGGATTGCTGAATCCGCGCCACTTGCTCCATCATATGCTGCAAACGGTCATCACTTATCTTTAGCCCTCGCTGCCGCGCCAACGCCATCAATTGCTGCCGATATTCTTGATGCGGCAACGACAGATCAATCTCGTCCCGGTGAATTAATACGTCGGCAAAACGTTCCGGCGTGTCGCTGATCGTCATTTGCAAAGACATATTGACTGCCTGTAGCAGTCGGGTCTTATCGGTCAGCTTGGCGGTGCGCTCACCGGTAACATCCGGCGAATCCAGCATCACCAAAGTCGTTACCGCTTCCCCCGATTCCTGCAGTTGCCGAGTCACCTCATAGGCCAGCATGCCACCGAGCGAGTATCCGCCAAGATCGTAGGGACCATGGGGCTGCACCGATTGGATCGCTTGAACATAATAGGCCGCCATCGCCTCGATTCCCTGAAGCGGCTCGTGTTCAGTCATCCATCCTTTGGCTTGGAGTCCGAAAAACGGCCGGTCGATATGCTGGGCCAACTCTTGGTATATCTCGCTGCCACCAAGGGCACCATGGAACCAAAAGATGGGTTGGCCATCATCCACCGTATTGAGCCGCTGCAGCTCCAAGAAGTGCGTCGTTGGACGGGTAAAAAGCTCGCTGATTTTTACTGGCAGCATTGGCCCTTTTGCGCTTACCCGCTCACCCCGTTCGTTCAGCAACGCAAGCAAGTCTTGAATCGTGACGCACTGCTGGATATTGGCCAACGCTAACTCAGGATCTATTTCCGCTTGTAGCTGCATCGCTAACTGGACCATGACGATGGAGTCAGCACCATAGGCACTGAGTGGCTTGGCCGGCGACAACTCTTCTGGTTGCATACCCAGCAAACCCGCCAACACGCGCAGCCCATGTTCAGCGACAGTCTCCTCGTGGTGGGCAGGCTCATCGACCACATTCACTGCCGTACTATCCAAGGTCTGCTGCGTAGCGCTAGCCGCCGTGGCGTTGTCATGCAGCGTTTTTGGCGTGTTGGACTGCTCCAGCCAGTAGCGTTTTTTATCAAACGCATAAGTCGGCAGTGGGACGATTTTTACGCCATAGCCAGCAGCAGTATTTTCCGCCAGATCGTCCCAAGCAATCTCACCGCCCTGCGTCCAGAATAGCGCCAGCTGTTGTCGCTCATCGGCCGCAATCAGGCTGCGGCTTAACGCGTCGGCGCCAGGACCGGATAGCAGGCTAGCCGTCGCCGCAGGAACCTCGTCAATATTGCCAAAGAACAACGGCAAATCGAGCTTATCCAACGCGGCCATCCCGTCACCGTGGTCCAGCATCTGCACAATCTTGCACAGCGCAGCGCGTAACTCATCCATGCTTTTCACTAGCAACGCCAGTCGCCACGGCATCGCCTCCCGGCCAACTTGCAGGGTGTAGGCAACGTCGTTGAGCCGCAAATCCGAATGGGTATCGAAATGGCGTGCCAACCTCGCCACCCCCTGGTGCAACGAGCGGGCGCTTTTCGCCGACATCGGCACAATATAAAGGACGCCGTTCTCAACCTGAGCGACATCATCCGACAGATGTCCTTGGTTCTCCTGATAGCTCTGATATTCTTCAAGCACCAGGTGAGCATTGGAGCCACCAGCACCAAAGGCGCTGAGCGCCGCCCGGCGCGGATATTGGCGACTCACCCCGTCCGTTTCAATCACGGGCTGGGGCCAATGGCCCAACTCGCGTTGCAATACAAAAGGTGAATTCTCAAAGTCCAGCTTAGGATTAAGCGGACCGAGCAACAGAGATGGCGCTAGCTGCTGGTGTTGCAGCTGTAATACCAGCTTGCTGAGTTGGGACATGCCCGACGCCGCCTCGGCGTGGCCGATATTCGACTTGACCGAACCCATTGCACAGGATTGGTTGGCAACACCGGCTTGGCCAAAGACTCGATTCAACGCACTAAGCTCGATGGCGTCGCCCATTGCTGATCCATTAGCCGCCGCCTCCACATAACTGATCGTGCGCGGATCCACCCCTGCCCGCTTGAAGTTGCTGTCGATCAGCGCCGCCTGCGCCTTGGCACTGGGCATCGAAAAACCATGGGTATGGCCGCCATGATTGACGGCGGTCGACTTGATCACTGCAAGAATCCGATCGCCATCGCGTTCGGCATCGGCCAGTGTCTTAAGTAAGACTGCGCCGACCCCTTCCGCCGGCAAATAACCATCGCCGTCGGCAAAGCTGCGGCTGCTGGCTTGGCTGCCAAGCACTTTACCGATACTCAGGCCGATGTATTTTTTGGGATGCAACGTTAGGTTAACACCACCGGCAATCGCCAGCCGGCAATCGCCGTTGCGCAGGGCCTCACCAGCAGCATGGATGGCGGAGATCGACGACGAACACATCGTGTCAATCGCCAAGCTGGGTCCCTGAAAATCAAAGAAATACGATACCCGGTTAGCAATCGCACTGTATGAAGTCACGGACACCAGCGACTCTCTAACGAAGTCCGCTTCAAACGCCTGGTACTGTTGGTACATTACGCCGACAAACACGCCAACCTGCTGCTGATACTGCTGTTTTAGCCGTTGTCGGGTCAGTCCAGCGCTTTCCAGCAAGTTCCAACATGTTTCAATGAACAGTCGGTCATTGGGATTGATGATTTCCGCCTCGCGAGGCGACAAGTTGAAAAACAGCGGGTCGAACTCTTCCACCCCATCGAGAAAACCACCCCATTTACAATAGGTCTTATCAAGCCGGTTGCGCTGATCAGCAAAATAAGCCTGGTGGTCCCAGCGCTGCGTGGGCACTTCGCTAATAAGGTCTTCGCCGCCGGCCAGCTTGTGCCAAAACGTCTCCAAATCTTCGGCGCCAGGGTAGCGCCCGCTGATACCGACGATCGCCAGTTCACGGCTTGGGCTGATCATTGACGGTGTGTCTTGCTGCGTGGTGCGGCGACGACGCTTGCGCGCGGTCATCTGCGTCGCAGCCGCAATTTGCTCCACCCTCTCCACTTTCTCTGTCTTCGGTACGTCCTTGACGGTCGGGTGCCGATTACCCGACTCGCTAAGCACCCGCCGCTGCAACGCCTCGCGATGATGGTGAATAAAGTACTCGCTCAGTTCACGCACCGTTTGGTATTCGTATAGCAAAGTATTCGGTAGCGAGCCAAAACTCTGCTCCAGTTTAGTCGTCAGCTCGGTGAGGATGATCGAGTCAACGCCGTAGCGTTCGAAGGAGCCATCGCTGTCGATTTTCTCTATAGGCCGCTTCAGTGTCGTCGATAGCAGTTGCTTGAAATAACGGATCGCCGGCTCGGTCAAATCCCCGTGCCCGGATTCGTCATGGGCGTTGGCCGTTGGCGACGGCTCGTCCACTCGAACTGGCGTCGTCGGCGCGGCAGGCTGTTCGGCTGCGCTCGGCTCGTCAAACATAGCCGCTACTGGCTCATGCCACTGAGCCGCGATAAATGCTTTAATTTTGGCGGTATTGCCTTCCAACACCATCAACCGCTCGGGTGCGCTAGCATCAGCCAGCGCCCAACGCAGCAGCGCTAGGCCACCTTGATCGCTCAACGGTTGGATACCCGTCTGCTCGACCATGAGTTGCTCGCGTTGAGGATCAATCTGCATCCCACCATTGCGCCATAACGGCCAGTTCACCGTGAGCGTGCGGCCATGGCGATGGCCCATGGCTGTCTGGTGGTGACGCCAGCCGGTAAATTCATCCAAAAAGGCGTTGGCCAGCGCATAGTCGCCCTGGCCGACATTACCAATCACCGCGGAAACCGACGAAAACAGGACAAAGCAATCCAGCGCAAGATGAGCGCTAGCCCGATCCAGATTCAGCGCCCCTGCCACCTTCGGCATCAGCACCGCCGTCCAATCGGCCTCGCTCTTGTTGCTCAGCAGGCTGTCTCGGGTAAGACCGGCGCAGTGAAAAATGCCATTTATCCCGCCAAACTCCCGCTCGCACCTCACGATTAGCTCATCAACAGCGGTCCGATTAGCCACGTCCACCGCCTCAAGCTGCACTTGAGCACCTAACTTTTTGATATTGGCAATCCGTTCGGCGGTTTTAGGCGACAATTGGCCAGCTGAGCGGCTAGCCAGGATCAACTTGGCGCCATGCGCTTCTCGGGCAATCGCTTCGGCTAGCAGCAGCCCCAATCCCCCTACGCCGCCGCTCAATAGGTAGACGCCACCAGCGCGCCACGGCGCGGCTCCGGCGGCGGTCAACGCCGTTTCCCGCCAGGACGCCACTTGGCGCTGATACTGGCCTCCCACGCTATCCTGATAGCGAACTCGCTCGTCATCCTGATCGCTATTCTCGAGCAATAACTTCGCCAGCCACTCAGGCGAATGGATTCCAGGCACCTCGATGAACTGGGCAGCAGCGATCAGTCCTTCGTTTTTGGCGGTCTTGAGCAGCGCTTGCAGTGACGCGAAGACTGGGGCGGTGAGCTGTGAGCCATGATCACTGTCAAGCAGGACCAATTGCACCAAGCTATCCGATCGGTTTTCTTTCAGGTGACCAAGCAAAACGCCAGCCAGGGATGGCAACGCCAAGGCGGGGTCTTCAGCAACGGCAGGCAATTGCTCGACGCTGATCTGCCGGCCCGATATCCGCTCCTGGCAGCAGTCTGCCAGTTTGTCCAGCATAATGGGTAGATTACCCGCCAGTAAGATCAATTGCCGGTTGTAGTGCCGGTTACCGTTCTGACGTGGCGCTTTATCTCGCCAAACCGGTGCCATCACCAACGGCTTAGTCTGGTTGCTATCCAATCTTTTCGACGAGAAGCCAAGCAGACGCAGCGCCACCCGGCCCTGGGCGTCGCACAGATCCACGTCCAACTTGTTAATCCGTCCAGGCTGGTGATTAACGGCATAACGTACCCATGCATAGCAACCGTTGCCGAGCAGGTTCAAATCACCAAAAATCACGCCGTCCAGCGCAAACGGCACCAGTGGCTCACGACGATCATCCGACTGAGCCGGATCCAACAACGCCAGTCCTAATGCCGCCTGCAACGCTGAATCGAGCAGGCCGGGAGGCAAGCGCAGCGACTCGTCGCATTCATCGGCTTCTGAGAACGCGCCAGGCAACGCTAATTTGGCCAGCACTTGGCCGTTGCCCGCCTGTAATTCGCTGATCCCGCGGAAGTGTTCTCCATAGTCCAGCCCCATCTCGCCGAAGATTTGGTAGCATTGCTGTGACGCCAGTCGCTGCTGCTCGGTGGCCGCGGCGATGGCCGGCAGGTCCAGCTGCGGTAAGGCTTGCGCAGCGCCGACCAACGCCGCGCCGCGGCAGTAGCTTGGACCATCAACGGTAGCGCCAAGAATCTCAAACAGAATCTCGCCATTGTCTTGCTCTGACAGCTCAATGTCGATTGACAATTCACTACCGTCATGGCGCATCGGTTGCTGCCACGCGATATGCTTTAATTGGACTAGTGTCTCATCGCCGGCAAGCGACAACTCGATCGCGGCCCTGGCCATTTCCAAGTAAGCGACCCCTGGCAGGATCTTGACGCCATTGACCCGATGCTCGTCAAAGAAGAATTCGTTGCCGTTAAATCGGCTGCTGAAACGTTGCCCCGCCAGATCCGAGGTATTACGTTGCACTAAAGGATGTAAGATCGGCTCACCCGAATGCTCGGCCGCCAGAGCATCGCTGATCCAATAAACTTCACGGCTAAACGGATAGGTCGGCAACGGGATTCGATGTGCCCGGCCATCTGGATAAAGCTGCCGCCAGTCAACGGTTGCACCCCGGCGCCATAACGCAAGCAACGTGTCGCGATCTTGTTGTTGCAGCGCTCGGAGCACCTCACCCGTCGCAATGTCGCCGGCAGGCTCACCACCCTGATCGTCGCCGTTGGCCAGATAGTGTCCGAGCTGAGCCAGAAGGCTGTCTCGACTGTCTGCCACTATGGCCAGCCGGCATTCCATCGCCTCACGTCCCAACTGCAAGCTGGCGGCCAAATCCGGTAACGCAAGCTGGGGCCGTTGCGCTATAAAGTCGATCAACTGCTTGACCCGCGATTTAAGTGCTTCGGGTGTCCTGGCCGATATCGGAAAGATCGTCGCCGCGCTGCCTTGTGCCGTTACGCCGACCGGTGGCTCAACCGCCTCCAGTACGATGTGAGCATTGGTGCCGCCAAAACCGAACGAGCTGACACCTGCACGACGGGGAGTGTCGGACGGTTGCGGCCACGCTCGCGCTTGCTGCAACACTTCAAAAGGGCTGCCGGCCAAGTCGATATAGGGATTGAGCTGCTCGCTATGCAAGCTCTTGGGTAAGTAGCCGTGCTTGAGGATGAGCAATGTCTTGATCAATCCGGCGATACCGGCGGCAGATTCGAGGTGGCCAATATTGGTTTTTACTGAGCCGAGGTAACAGCGCCGCTCGCTGCTACGGCCTAACTCGGCAAATGCCTGCTTGAGTCCGCTGATCTCAATGGGATCTCCAAGCCGGGTGCCTGTACCATGGACCTCGATATAGCTTATGCTGTCAATATCAACGCCCCGACAGGCTTGCTTGATCAGTTTGGCCTGGGCCGTGGAGTTAGGCGCAGTCAGCGAATTGGCGTGGCCACCATGGTTTCTCGCCGAGCCAATAATCGTGGCCACGATGTTGTCGCCATCGGCCAGTGCTTGTTGATAATCCTTGAGGATTAACACGCCCACACCTTCGCCCCGCACATAGCCGTCGGCATCAGCGGCAAAGGTTTTGCAACGGCCGGTAGGGCTTAACATGCCTGCCTTTGCGGCGCCAATGAATACCATGGGCTCAAAACAGAGATTGACCCCGCCGGCGACCGCTACCGTGCAGTCACCGGTAAGAATGGCTTGCGCCGCCTTATACACTGCCACTAACGAACTCGAACAGGCCGTATCGACCGGCGCGCTGGGGCCGTGAAAATCGAACAGGTAGGAGATACGGTTGGCAATGATCGAGTGGGCATTGCCGGTAGCATCGTGGGCACCTGCCGCCGTACGAGCCAGTAAGCCGTTATAGTCGGCTGACGATACGCCGATATAAACCCCGGTATCGCTACCGCGCAGGCTTTGCGGGGGGATCCCCGCGTCTTCAAAAGCAGCCCAAGTTTGCTCCAGCACGATGCGGTGCTGAGGGTCCATCGCTTCGGCTTCACGCGCGGAGATTTTAAAGAAATCGGCGTCAAACGCCATCGGATCCTTGATGAAGCCCCCCGGGCAAGCAAACTCTTTGCGCAGGTGGCGGCGTTCAGCGATGCCCGGCAGGTTCCAATAAGGGAACTCGCCGATGGCCGAGCGCCCTTGCACCAGTAAACGCCAAAATTCCTCGGTATTATCGGCACCGGGAAAGCGCCCGGCGAAACCAACGATCGCCACTTTGCTAGCGTTTGGCTCCGATTTGGCCCCGCTGTCTACGCCACCACCGATTTGCCGTCGGGTTTGCTGCTGCACGGTTTGCCGTTGTCCGGCACGCCGCTGGGTGGGCAGGCTGATGTCATTTAGATCGTTTGCAGTTGTCTTTTCCATGGCTCTGAATGCCCTTCCCGTTCTGGTGTGCCCGGCAGCATTGCGTACCGGGCCGATGCGTCAGATTCAGTCAATCGCCTTAGGCGGCTTCCAGCCTTGCCACCAACTCGCCGAGCTGCTGTTTTTCATAAAATAAATCAGGCATCAGTTTGGTACCGAAGCGTTTGTTCACGCTATCGGTCAGCTGCACGACCATAATCGAATCCAGCCCTAGATCATGAACCTGAGTCGACTCGCCGATGTCCTGCGCCGCAAAGCCCAGCTTGTCCTGTAACTCCTGCTGGATAAAAGCAAGAATTTTTTCGCTCAAGCCAGCTTCGCTATCATCGGTCTGCGGCTTAGCCTCCTGCTTTTCCATCCTAGCTGCAGTAGGCTGGCCCGCCGGCTCAAGCAGCGGCCGGGCGAGCACAGCGGCCGGCATATTGGCTGTTTCAGCTGTCCCAGTCAGTAAGAAGTGTTTTCGATCGACACTCGCTACCTCTTGTTTGCCAAGATACAGACTGACTTTGTCGACCTTGACGCAAATTTGCTCCCGCTCATCCAGCACCAGTAAGCGAAGTGATAGTTCGTTATCATGCAGCCCCATTCCCGAGAGCACCACGGAGAAGCCGCCTGCTGGCGTGTTGTAGCAGCAAAGCCGTTCGATATTGCGCACGATGACTCGGCCTTGCGGCAACCCTAGTTCATCCAGCAACAAGTAAAACGCTTTATCAATGGTCGTCGCCAGGTAAGGCGATAGCTGTACGTTGCCAGCATAATGGTTGTGACGGTTAACCGGCGGCCGCCCCTTCAGCAACAGGCCGCTGCGGCCAATTGCCAATTCGCCGTCATCGTCCAAATAAGGGGCGAAATCATAACCGGCTTGTGTCAGTCGCCGACTGACTTCGGCAGCGCTGAGCTGGCGGCCCGCCTGCAGCGCCTGGCGATTCAGCAACTCGCGGACATCGTCCAACCACTGTTGCGATAGGGGCGGCTCGTCGCCGGTCAGTGGATTGATCACGGCAAAGCCCAGGTTGGCAAGCTGTTCACCACTGCGACGGAATTCGAATTCCAGTTCCAGTTGCTCGCTGTCAATCTCGGACAACCGGTACTCCAGCCCGGTCACCGTCGACCAGTCGGCGATATAGTGTTCGAAAGCACAGGACACCGACAGCGTGCGGCCGTCGAACCGAGACGCCAATGCCGGCATCGCCAGTGCGACATCGGCAAAGTTGAAAGCGCTCAAGCGCCGGCCACCCCGTCCACTGTAGACATAATCCAGCAGTTCGTCTTCGACGAAGTTGGTACGGAATATCGCGCCTGGCTGCGGAGTCGAGCAGTTTTCTGCCACCAGTGGATGCAGCTTGTTTTTAAACATCAGCGGATTGACGATCGACGACTCGTACCCTTCCTCGGTATACCAGCAGCGCGTTTTCTCGAAACGGTAGGCCGGCAAGCTGATCCGCACCGGCGGTTGGGCATATAGACTGGTCCAATCAACTTGATTATCGCCGTTCAGCCACTGGGTCAGCAGCAGCGCCAACGGATCGTTTGAGTCGCGCTCCAGTGTCTGTACCGCGTCGCTTTCCTGGAAGCGGTAGAAGATCTTGCTGTCCGCATCGGATTGATAATGCCCGTCAATACAAGCGTTAAGCGCACGGGACAGCGCCTGGCGGGTGCGACAGCGAATCGCCAGCCGGTTGCGTAAATTGTTTTTGCCCACCTGTAGCGTATAGGCGATTTGTGCCAGCGGTGCCTCACTGCTCGCCAGCCAATCCCTAAAGCTTGTCAGGTTTTCCGCCAACAGCGCCAGTTTGTGCACCGAGAAGACAAACACCAGCTGATCTTCTGGGATGTGTCCGGCGCTATCCGCTGGCACGGGGTATTCCTCGACGATCATATGGGCGTTCATGCCACCAGCAGCAATCGAGGTGAGCCCCGCCCGGCGCGGGAATACCTGCTTGCGGCCATTGACGATGCGCTCCGGCTGGCGCCATTCGATCAACTGCTGTGGCACGACAAACGGCGTATCGGCAAAATCGATATCCTGGTTGAGCTGGCTCGAATGGATCGATGGCACAATCTGCCTATGCTTGAACTGCAGCAAGGTTTTAGTTAAGCCTGCAATGCCCGACGCCGCCAACAAGTGACCGATATTTGACTTGATTGAACCGAGATAGCAAAACTGCTTGTCGTCAGTCGCCCAGCGAAACGCGTTATTCAATCCCAACACCTCGATCGGGTCCCCTAGCTTAGTGCCAGAGCCATGGCCTTCGATATAGGAGATCGAGGACGGGTGCACTTTGGCCTGATCCATCGCTTGGCGAATTGCCTGGGTTTGCAAATCCGGATTAGGCACGTTGAAGCCGTTACGCTCGCCGGCGTTGGTTATCGCTGAGCCTTTGATGACACCGTAGATTTGATCCCGATCGGCAATGGCTCGATCCAAACGCTTGAGTAGTACCGCCCCGACGCCTTCGCCAATCACCGTACCATCCGCACCCACCCCGTAGCTGTTAACCGACTCCGAGGTGATCGATGTGAAATTGCCTTGGGATGTATTCACCGTGGTGTACGGGTGATACATCAGATTAAGGCCACCAGCCAGCACCATCTTGGTCTCATCATGCTTGAGCATCTGGCAAGCGGTGTGGATACAGGTCGAGGACGACGAGCACATGGTATCGATAAACAGGCTCGGACCTGTGAGGCCGTAAAAATAAGACACCGTCATCGGAATGGTCGCCATGCCTGACCCGGAAGCCATCGAGCCACGGAATAAGTTGCTCTCGAAACCGTAGTAATGGTAATCATTGGACATAGTGCCCAACAGTACGCCGACATCGCCGTTATAGCGGCTCAGCATGGTTTCTTTCGAGTAGCCGGCATCTTCAAAAGTATGCACCGCCACCTGGAGGAACAATCTGACCTCCGGCGACATATGGTCGGCATAGACCTTGGGCATCTTGAAATAGCTGTAGTCGAACTTGTCAACGTCCTTGATGAAGGAGCCGTTTATGCAAGTGGTCTTGCCGAGTACCTTACGGTTCTTGTAATAGATTTTGCTGTGGTCCCACCGATCTGCAGGAAAGTCGCTCATGCAGTCAACGCCATTGGCTAAGTTTTGCCAAAACTCATCGATGCTGTCCGCCCCCGGGTAATAGCCGCCAAGGCCGATCACTGCAATATAGTTCTCTAACTCGTTGTCCTCGATACGCTCACCAGACGCACCGGGCGTGACGCTTGGTGCGGCTGGACTGTTGACGTTGGAATGGGCTGCAGCGAAACGATTCCGCGACAACGGCTGCGCTGACGCAGGCTCGACAGCACTTTGTTTAATGGTTGGCACTCGATGTTCAATAGCTGGCACTTGAGCGCCACGCGAAGCCTCCTGATCTTCGTTCGTGCTGAACATCGCGACAAAATGGTCACGGTATTTCACCGCGAAATGGTCAACCATGCCGGCAATATTGACATGCTCGAACAACAGAGTTTTAGGTAGCGAGCCAAGATGTTTTTCCAACTCATTGGTTACGCCCACCGCCATGATGGAATCAAAGCCATAGACTTCGAATTTTTCCGCCGGATGGATTTTTGCCGGATCGATCTGGACCACGTCGGCGATAATTCGGGTAACAAAGGCTTCGATCCTTTTTTTCAGTTCGCTATCGCTCAGGCTCGTGGTTCCGGCAGCCTGTCCCGGTGCGGGTTTGGCCAGGGCCTGCGGTTTGGCGTCCACCGGCTGGCCAATGGCCGCCAGCCGCGATGACTCACCATAAACCACCCAGCCCTGAGCGCTGACCGGGTGATTCAACAGTTGCCACAGGCTTTCGACGCCCTCCTCCACCGGCATCGGCACGATACCAAGCCGTTGCCGCATCTGCTGCTCGATCACGGGAGCCAACTTCATGCCGCCGTCACGCCACAGCGGCCAATTGATGCTCAGTGAACGTCCCTTGCGCTTGCCGTCACCAGCCAAATTTTGGCGGTACTGCATAAAGGCGTCCATGTAGGCGTTGGCGGCGGCATAGTCCACCTGGCCAAGATTACCCATCGCCGCCTGAGACGAACAACATACCAAGAAGTCTAGCGCACGGTCGTTGATCGCCTGATCGAGCGCCTCGATACCGGCCACCTTTGCCGCAAGCACCTGCTCAAACTCGCTAGCAGGTTTATTGATGATCATGCTATCGCGGATGACTCCCGCGCTGTGTATCACCCCATGTAAAGCGCCTTCTTTGGCATAGATGTCGTCGATCCACTGCCTAACCGCCGCAGCATTACCCACGTCTAGCGCCTGGTAGTGAACTTGGGCGCCCAGTGCACGCAACCGATCGGCTTTTTGTTGCAACGGCTGACTGACGGTTGAGCGCCCTGCCAAGTAAAGCACCGGGTTACGGCAGTTGCTAACGATCTGTTCAGCGAAAATCAAGCCCAGCCCACCCGCGCCACCGGTGATCGCATAAATACCGCCGTCGCGCAACGGCGTCTGCTCAGGCTGTTGCGCGGGTGCTAGCTCACGCCACTGCCTGCTATACAGGCTGCCGTTGGCGAAGACTCGCACCAGTTCGTTGTTGTGATAACGGCTCTGCTCGACGATCACTTTAACCATCGCGTCATTGCCCATTTCGGGATCGAGCGCGACCAAGCGAACCTTCAACGCGCTGTTTTCAATCATCGCGGTTTTCAGCATCGCATCCAGTGCAGTCAAGCGCAGATCGTCCTGGCTCTGCCCCACAAAAAGCTGCAAATAGCCGCCGGCATGACCGCCGAGCAACCGCTGTAACCACTCGAGCAGCGCCAGCGCTGCCGCTTGGTAGGCCGCGGCATCATTGTCGCCTGGCGCACCCGGCAGTACGCTCACCTGATTGCCAAACTGCCGGCGTATCTCGCTAACCGTCGCCTCCGGCAATCCAAGCAAAAGCAACTGCGGCTTGGCATCAGCCGGCAGCCATTCACCAGAGCTGCCGACGGGTCTCCAAAACGGCGTCCGGATCAAGCGACCCAAAGCCTCGTCGCTGTCTGCCCCTTTGTCGTTGTCTGCCATGACGGGTGCCTGGACCGGTTGAGGTTCAACGCCAGTCTTGCGTGAGCTAAAACCCTCCAGCTGAACCAGACATTGGCCTGCGTCATTGCAAATTTGCAGGTCAATTTTCTCGATCGTGCCGCCACGCCGAGCTTCACTGTAAGCAGCAGTGACCGTCAGTGACCCAGCTCTGAGCGCCTGTTCCACTGAACCGTACAATCGTAGGCTTTCCAGCGCAAAAGGCAGCATCGGCTCGGCAGCGCCTTGCTGGCGGCTCTCCAATGAAGCTGCGATATGCAGTGCACTGTCGAGTACGCCCGGCGGCAACAGCACACCCTCTAATTGGGGATCAAGTGCCTCGGGGGTCAACCGGCCCATCACCTGGTCGCGGCCGATGCGGATTTGGCTAGCCGCGCGGAATGTCACGCCGTAATGGACGCCCATCGCCTCGAAATCGTGGTACAGCACGTCATGGCTTCGCTCACTGACAGTGCACCGAGCCGTCCATTCCGCCAGATCGAGCGGTTGTGGCAACGGTGCAGCGACGGCCGCCAGTTGCGCGTCGCCCTGGGCGTGCAATTGCTGCGCCCCGCCGTCCAGGCTATAAATCCTAAATGACACGCTGTCGTTGCCGTTCACGGCCAGCTCGCAGTACAGTTCGACGTCACGCTCGCCGCCACCGACCGCAACAGTCAGCGGCCGTAGCCACACAACGTTCTGTAATGTGACTTGCTGCGGCGGCAGCTCGCTCGCCCTGACGATCGCCTCACGAGCCAGTTCGAGGTACGCGGCACCGGGGAAGATAAGCTGATCGCCGATACGGTGATCGGCCAGGAACGTCTCGCGACCGCTGAAGCGGCTGACAAACCGTTGCGTCGCCAGCGTCGAAATATTGTGATGCACCAGCGGGTGCAGCCGGCCCATGTGCGGGCTCGCCACGAGCGCGGGCGGTTGTTGACGCCGGCGCACTTCGGGCCAATAGTGCTCGCGCGCGAACGGATAGCCCGGCAGCGGCAAACGCGGCGGCATGCTATGCGCACCGTTTGATGCCGCGGCAAACAGTCGCCGGCCGTCGATGTCGTAACCCTGGCGATAGAAATCCGCCAGGCCAAACAACAATTCCCTAGCTTCATCTTCGCTGGCGTGGCGACTATCATCCAGCAGCTGATTGATGTAGCGCGCAATTGTCTTCTGCCCGGAAAATTCGCGCTCCACCTCGCCGACAAATAGGTTGGGACGCTTTTCACCAGCCAAATATTGCGTAAGGGTGTAAAGCACTTCTTCCAGATCCGCCGCCACTAGCGCCAGGCGATGGCGAAAATGGTGCCGTCCTTCCAGCAACGTATAGCTGATCGACGGCAACTGATTATCGCGGTAGTCGCCATGCTGTAGGGCCGCGCTCAGTTGTTCGATCTTTTCTTTCAGCGTCTCAGCGGTTTTGGCTGATAGGACAAACAAATAACAGGACCGTCGGAACGGCGAGGCGTCACGCTCACGGCTGTAGCTTTCCAGTACGACATGGGCATTCGTGCCGCTCATACCAAATGCACTAACCGCGCCCAGCCGCTCACTGTCGCGGCCTGCCGCCGGCCAGGCCTTGTTCGTTTTGTTGACGTAAAACGGGCTTTGCTGCCAGTGAATATAGTCGTTTTCCTGCTCGCAGTGCAGGCTGGCCGGAATGGTTTCGTGGCGGAACGCCTGCAACAGGCTAATCACGCTAACCAAGCCCGACGCGGCAAAAGTATGGCCGAGATTGGTTTTGGTGGAGGTCAAGGCGCAGTGGCCTGGCTGGTTGCCCCGGAAGGCATCGTTGAGCGCGTTAATCTCTACCGGGTCTCCCAGTTGCGTGCCGGTACCGTGGGTAACAATATATTCTACCGCTTCAGTATTCATCCCCGCGCGCCGGTAAACCTCCTCCAATAAGCGCTGCTGAGAAGCGCCGCTTGGCGCGGTAATACCGTTGGTCTTGCCATCGTAGTTGATGCCGCTGCCTCGCAATACGCCGTAGATCGGGTCGCCGTCGGCCTCGGCTCGGTTTAGAGGCTTGAGCACGACGCAGCACACCGCCTCGCCCGGCACCATGCCATTGGCCCGACGATCAAAGGCAAAGCATTTACCGTCCGGTGACAGCATCCCCGCCTGGGTCATGCCAATAAAGGCGTCTGGCGAGAAAATCAGGTTGACTCCGGCGACAACCGCCATCTCGCATTCGTTGTTACGCAGGCTCAATGCCGCTTGATGCAGCGCCACCAACGCTGACGAGCAGGCGGTGTTAATCGCCATCGTCGGCCCGGTCAGGTTGAGAAAATAGGCTAGCCGCGACGCCAAAATACCATTATGGCCCGAGGTTAGGCTTTCTTCGCTCGCCAGCCGCTGGAAGTCGCCCTCCTCAACGCCCACGAACATGCCAACCCGCTGCGCTTCAAGGTGGCGCGGGCCAACGCCGGCATCTTCCAGCGCGTTCCAGGACTCCTGCAGTAACAGCCGCTGCCTAGGATCCAATGTTTTCGCTTCGCGGGGCGAGATCTCAAAAAACATCGGATCAAACTCGCTGACCCCTGGCACGCTGCCCATCCAAATACAGCGCGTCTTGCGAGGATCCTCGCGATGATCGCCGTAATAATCACGCCAGTCGTAGCGATCAGTCGGGATCTCGCCCACCATATCACGCCCCTCAGCCAGCACGCGCCACAGCTCATCGGCATTGCGAGCGCCAGGGAAGCGGCCGCTGATCCCGATAATGGCGATCGTGTCGGCATTCGACGTTGACGCGACGACAGGAGCCGGCATCGGCAACGGCTCAGTTGCGCTGATTACCTCACCACGATAACAAGCTTCGACCGCTTGCCGGTGGTGTGCTAATAAATAGGCGGCGATTTTTGCAAGCGTTGAATGGCTAAAAAATAGCTCTGGAGTCAACTTGAGGCTCAGGTGGCGACTCAATAGTCCGGCGTATTCCGCCAAACTAATGGAATCAAAGCCGAAGTCCGCCAAGTTGGTGTCTTCGCCAAGCGTATGCCGCTCGGCATTAAGAGGCCGGCTCGCCAAGTCCCGCAAATCCCATAACAGAGACTGCTCCACGCTCAGCCCTTTGAGTTCGGGGCGGCTTCGCGTCCGCTCAATCATGGGTTGGCGCGCCGTTGCTTTAACAGTTGGGTTAGCCGTTGCCTTGCGTGCCGGATCATTCACCCCGTCCACTAATTGCTGCAATTTCGCCGGCTCCCCGGCCAACACCAGCATGTGATCGGCATCGCTGGCGACAATCTGCTGCAACAACGTCAGGCCTTCAGCGCTTTCCAGCATGCGCTGACCGCTAGACTTCAAATAAAATTCGGTCGATGCCGGCTCGCCCACTGCCATACCGCCATTGCGCCACAACGGCCAATGGATTGCCACGACACGCCGAGCACGTCCAGCCTGCACATAACGCGCATAGGCCTGCTGGAATCGGTTAGCCATCGCGTAGCTGCATGCCCCCATATCGCCAAGCATCGCTGAGCTGGACGAGAAATAACAGATCAACGCCAACGGTTGTGCCGCCAACACTTCATCCAACACCAGCGTGGCCTTGACCTTGGCATGCAATACCGCGTCGAAATCAGCTTGTGCACTGTCAAACAGGCTGCCCTGCGCGCTTAGGCCAGCGGCGTGGATTAATCCATCGATCGGTCCACTCTGTGGCAGCACCTCGGCCAGCGCAGCGGTCAGTGCCTGACGATCAGCACAATCAGCCTGTAAATAGACAATGCTGCACTTGTCATGACGCAGGCTATCCAGTCGCGCCTGTTGGGCTGCCGACAGCGATGAACGGCCATTCAGGATGAGATTGAGTTGACCGCCGCTGCGGCGCTTCGCCCGGCTTGAAAGCTCGCCCGCTAGCCACGACCCCAATCCACCCAGCCCGCCGGTGATCAACAGGGTATTGATCTGCTCCAGTGCCAGCGGCTCGACGGCTGCGGTTGCGCGGGTCGGCGCCAGCCTCAACTGGAAAGTGCGCCCGCTTTGGTATAGCCTGCCGCCCGCCGCGTCGCCGCTAAGCTGCAGCCACAGGCGGCGCAGCCAGCGACTGTCGTCGCCGGTATTGTCCGGCAAATCAATCGCCACCTCGACCGGGCAATGGGGCATCACGGCGCCAAGCGACCGCTCGATGCCGATCCAAGATTCAAGATAACAGCGTTCGAGCGCGTCGCCAGCCCGACCGGCCAGCAATAATCGATCGATTGGCGCCGCCGTGGCAGCCATCGCCTTAAGCAGTGCGACAATCGCGCTGTTGTCAATCATCCAGCGACGATCGTCCATACTCCATAAATAGAGCACTCGGCTAGCGCCGTGAGCGGACAATACGTGTTGTAGCCCTGCTTGTAACTGCTGCGGATCATCGACTGCTACACGATAATGGCCATCGTCATCGCGACCATTTCGATTATCGGCCGCAATAAATATCAACTCGGTTTGCGCACTGAATGCACGGATTTGCCGGACTAACTGCTGCCGAAGCCCAGGTTCGCCCAGCAAGCAAATCACTCGTTCTATCGGCGCACCCGGCCCCGGTTCATCAGCCTCCTGCCATTGCTCCGCATAGGTTGCCACTGTCGTTTCGGTGGCCACTGCCGTTTGAGTGGCTACGATTGTTTTAGTGGCCAATGTCGTTTCGGCAGCCGCGATTTCGCTTTGTCCGGTGGTGGCCGCCGGCGCATCCAGCCAGTACCGCTCCTTGGCGAATGCATAGCCCGGTAGAGCGATTCGGGCGGGACGCGGCTCCTTGCCATAAAGGCACGTCCAGTCAAATGCTTCTGCTGCTTCAGCGTCCGCAAGCCATCGCGCCGCCAACTGTCGCATGTCGCCAGCGGCCACGGCTTCTTCGGCCGTCATGCTGGCTACGCCAAAATCCACGCCCGGCTCGCCGGCGATCCACGCTTGCAGCTGTCGTCGTAACTGCTCCACGCTGTCGACCATGAACATAGTCCGCGTTGCCATCGCCTCCCGGCCGGTCTGTAGCGTGTAAGCCAAAGCGGCAAGGTCAGGCGTGTGTTGCGTAAGATACGCCAGTAACCGCGCAGCCTGCTCTTTCAAGCGCGACGCATTGCGCGCCGACAACGGAATCAGCACTCTCTCGCCCTGGTGCGTGGCGAACTCGCGCTGCTCCCGATACTCCTGCAGCACAACATGGGCGTTTGTACCGGAAAAACCAAAGGAGCTGACACCAGCTCGCCGCGGTGCGCTTTGCTCCGGCCAATCACGTCCCTCTCGATCGATTACCAACGGCGAGTCATCGAGCTTGATGTGAGGATTCTGTTGTTTGAAGTGGCCCAACGCCGGCAACTTACGGTGCTTCATCTGCTGCAGCACCTTAATGACTCCCGCGATGCCTGCCGCACCCTCAGTATGGCCAATATTGGCCTTGACCGAGCCAATATGGCAAAAACTCCGGTCGTCGGTATAACGTGCAAAGGCCCGCTTGAGCGCATTAATCTCGATCGGATCGCCAAGCTTCGTGCCGGTGCCATGGGCCTCGATATAGCTGAGGCTACGAGGATCAATGCCGGCATCTTGCCACGCATGCACGATGACGTTTTCTTCCCCGGCCACGCTCGGTGCAGTCAGTGAAGGCGTGTAGCCACCGTGCAACGCCGCCGAACCCTTGATGATCCCATGAATCGGATCACCATCAGCCAACGCTTTCGATAGCGGCTTAAGCAGCAGCGTTGTCACGCACTCGCCCGGTACGTAACCGTCCGCTTGTGCATCAAAGGTGTGACAGCGTCCCGTCGGCGACAGTGCGCGGATCGCAGAAAAATACCGGTAGTGCCAGGATGACAGCAGTAAGTTGCTGCCACCCACAAAAGCCATGTCGCATTCGCCATTGCGCAATGCAACGCAGGCGGCGTGCAACGCCACCAGCGACGACGAGCAGGCCGTATTGAACATCAGGCTCGGCCCTTTGAAGTCGAACCAGAATGAAATGCGGTTGGCGGCGATCACCCCACTGCCCGTGGCGATATAGGGATCCATCGGCAGTCCCAACTCGGTGATCTTGTCAACGTATTCGTTGAAACAGGAACCGATGAATACGCCGGTACGACTACCCCGTAACTGCCTAATTACCCCAGCGTCCTCGGCGGCAGCGTAAGCGCTTTGCAGTAGCAGCCGCACCTGAGGATCCATCCATTGGGCTTCACGGCGGGACATATGGAAAAATTCGGCGTCGAACTTATCGACGTCGTCGATAAAGCTGCCCCACTTGGAATAGGTCTTGTCATGCGCTTCAGGATCCGCATCAAACCAAGGCGCAACGTCCCAGTGATCTGCCGGCACCTCCTTGATCAGCTCCCGGTCCTGCCAAATATTCTGCCAAAATTGGTCAAGGTCGCCGGCTTCACCGAACTGTCCCTGCATACCGATGATTGCGATATCCTGCTGACGGTCACCGCCGCTGACAGACGTGGGCACATCATCGGCGACACACTCATCCACGGCACAAGTTTCAGCAATCGGCGCAGGATCACTTACCTGCATCGACGCAGCCTGGCTTGCCTGCGCCGGCGCAACGTCACTTGCCTTCACCGGCGGCGCAACGTCAGTCGTCTCGCTACGCTCAGCTAACAATGGCGTAAAAGCCGCTTTATGCTCCTGCCATAAAAATGTCGCCAGCTCCGCCACACTGGGATATTCAAAGAATATTGTTGGCTCCAGCTCGATCGCCGCGGCACTTTCAAGCCGACTCGCCAGGTTGACCAGCTGCAGCGACTCCAAGCCCAATTCCATCAAGTTGCGGTGACGCTGCTTTTTACCAATTTGCTTGGCACCGAGGGCCTGCAACTGCGCCAACAGATAGTCTTCGATCCCTTCGCGGCTGCAGCCACGCTCACTGTCGGGCCGCGCTTTATCGTCAACCAAGTGGCTGTTTCGCAGCCGCTTCAGCGAGCAACCGCTGAATTCGGCTACCAGCCCACCCTCATCGTCGTATAGCTGGGCGTCAAACAACACCAGCTCACCGGAATTTTTGACTAATTGGGTATGAATCCAGCCCGTTGTCGGTGCTTGACCACGATGAAGGACCAGCGATTTAACGCCAAACGGAATAAAGTTGCTGTCCAGTCGTTCGCTGGCCAACAGCGGGATGACAGTCAAAAAGGCGCTGTTGATCAACAACGGATGCAAGCTGTAATGGCGGGAATCCGCATCGTCAGAGACGGCCAGCGTCGTGCGAGACAGCGCTTCGCCGTCATCCTGACGCTGGTAAAGCGCCTTCAGCGTCCGATAGCTATCGCCGATGTGGATTTGCTCGCTAATCTGGTAGATTGATGCCAGCGGCTCCACCGCTGTCATACCAGCCATGAGCTTGGCTAGATCGACCTGCCGCCGCTGGGCAGCCACGGCCGACAATTCACCGCTAGCCTTAGGCTGCCAAGGCGCCGACGGCGAATGTCGGCATACCGCCTCAAAGGCCCGGCCGTCATGCTGGGTTGCGCGGATCGCCACCTCAAGCTGTTCGCCTTCGGCCAGCGCGACTGGAGCGGCAAACGTCAGCTTTTTCAACCGCAGCGCCTCACCCTCGGCGAGTTGGCCCAAGCCGTACTCCAGCGCCAGGCTGGCATAGGTCAGGCCCAGCAGGATCCGCTGCTGATTAAACTGGTGATCCTTGAGATAGCGCTCATCGTAATGGTAAACAGCGGCTGCAATGGGGTTCTCGATCGCCGGTGGCGCCTGAATCACCCGCTCCGCCTGGTCATGGCGATAGCTGGCCCGGATCTTTTCAAATTCTCTGGCAGCTTCTTCGACACTGATTTCTTTCCGCTGTATTTTCCGGTGTAGAACCCTAATTTGACTGTCCACTGTTCTCTTCGCTCTCAAATGCGGATATGGCAGGCGGTGCCCATGCGACTTTCCCGCCCGTGTCCAGTTAGCGACCGGTCAGGTCGAGAAATGCCTTGTTCGATGGCCGCAAAAACGGCAGGTAGGTCGGCGGCGGCAACTTGCCCACCAGACGCGGCGAGAGCCCCTTTGGCCCCATCTCGCGAGCCAACATCGCGATAAACAGCGTGATCTCCAACGCGGCGACATGGCGGCCGAGACAGGCGTGAGGACCGCCGCCAAACTGGCAGGTTTCCACCTGGTTCGGTGTCCGGTCGATGCCCAGCCAGCGCTCCGGCTTCCAGCTATCCGGATCCGGGTAGCGTTCAGGATTGCGAGAAACATGCAGCAGGCTGACGCCCACCATCGCGCCAACAGGGACCGTATGACCCATCATTTCAAACTCGGTATGCACCTTGCGCATTTCAAACGGCGCCGGTGGATAGAGCCGCAAGGTCTCTCGGAATATCGCTTCCGCCAGCGGCACTTGCTTGACCAGCTCCTCATGGGTATAAGGCACGCTGTCTAGGCCGGCGACCTGTTGGCACAACTGTTGCCAAACGTCTGGATGCTGCGACAGCATTAACGCCGACCATGCCATTATCGCGGCGGTTGTTTCCGAGCCGGCAAACCCCAGACCCAGGATGTTGTGCACCAGCTCGACCTCAGACATGCCGTTGCCCTCATCGTCGCGGCCAAAGATCATTGCCCCGACCAGGCTATCGCGGTCGTTGTTGGCGCGTACCGTGGCGACGATCTGTGACACCCGCTGTTCCAGCCAGCCGCGCGCCTTGCGGCAGCGCCAGGCAGGAAAGCCCGGCAAGTTAATCTTCAGCGGTATCATGCCGAGGAAAAACTCTTCGTACTGGTGACGCCACTGCTCGAGTTCATGGGTTTCAATGCCCATAATCCGGAACACCACTTCCAGCGCAATATCCTTGGTCTCCGGAAAAATCGCCAGTTTGCGCTCGCTGGTCCAACGTTTAAGCCGTTGCTCGATGGTTTCCACCACGAACTGGCCGACTCGCGCACGGGTCAGCCCCTTCGGGGTGAACGCATCCATGCTAGCGCGACGCGCATTGCGATGACGTTGGCCGTCAAAGGCGTTCATCGCCTCACCCGTGATGACCGGCATCTGTTCGCGCAGATAGGAGTTGTCGGTGTACTTGTTTTGAAGGATCGCCAGGCCCTCCTCATCCATAATCTGCAGCACAGGGAGTTTAGCGCCGAAATAAGTCCAGAACATCGGCCCGCACACCGCCTCGGCCTGGCGCAACTCAGTTAGCGCATGCTGACTGATCTTATGAACATGGCCCAGCAGTGGAATGTTGCCTGGCATGACCGGAAACCCGTCTTTCATCTTCAAGTTCTTGGCGACCGGGCGCGCCACGTTCGTCGGCTGATCATTGCGCTCTGTTTTGAGATCGTTTGCCACCCCTTGGCTAGCGTGCGCTTCTGTGCCCGCATCGGCCTGCGCCAAGGCGATCATATCTTGCTTATGGTTCATTGTATTTCCCCGTTATGCATTCGTTAGACTGTTGTGATCAGTTGCGCAAATTGCTCGGCGTTCAGCTCGCCGCTGCTGATGCGGCGGTAGAGCAGGCTATTGAACGACGGTTGCGGCGTTGCGGCGGCCTGCGACGGCTGCGCCATCGCATGTTCAAACTCATATCCCGGTAAAGCGACCCGATTGCCGCCTTCCGGGAAAAGCGCGGATGCGTCTAACGGCGCGCCGCGGCAATAGGCTGCCGCCATCTGCGCAGGCGTGCCTGACGCGGTCCCCGCCTCGCCTTGCTCAACACCCTCGAACGGTGAGATCCAGCAGCAGCCCTGCACCGACTGCTCGTCAGTCAGCAATGACTGCAGCCGCGCCACCATCTGCTCCATGGTGTCGGCCACCACCGCCGCGCGGTGCGTCAATTGGTGCTCACGCTGCGCCAAGCTGTAGGCTAAATCCTGCAGTTCGAGACCGGGATGAGCGAGGATAAATGCGTTGAACGTTTTCAAGTAGGCGAACAAGCTGTGGCGGCTAGCCGCAGCGAAAACCAACAACTGCGTCTGCCCCTGGCGGTGCTTAAGCTGCGCTCGACGCTCCAGGTGCTCCTCCACCACTAAGCTGGCATAACTGCCCCCCGCGCCAAAGGAATTGATCAAGCAACGGCGCGGCTCAGGCGCGCCCTCTGCGCTCACCGGCGCCGGCCAGGGCGACACCTGCTGCTGCAGATAAAAAGCGCTGCCCTCAAGCCGTATATGAGGATTGGGCGGGTCGGCATTGATCGACGGCGCCAATTGCCCGTGCTGCAACTGCAGTAACACCTTGGTGAGCTGGGAGATGCCCGACGCCGCCTCAAGGTGGCCAATATTGGACTTGACTGTGCCAAGCGCACAACTGGCAGGTCGCGTATCGCCAAACACTTTTTTGAGCGCCGCCACCTCGATTGGGTCGCCCAGCTCAGAGCCATTGGCCGCCGCTTCAACGTAGTTGATTTGCGCCGGTTTCAGACCGGCCCGCTTGATGGTCTGCGCCATGAGCTGGGATTGCTGTTGCGTATCCGGAGCCGAATACATCAGCCTGCCACCGCCATGATTGACGCTGGAGCTTTTGATCACCCCGTAGATTCGGTCGCCGTCGGCCACGGCTGCGGCCAAAGGTTTAAGTAGCACGGCGCCGGCACCCTCGCCCGGGATCATCCCATCACCTTGACCAAAGCCGCGGCTAAGATCGCTACTCCCCAGATAGTTAGCCAGCTTTAGCGTTTGGTACTTGGACGGATCAAGGATCAGATTGACGCCGCCGGCGATCGCCATGGCACAGTCGTTCTGCAACAGGCTCTGGCAAGCCAAGTGGATAGCGGTCATCGAACTGGAGCATGCCGAATTGACCGCTAGGCTCGGGCCCTTCAAATCGAAATAATGGGAAATTCGATTGGGTATCTGCCAATCAGTGACGTTTGACTTAATCGCTGCCCGCTCCAGGCTGCTCTCGGTCCACGGCGATTGATGATACATCGAGCCGATGAAAACCCCCACTCCCGCCGCGTCGCGCTGCTGGATTCGGGCGATGGCATCGCTGTTGTAACCCGCGTCCTCAAAGGTACGCCAAGTCACTTCAAGCATCTGTCGTAGCTCGGGCGAAAGATGACTCACCTCGTCGTGAGGTACGCCAAACAACTTGTGATCAAAGCCCTCGACTTGCTCAAGGAAACCGCCGTAGTACCGTCCATTCGCCCAGGATTCCGTCCCGGTCAGAGACTGGGACCAACGCGAACTCGGTGCCTCACTGACACAGTTACGCCCGTTGCGCAGGTTATCCCAGAAACACGCCAAGTCGGCGGCCATAGGATAGCGGCCGCTGACGCCAATAATCGCAATATCTCGACACGTCGTGGGCTGTTCGACAACGCTTGCTGGCGTGGCCGCCGGCATAAGCTGAGCGCGCTTGGCAGGATTGTCGATCGGCTGGACATGACGGGGAGCGTGACGCGGCGCACGCTCGGGATTGGCTGCGACCGCGGTCACTGGCTGCACCACAACCGGGCGATTAAGCTCGTGGATAGCCGCAAAATGCTTGGTCAACTCAGCCCGATGCTCACTCAGCAGGTAGTCCGTCAGCTGATTGATCGTGTTGTATTCAAAGAGTATGGTGCGCGACAGCTCGCCGGTCGCCTTCTCCAACGCCTGAATCAAACTGATCTGCAAAATGGAATCGATGCCGTAGCGATCGAAGGCAACATCCCGCTGCAGCCGCTCAGGCGCCATATTGACCAGCTTCGACAGCACTTCAGTAATCAACTGGCGGCACTGCTTGGCTAAGAGGGCTTCGTCGACCTCGCCTTCAGCCATCGTCGGCGTCACCACAGGCGCACTGGCTGCGACGGGCGCAATCGATGCAACGGGCGCAATGGCTGTGACGGACGCCTCCACCGCGACGTCGGCGACGTCGGCCACGGGCATGACCCGTTGCTGCGCCGGCAGACGAACCACGCCATCACTCACAGCGACGATAATTTGCTGTCCCAGAGAATGACTACCTGCGACCGGGAAAGCAATGTCGCCAAAGCCCTGCGACTGCAGCAGCCGCTGCCAGCTCTCGGGAGACAGGCCGGGACAGCCGTTGATTCTTAGCGCCTCGTCATCATAGAGCCACCAGCCTTCGAGTAGACCGAAGGTCAGGTGAGTAAACATCGAGCGCTCACTGATTTCGTTCAGCAGCAGCAACCCGCCATGGCACAGCGTAGCCTTGGCATTTTGCAGCGTACAACGCAGGTCTGGCGTCGCGTGCAGCACATTGGTGGCAATCACCAAATCGTAGTGATTCGTGCTAATACCCTGTCCCAGGCAAGCTTTGCTGACGTCAAAAATGGCGGTGCGCAAATAGGGCGCCTCGGGTGCAAAATGCTGTTCGGCATGGCGCAGGAAGGCTTGCGACAAATCTGTGTAGCAATATTCAGCGATCTGATGCCGCCACGGCCGCAGTTTGCTGATCAGCCCAGCGGTCGTGCCGCCGGTGCCCGCGCCGATCTCCAAGATCCGCAGCGGCCGGTTGCTTTCAGCATGACGGCGGGCGATATCCACGACGACCTCACCGAGCGCCTCGTTGAAATAATCAGAAATCTTGTTGTTTTTATAGATATCTTCTACCAACGACATGGAGCCGCCAGGGAAAATCACTTCGGTAGCCGGCTTCTCACCGCGCAGAATGGCCGGCAACGCCCGAGCACACGTTTCGACTAGCTGCAACTGCGCACGCAAATCGCCATCCCGGCGCCATTCATCGCTCGCCTGGCGCCACTGTGACCACAGTGATGCAGCAGCAGGGATGGCCGTCAGCGCCTGCCCTTGATCGTCGATATAGCCTTTTTGCGCCAGCAAGCGCAGGCTTTCCCGCAGCCACCGACGATAGAAGGAATGGGCGTCGAGATTCGCTGCCACCGCCGGATGAGCGGCAATCTGTTGTTCAGTCAGTGGGCCGCCGCCGGCTAGCTCGCCAATGTAGGCGAAGGTCAGGGCCAGCAACAGTCGGTCCATCTCAGCTGCTGCACTGTGATGCTGCGGCGGCGGGCCTAGCCTTTGCGCCACATTTGTCCACGCATAGGAGGCTGAAGGCGTCTCCAACGGGTAACAATGAAGCTGTGTGCCGCTGTCGATACCAGCAATAGTCATCGGCTCAAGCAGTTTGATCAAGCCCAATTGTGGCAGCGCACCGACTAGCAACTGATCCAGTGCCGCCATGCCTTCGTCCGGCTCGATCGAGCCGAGCCCCTGCTCAGCCATCCGCGCTCGATAGCCGGCATTGGCCACCACGCCAACGCTGCCCCAATAGCCCCAGTTAATGACCTTGACTGCGCAACGCCAGTGCTGATTGAGCTGCATGGCAAAAGCGTCAGCAAAGGCACAGCCGGCGGCGTAATTGCTCTGGCCAGCGGCCCTGCTAAAGGCAATCATCGACGAGAAAAACAGCACAAAATCCAGCGCTGGATTGTCGGCTGGCGCAAAGACTTGGGCCATCCGGACGCTAGTGGCCATCTTGGCGTCAAGGCAGGCGGTGAACTGCGCTTCGTCCATCTGCTCCAAGCGAGCGTCATCCAGCACCAACGCCGAGTGCACCACGCCGTGGATCGCGCCGAACGATTCCACCACCTGACGCCTAGCCTGCGCCAACTGCTCTATATCAGCAGCGTCAGCCTGGATATACAACGGCGCCGGCGCGTTGCATGCTTGGCTCATTTGTGCCAGCACCGCCAGCTTGCGATGGATTTCCTCGTCAGCGGCGCGGCGGCCAAGCCAAACCACTCTGGCACGGTAATGACGGATCACGTGACGCGTCCACACTTCACCAATGCCGCCGGCCCCCCCTATCACGACGTAGACGCCGCCTTCACGGTAGCTCACGCCGTTATCTGTTTGCGCCTGTTGCGCCAGCGGCAATAGCCGTTGGCAAAACCATTCGCCGTCACGCCAGGCCAAGCATTCGCCGGGCAGCGTCTGCGCAGGCGTGGCGACCGGCAGCGCCTGCGCACCAGCCGGCAGATCGATCAGTTCAACCCGCCAATGTTCATATTCCTTTGCCAGTGACCCCGCCAAGCCATGACAGGCCGCCTGCTCCGGCGCCAACGGCTCGCCAGTACGCACCGCAACACTGGCTGTCAAAATCAATTGCAGTTCCAGCGCTCGCTGGTGATCACCCCGTTGCAGCAGCGCCTTGATTAATCTGAACAACGCCAGCACGCTTTGTTCGCGGCTGTCAATCAACCGTTGATTCGCAAAATCGGCCGACGGTTGCGGCGCCAGCCAAATCAACCGCTGAAACGGCGCGCAAGCAGCCAGCTGAGCGGCAATCCCGTCAATCGTTGTCGCCAGCGACGGCAAGAATTCGATCTGCGCATATTGCCCGGCCAGCCAGCTACGCCGCTCCCCAGACGCGCCAATCGCCAGGGTGGGCAACGCTTGCCGAGTGGTGGAGGCATTGTCGGCAACCCGCCATTGTGGCGCCAGCAGGCTCAGCCCTGCTGGCAATCGATCGCCCGCGGTGAAATGCGCGATTTGTCCGCGCGTGCCATTCAATGGCCGGGAGCTAAAACCCCGGAAACTGACGGCGATGTGCCCTCGCTCATCACACAGCTCGATATCGATCCGCTGCACTGCGCTGCTTTGGCCACGGCGGTCAACGCTGATCAACGCCCACATGACCGGTCGGCAGCCATCGTAGACATTTAGTTGCTCCAACGCGAAAGGCAGCAGGGTCTCGTGCAGGCCCTCCGTTTGTTGCAGCAATAGGCCAATCGATGCCTGTACCGCTGAGTCCAACATACCGGGGTGCATCACCCAGTCGCTGCCCAACCATTTGGCATCCAGCTCGAGCCTAGCCAGCAGTCTGCCGTCGCCGAGCCACAGCTGCTTGACACCGCGGTGGCTGGGGCCATAGTCGATATTAACTGGCTCAAACAGCGAGTACAGCTGCGCCGCCTCAACGCTACGCTGCCACGGGCCCGCTGCGAGGGCTTCAAGGTCCAGTGGCTCCACGGCAGCCGCGGCAGGCATCACTTGCGCACTGCCTTTGCAATGCTCGACCTCGTCGCCCTGAGCCTGTGAGTAGATCCTAAAATTGATTTTTTGCTGCTCCAGCGCTAGCTCGATATGCAGCTCGTTGTGCTGCGCTGCCAGCGTGTACGGAGCCAACCAGACGATGTTTTTGAATTGCAGCCAACCGGCGGCCAAGTGCTTCGGATCCCACGATTGGGCAATCGCCGCCCGAGCCATTTCCAGATAGCCGACGCCTGGCATAGTTGGAAGGCCGTTGACTTGATGGTCGGCAAACCAGCACTCTTGGCCGCGCCAGCGGCTGCTGAACCGCTGGCGGTAAAAATCCGAGGTATTACGTTCGAGCATCGGGTGCAACCAGCCGCTGCCTGGCACTGACTCAGTGACGGGTACGGTCGCCAAATCCGTCACCCAATAACGCTCTTGGGCAAACGGATAGCCTGGCAGGCTGAGGCGCTGCATGAAGCGCCCATCACGATAGAACTGTCGCCAGTCGATCGCCAGCCCCTGCGTCCACAATTCCAGCAATTTGTGATACTTGCGCTTGTCAATCCATGCCGCAAGCGCCGCAGCCATATCCTCATCCTGACGGAACAGCGCCAGCGCCCGGTTGTCTCCTTCGCTACGGCCGCGATAGGCAGCCTTGCCCCCGGCGGCAAAATCGGCAAGCTGGCGCTGCAGATCAGCCAAGGAGTCACTGAGCAGCGCGAGCCGCTCGGGCATCGGATCGCGGCCAACCTGCAACGTGTAAGCCAAATCATCGAGGTAATGCTCAGGGTTGAGCTTGGCCTCGGCAGGCTCCGCGGCAATAAACTCGGCCAGGCGACGAGCATATTCACGCAATTGCTCTGGCGTTTTGGCCGACAGCAGGATCGGTCGCGCACCGGACGTCACGTCGTGGCGAGAACGCTGCGGCGGTTGGTATTCCTCCAGCAGGATATGCGCGTTAGCACCGCCAAAGCCGAAGGAGCTCACCCCCGCCCGCCGCGGCAACGCATGACCGTTACTGTCCTTGGCAGCCAGCCAGGGCCGGCTTTGCTGCACGATATAAAATGGGCTGTTGTCCAGTTCGATATACGGATTGAGCACATCGCAATGCAGGCTCTTAAACAGCACCTTGTGCTTCAGTTGCAGCAATACCTTGATCACCCCGGCAATACCTGCTGCCAATTCAAGGTGCCCGACGTTCGATTTCACTGAACCCACGCCGCAATAGCCTGGCGGCAGTGGGCCAATGCCCAACTCTTCGCTCAGCTCGCGGAACGCCATTTTCAGGCCGTTGATTTCGATCGGATCACCCAGTTCGGTACCGGTGCCATGCGCTTCGATATAGCCGATGCTGCGTGGATCGACACCGGCTTGGCGATAAGCCGTTTTTAGCAGCTCCGCTTGGGCCCGCGGGTTTGGCGCAGTCAACGAATTAGCCTTGCCACCATGGTTTTCCACGGTGCTGCGGATCAGCGCGTAGATGTGATCGCCGTCGGCCTCGGCCTGCGAACGCTTCTTCAGCACAATCATCCCGACCCCTTCGCCCCGGGCGTAGCCGTTGGCTTGAGCCGAGAAGGTTTTACTGCGCCCATCTAGCGCCAGCATGCCGGCCTTATTGAAGCTGATCTGCGCTTCAGGCGCAATCAGGGTATTCACGCCGCCGACGATCGCCATTTGGCAATCCCCGCTGCGCATCGCCTGAACCGCACGGTGGATCGCCACCAGCGACGAAGAGCAGGCCGTTTCGACTGGCTCGCTGGGACCATGCAGGTCAAGCAGAAAGCTCATTCGATTGGGGCCGACCGACGGTACCATCGCCGTGGCACTGTAACCCTCCACCGGCACGCCGGCTTTGGCAATCAGACTGCTGTAGCCCGTCATGCCAGTGCCCACAAAAATCCCCGTACTGCTGCCCGCCAGATCCGCAGTGGCATAGCCCGCGTCTTCAATCGCCAGCCAGACATAGGTCATTAGCAAGCGTTGCTGGGGGTCCATCAACTGGGCTTCCCGCGGCGAAATACCGAAGAACAACGGATCAAAGTGGTCCACGCCGTGGATAAAGCCACCCCATTTGACGTTGGTCTTGTTGGCCTGCTGATGCGGATCGCCATAATATTCACGCCAGTCCCAGCGGTTGACGGGGATCTCGCTGATACAGTCCCGAGCATCGCTCAGATTGCGCAAGAACTGCTCGACATCGTCGGCCATGGGGAAGCGGCCGCTGACGCCGATCACGGCAATATCGTCCTCCTGCGCCGGTTTGCTCGGAACAGAGGAGACAGCCGGATTAACGGATGATTGCGCTACTGTCAGTGGGCGCCGCTTGAGCACCGATCTTGACGCCTGGGCGCTATGTTGCTGCGGCGTTGAGGGCGATGGCTTTGTCTGCTGCTGTGGCACCATTTGTTGTGGCGCCATGGATTGCGGCAATAGCTTGGCCGCGAGCACGCTACCGTGCTCGCGCTCCAGGTACGCAGCAAAACGGTCAATTGTGGCATGTTCAAAAAAGATCGTCGGCGCCAGGTTAAGTCGCCATTGCTGCTTCAACGTGCCCGACAGCGCGGTTAGGCTAATGGAGTCGAAGCCATATTGGCTGAACTCGGCATCAGTACGGATCTCTGCGGCAGGAATTTTCATCTGCTGGGACACGAGATCAATCAGCGCGCGGCGCAATGACTCTGCCAATGGCGCCCCAGCCTGCGTTGGCGACGACGGCGCGACGACTTGGCGTTGCGGCGCGTTGTCGCGCGCGAGCGCAGGATCAGCATCGTCGCGGCCGGTCACCAGTGCAGTCATCTGCTTACGTCGCCCGTTCATCACGAGCAACTGCGGCTTATCCCAGGCAAAACATTGGCACAGCGCATGAATGCCGGCATTGGTGGGCATGGCCACCATGCCGGTGCTTTCTGCCATGTGCTGCGCAATCGCCTCATCCACCTTCATGCCGCCTTCTTTCCACAGCGGCCAATTGATCGCCAGGCTACGGCCGCTTCGCCGTCCCTGCTTAACCAGCTGGCTGCGGTACGCGGCGTAACGGTCGACAAAGGCGTTTGCCGCCGCATAGTCGGCCTGGCCGGTATTGCCGATCACGCCGGTACCCGACGAAAAGAAGATCATGAAATCCAATGGCAGCTCGGCAGTAGCTAAATCCAGGTTGCGAGCACCGGCCACCTTGGCTGCCATCACTTGTTTCAGTTCGTCATCCTGCTTATTGATCAGCAGGCTGTCTCGGATCACGCCAGCGCTATGCAGCACGCCATGAAGGCGGCCATGCTTGTCACCAATCCATGCAACCAATCGCTGCACTGCGTCGCGGTCGCTGACATCCAGCTGCCGGTATTCAATCGTGTTTCGACCTGCGTCGATCTCAGCCACGCGCTGCGCGTCCACCGCAGAGCGGCCTGTCAGAATCAATGTGGCATCGCTGACACTGGCCGCTATCGCGCGGGCAAAAATCTGTCCGAGGCCCCCAAGGCCACCGGTAATCAAGTAGACGCCGTGATCTTTCCATGGCGTGCCGACCGCTAAATCGACCGTCGGGCAAGGGCGCCAGCGTTGCACTTGGCGCTGTCCTGCTTGGTAACGGATTTCGACGTCGCCGGTGGCAGCATTGTCCTTGAGCCGCTGCACCAATGTTTGCGGCTCGTCCAACTCAATCAATTGGCCGGTCAAACCCGGCGCTTCGAGTTGCAGGCTGCGCAGCATGGCCGCTAGGCCGCCGATCATCCGATCGCCTTTAGGGTTGTAGAGTGCAAGCTGGATCAGTGACCGTCCACTGACGCCCCGACCGAGTAACGGCCGAATCCGCTGCAACAGCGCCAGCGCCGCCTGTTGATAATCCTCGGCTGGATCCTGCTGCGCGACGGCCAGTAACTCACAGCGACAATCGGTACTGTGCGCGGCTAGCTGGCGTTGCACGTCGGCGACGCATTGTTCATCAAAGCCGCTTAGCAACACCAACTGCTGGCTAAAGTCGACCGCCTTACGGTGACTGGCCGCCTCGTCAACCCACTGCGGCTCGAACAGCACAGTTTCTGTGAGCGGATGATCAGGCGCGGCCTGATCGCTGTGGTCGCCGAGCACCCGAGAAGTAAAGCCTTGCATCAGCACGCAAAGCTTGCCCTGCTGATCAAATAGTTCGATATTGAGTCGTTGCAAGCTGGTATCGGCCTGCTGGTCGTCGCGCCGCTCGGCATACGCCACCCTGGCCCACATCCGCTCACTGCAGCGGTCCCATATCTGCAAGCCTTCCAGCGCAAAGGGCAGCGTTGGTCGCGTCGCCGGCGGCAGACTGCCCCGATCGCCTTCGGGAAGCACTACGTCGGCGCCGAGACTCAGCGCGATCGCCGCTTGGAGCGCCGAGTCCATTAGTGATGGATGCAGCAGATAGTCATTCAAGCTGTCATGCTGGCAGGACGGCAGCGCAAGCTCCGCCAATACTTCTGCCCGTCCCAACGCAATCGACTGCAGGCCCTGGTAAGCCGGGCCATGCTCAAATGTCATCGCCCGATAGGCTTGGTAGCATTGCTCAGCGCTCAACCGGCCGCCATCCATCCTAGCCTTCAACGCCGCCAAATCAACTTGGCGCTGCGCAGAAGGCTCAGCCAAACTGGCCAAGCCTTGGCTGTGCAGCACGGGTTCACCAGAAACCAGGCCTGAAAGCGGATCATACTCGCGGCTGGTGATCTCGAAGCGGATCTGATTGTCCTCTTCCAGCGTCAACTCCACGTCTATTTGCCGTGCTTGGCCATCGATGATTAACGGACGCAACCAGACGACATCGCTCAATACCGGCTGCCGCGCTGTCTCCGCCAAGCCGTTGGCAGCCATCGCCACCGCGGCTCGAGCCATTTCCAGATGACCGACCCCGGGGAAAATCTGCCGCCCCCCCACCACATGCTGCTTGAGGAAAAATTCTTCGCCATCAAACACGGTGGTAAAGCGCTGGCTTAGCAGATCTGAAGTATTTCGTGTCAGGAACGGATGCAGGCGACCCACGCTCAAACTCGTTGCCGCACCGACATCGCCTCCCGCCGTGCCCCGACGTGCAGGCGGTATCCAGAAATCTTGCCGAGCAAAAGGATAAACCGGCGCATGAATACGTCGGGCCTCGGCATCATAGCGCCGGTTAAACGCGTTCCAATCGACATGACCGCCCGCCACCCAGGCTTTAGCCAGGCGTTGTAAGTCAGCATGCTCGTCGCTAGACGGCAGTTCGACAGCCGAATGCTCGCCTGGGCCGATCTGCCCGTGCCACGTGTGCTGAGATGCCCGGTCGTCCAGCCAATCGTCGAGCTGCTGCGTCAGCTGGGCTTTGTCGGTGCATAAAAAAATCAACCGATGATCCTGCGCCAGCCGGCCTGTTTGCAGGGTATAGGCGAGATCCGCAAGCCGAACCGCCGGATCGGCTAACGCTTCGCGTACTCGGCGGGCATAGTGCTTGAGACTATCGGCAGTGCGTGCCGATAGCGGCAAGAGCCGCGGCCGTGACACCTCGACCTCGGCGCAAGTCGCAGCGGCCACCTCGACTGGTTCACGGACCACGATGTGCACATTGGTGCCGCTGTGGCCAAAGGAATTGAGCGCCGCCATCCGCAGCCCACTGTCACCGACCGGCCAGTCTGTCAGCTCGCGAGGGATATTGAACGCCGAATCTGCCAATGCTATCCGTGGATTCAATTGCTCAAAGTTCAATAAACCCGGCAACTGTCGGTATTTCATGGACAGCAAGATTTTGATCAAGCTGACTACACCCGCAGCCGCTGAAGTGTGGCCGATGTGGGCCTTGGCGCTGCCCAACGCACAGTAGCCGGTATCAGCGGTGAACTGTCGAAAGGCGCGGGCCAGCGCGTTGACCTCCACCGGATCGCCGAGCGGCGTGCCGGTGCCATGGGCCTCGACATAGCTAATCTGCCTCGGGTCAATGCCAAACCGCCGATACAGCTCACTGATCAACCGCTCCTGAGCCTGGCCGCTCGGTGCGGTAATGCCGTTGCTGGCGCCATCCTGGTTCATGCCCGAAGCACAGATCACCCCGTAGATCGGATCACCGTCAGCTATCGCTTCCGGCAAGCGTTTGAGGGTCACCATGCCGACCGCTTCCGACAATACAATGCCGTCGCTGCGGCTATCAAAGGTATGGCAGCGCCCGGTAGGCGACAACATATCCATCTGCGACAAGCTGATCAGGCTGGGCTCGCCGAGCGTAGCAAAAACCCCGCCGGCCAACGCCAGATCCGTCTCACGGTTGCGCAGGCTTTCACAGGCCAGGTGGATGGCCACAGCTGATGATGAACAGCCGGTATTGACGACCAGCGCCGGCCCTTTGAAGTCGAGAAAATAGGACAGTCGTGACGCGATAATCGCATCGGACGCGCCGATAAACGTTTCATGGAAGTAACCCGTCGGCTCGGCGCCGACAAAGATCCCCACTGCTTGATTCCGGAAACTTTTCGGGTTGTAGCCTGCGTCTTCCAACGCTTTCCAGCTTTCCTGCAGGATCAGCCTTTGATGCGGATTCATCGATTCCGCGTCGCGGGGCGAAATATTGAAGAACAACGGATCAAAGTCATCCCGCTGCTCGAGCACGCCGCCCCATTTGCAATAGGTCTTGCCAGGCTCACGCTGCGGCGCATAGCTGCGCTGAGGGTCCAGATAACGCTCGCCCAATTCAACGATGCCATCGACGCCAGTGCTCAGGTTACGCCAGAAACGCTCAACGTTATCAGCCGCGGGAAACTGTCCCGCCATGCCGATGACTGCGATTTCAACATGCGCTTGCGCCCGCCCCGGGCCAGACACCGTCTTCTCTGCTATCTCGCTCTGCTCTGTCCCCTCTCGCGTCGCGGTCGCGGCTTTCAGTCGTTGCAAACGCTGTTTGGCCTCGGCCACGGTGATCTGGCGATTTTGAAGTCCAGCAATGATGGACTGAAATTCTTGGCTGCTCATTATGTCGTTTCCCGGCAAGTGCCTACGCTGTACAGCGGTTTTCAACAGCGTCACGTTCTACGGTACCAATACTTACTAAATTAAGCAAAGAATCGATGGATAATTCACCGGCTAGAAATTGTTCTTCGAGTTGACTGTCGCGCGGATACGGTGGCTCAGCCTGACGGTATGACTGGGGCGCACCATTCGCTGCCGAGCCGGCTGGATTGCCGCCATTGCGCCAACTGGCCACCTCTGCACGATGATGATCGAGCAGGTACGCGGATAACGTCGTCACAGTGGGATAGTCAAACAGGATCGCCGCGCTCAGCTCAATGCCGAGTGCTCCACCTAGGTGGTCAACAAAGCTCGCGCCGAGAATCGAGTCAAGGCCGTAATCAGAAAACGGCTGCTCGTTATCGATCTGCGCCGCGTCAAGCTGCAACGCGCTAACCAGCCCTTGCACGACCAGCGCGGCGGCGGCTTCTTGGGAGGCGCCATTCACCTGAGCGGTAGCCACCGGATCAGGCACGTGCGCCGACTCAAGGCCATGGGCAGATTCAACCTCGCCCGGCTGCCCGCCGGCCAGCTGGGCACTTTCCGCCGGGTATTGGCCCAGCAGGTAGTCCACCAGACTGTCCAGCGTCGGATAGTCGAATAGCAAGGCGGTATTCAGCTCTATACCGAGCGCTTCGCCTAGATCGCCGACAAAGCTGACGCCAAGAATGGAATCGATACCGTAATCGGCAAACGGCTGATCCGCCATGATCCGCTCTGGCTCCAATTGCAGCGTTTTGGCCAAGCCGTTAAGCGCCACCGCGGTCAGTGCATCGCGGCTGTCGCCGTTTCCAGCCCCGCCAGCGCTGCGCGCCTGAGCGCAGCTTGCCTGAATGTCAGGACTGCTGTGCTCCTGTGCTGGGCGATCCGCTGGCGCCGCACACGCCTGACCATCGCTGTGAGCGACGATAATCTGCTGGCCGAGGCAATGAGCGCACTGCGCCGGAAAAGCAACGTCGCCGAACCCCGTTTCGCCCAGCACGCTGGCCCAGCTTTGCGGATAGAGCGCCGGCGTGCCAGGAATTCTCAACTCAGGATCTTCGTACAGCCACCAGCCCTTGAGCAAGCCGAAAGTGAGGTGGGAGAACAGCGATCTGTCGCTGATCTCGTTCATCACTAAGATCCCGCCGCGACGTAATACCGCGTTGGCGTGACTTAGGGTGCGGCGAATTCTGCCAGTGGCATGCAGCACGTTGGCCGCGATCACAATATCGTAGCGACCTGGCGTCAACCCCTGACTCTCCGGCGACTGCTCGACATTCCACAATTGATAAGTAAGGAAAGGATGAGCCGGACCGTATGTTTTTTTGGCATACATCAAAAATGCCTTGGACATATCGGTATAGCAGTATTCGGCGATATGCTCACGCCAGGGTTGTAGCGCCGGCAGCACGATTGACGTGGTGCCCCCGGTGCCAGCACCGATCTCTAGGATTCGAATCCGGCATTGGGGATCCTTGGCCAGTAGCGCTTCGATGTGCTGCTGAACCACGCCAGCCACCACCTGATTGAAGTAGTCAGACAACGCATTGTTGCGATAGACCCCTTCGACCTTCTCCATCGAGGACTTGGGGAAAATGACATCGGTTGCCTGGACCCGGCCACTGAGTATCGCCGGCAGCTGCTGCAAGCAGGCGTCAACCAGTTCAACCTGGGCCCTGCGCTGAGCGGAAGCCTTCAACTCGCCGCTGAGTTGGCGCCAGCGCTCAGCCAGCTGTGATCGCTGAGCGCACGCCTGGTCCGTGGCGCCAATCTGCGCGCCACGGCGCATCACCAGGCCATGCTGTTGCAGCAGCTCAATACAGGTTGACCACCAGCGACTATAGTTGTCGCCAATGCCAGCCTGATGGCGCATCACTTCGCTGTCTTCGAAGCATCCCGGCTGTCCAAACAGTCCCATGCGGCACAGCTGAACAAACGTCATGCCGGCCATCGCCTCGTCGAACGGCAGGGGGTCATGGGCAGCCAGCAGCGGTGCAGCGGCAACGCGGTAGCGCTCAAAGCCATCGATAGGCCTGGCGTCACCGCCGTCTGCGAGCACAATGGGCTCTGGTTGCAATTGCATTAGCTGCTGCACGGGTGCCGAAGCCGCCATGCAGATAACATGATCAAGTTGGCCCCGACTCAGTGCCTGAACAAAGCGAGCGAAACATTCAAAGCCGTCGCGATCCTCCAATGCACCGGCGTGGCGGCTCATCGGTTGCGCCGACGGGTCAACCGCCTGCTGCTCCGCGAGCGACGAAAGCCAAAATCCCCAGTTGATTGCGCCTACCGGGAAAGCGGCCTGGTGCCGCAAGCTGCGCACCAGGCTGTCACAGAAGGTGATCCCGGCAGCATAGGCGCCCAATTTAGCTGCGCCGGAGAAGGCAAAGCTCTGCCCCGACGAGAAGTAGCACATGAAATCCAGCGGCTCATTGGCAAACGCCCGGTAGAACGCAATGCCACCACGGCTTTTCACGTCCAGGATCTCGTGGAACTGCGCCTCTGGCATCCGGGTCAGGGCATCTTCATGGTTGAAAACCACACCAGAGAAAATCGCTCCGTTGATCGTGCGGTGACGCTGCTTGATCTGCGCGACAGCGCGTTGCAGCGATGCCAGATCGTTGGCGTCCGCTTGCAGGTACGTCAACTGCGCTGGATCGATCGCACCACCAACGCTGCTCAAGCAGCGATCCAGTCGCCGTCGCACCTTGGGATCGTGCGCCCCACTGCGTCCCAGCCAAATCACGTTGGCTTGGTAGTCGGCAAGCAGGTAGCGGCTGATGATCCCGCCCACTGTACCGCTACCGCCAAGGATCACGTAAACGCCGCCGCGCTTGAGCGCCGGGGTGACAAAATCTGTGTTGGCCTGCACCGGCTGCGGGGCCTGCCAAGCCAAGTTAAAGATGCGGCGGCAATAGCGCTGGCCTGCGCGCAAGCACAGTACGTCACCGCGCGCCAGCCCGCGCTCGCTTTGCAACTGGCGCACCCATTGCGGCAGGCGCCGGCTGTTGGCCAGCTCGCGACTGTCCACATCGATATGACGCACTCGGAACCGATGCTCGCCTTGAGCAATGGCATAGGCCATGCCGGTCAAACCGCCGCCAAAGGCGTTGACTGGCTCATCAGCAATGGCAAAGTTATTTTGGCTAATGATATAGCTGTCAATCGTTTGGCGACCACCCTGCTGCTTGAGCCACTTGATCAACCGGAGCAATAAAATCTCATTGTATCGCGGGCTATCGAGCAGCGCCTGCCAATCGGTTGGCTCGCCTGAGCTGCCAATAAAATAAAAGCAGTCGATCGCTGGATAGCCACCGAGACAACAATCCAGTGCTTGCGGATCTGCCGCATCCAACGACCAGTGATCCGCGGCCACTAAGCGGTTGAGCTGCCCCGGCTCTACGCGAATGACTTTGCCGGCGCCGTTCACAAAATCTGCGCTGGCGAGGTACTGACTTGCAATCGCTTCGGCAGCGAGCGCGGCCGACGCACAGGCGACAATCAAGACGCAGCGGTGCTCGCTGATCAGCGGCTGATCGTGTCGCCCCTCGGCCTGCCAGCGCGATACATAGCTCAGTCGATCACAGACGGTTGACGCCACCGACGCAGCCGCCGTCTCCATCGCGCTTGCGGGACGGGACGGGACGGGGGGGATCTCGGCAACTGCACGGTCGTCACTGGCGATACGCGCGCGGACAGGGGACTCGCTAACCGGCAGCCAGAAGGTCTCGCGGGCAAACGGGTAGACCGGCACGCTAATCCGGTATGGCTGCGGGCCCGGGCGCTCAGCATGCAGCAGTGACCAGTCGATCACCTCGCCGTCCACCCATAATTGCAGCAGCTTGTCGAACTTACCGCTAGCAGCACAGTGGCGGATAACCGGTGCCCAATCCTCATCGGCTTGCGCAACCCACCGTTCGCGCTTGACGTCGCCTACATAGATGCCGTCACCGGCCTGGCCGCCGCTGTCAATAAACGTTTGCAGCTTCATCGCTAGCGCAATAGGCGTCTCAGCCACCAGGCCGAGCCGTGTCGCCATCATCTCGCGGCCGGTTTGCAGCGTATAGGCCAGGTTGGCCAAGTCAGCACCCGACATAGACGGCCAAGCTTCAACATAAGCCAGCAGCGCCTTGGCATAGTCGCGCAGGCGCTCGCCGTCGCGGGCCGACAAAAGAATCACCTCAGCGCCACGCTGATTTGGCAGTGCTCGGTATTCGTTGTGCTCCTGCAGCAACACATGCGCATTCGCGCCACCAGCGCCAAAGGAAGAGACACCGGCAATGCGCGGTCCTTCCGCTGCTGGCTGCCAGTCGCCCAACGTCTGCTGCAAGTAAAACGGCGTGGCGTCCAATGTCAAGTTGGGATTCAGCTTGGCGGCATGCAGGCTTGGCGCGATCTGCTTGTGCTTGAGCTGCAGGATCACTTTGCTGACCCCGGCGATGCCGGCCGCGCCTTCTAAATGGCCAATATTCGATTTCACCGAGCCCAGCGCGCAACGGCCCAGATCGACGCCGTCCATCGCAAAAGCTTGGCTCAGCCCGCTCACCTCGATCGGATCGCCGAGTTCCGTGCCCGTGCCATGGGCCTCGATATAGCTAATCTGGCTTGCGTGCAGCCCGGCTTGCTCGATTGCCAGGCGAATCACTTTGGCTTGAGCTTGGGGATTGGGCACGGTGTAACCGTTGGTTTTGCCACCATGGTTGACCGCCGTGGCACGGATGACGGCATGGATGTTGTCCCTATCCGCTAATGCCTGCGACAGTGGTTTCAACAACACAACGCCGACACCCTCGCCGGGTACAAAGCCATTACCGCCTTCTCCAAAGCTGCGGCAGCAACCGTCTTTCGACAGCATTTGGCCGGCACATAGCTCGACATAGTTGGACGGATGCAAATAGAGGTTGACGCCACCGGCAAACGCCATTCGGCACTCACCGCGACGCAGGCTTTCGCAGGCCCGGTGCAGCGCGGTCAAAGACGATGAGCACATGGTATCCACCGGTTCGCTCGGCCCATTTAGGCCTAGGACATAGGAGACCCGGTTGGCTGTTGAGCTAAACGAAGTGCGCGGGAATATCAGATGACCTTGTTCTCGCAACGCCGGCCCATAGAGGCTGTATCCGGTTTTGGTGATCCCGGCAAAGACACCGACATTGCCTTGGTAGTGCCCCGCCAGCGTCGCCTTGGTGATGCCAGCGTCTTCCAGCGCCTGCCAGCAGGATTGCAAGAACAGCCGTTCTTGCGGGTCCATGTTGACTGCCTCACGAGGCGAGATATTGAAGAACAGCGGATCGAACTCGGCAAACCCTTCAACAAAGCCACCCCACTTACTGTAGCTACGGCCCTGCTTCAGCGCCTGCTGCACTGAGTCAACATAAAAGTCCTGCAGCGACCAACGATTCGCCGGAATTTCGCTGATGCAGTCGCGTCCCTCCTTGAGGTTGCGCCAATACTCGTCGAGGTTGGCGGCTTGAGGATAGCGACCGCTCATGCCGATCACCGCGATGGGCTCAACCGCAGCATCCACCACCGGCTCAGCAGCCATTACCCTATGTTCAGCCAGCGTCGTTTCCCGCTTAGCGCCCCCCGGTTCGCGTTCGTCCAGCTTAGCGCCCCCTGGTTCGCGTTCGCTCAACGCCTGACTCTGGACTTGCCCGTCGCTTTCCACTTCGACCAAGCCGCTCCACAACAAACAAGCGCGATGATGCCGCTCCACCAAATAGCCGGTCAACTTGTCCAAGCTGTGATATTCAAAAAACAGCGTTTTGGACAGTTGGCGTTCCGCCGGCTGCAGCGACGTCAACCGGGAGAAAGCGTCTTCCAGCGCCTTGTTGAGCCGGGTGATCATAATCGAGTCGATGCCATACTGCTCCAGCGGCGCGTCGGTCTCGACGCGCGCGGGCGGCAGCTTGGTGACTTCACAGAACACTGCCTTCAGTCGCTCAAGCGTGGCGGCGGCCAGCCGCTCACGATCCACCGTGGCATCGGCCAACGTCACCGCGTCTGGCGCACCGCTGCCCGCCGCAGCCAGCACCGCGGCCAGCTCTTCAGCGCCTGACGCGGCGGTGAAATGACCGCGGATCTGCGACAGATCACCCTCAATGATTAATAGCCGTTCCAGAGCGGCATTCAGTCCCAGTTGCAATGCGTTGACGCCATGGACCGACTGCATCGGCGCCATCCCGGTCTTGCGGCGAATGTCTACCCGATCGGCAGCGCTGATTTGCATGCCACCGTCCCGCCACAGCGGGTAATTGATTGACATCGTATGGCCAAATCGCTGGCCCTGCTCCACCCGCCTGTTGCGCAGGCTGGCAAAGTGGTCCATGAATGCATTGGCCGCGGCGTAGTCAGCCTGCCCCACACTGCCCAGCACAGCCGAGCACGATGAAAACAAGACAAAAAAGTCGAGGTAAAGCCGACGGCAAGCCCGATCCAGCAGTTCGGTGCCGATGACCTTGGCGGCAAATACCTCGGCCATATCCTGGGCAGACTTGCGTGCGAGTAGCCGATCCCTATTGACACCTGCACTATGTAGCACGCCGTTGAGGCCGCCATGTTTGGCGCAGATCTCATCCATTAGCTGCTCAAGTGCTTCGGCATCGGTCAAATCGACCCGGTAGTAGCTCACTTGGGCGCCAGCGTCGCGCACTTGCTGCAGACGCGCCTGCTGCTGGTGGTTAAGCGCCGAGCGGCCGATCAGGATGACAGTGGCCTCGCGACACTGCTCAGCGATCGCCTGAGCGAAAATCAGCCCCAAGCCACCCGCACCGCCAGTAATCAGGTAGACGCCTCGATCTTTCCAGCCTGCGGTCGCGCCATGCCTGTTTATCGGTTGGCCCGCAGCGACATCGTCAGCCAGCTCCTGCCATTGCAGCTCCAGGCGGCCACCGTCCGCGCCGCTTCGTTGCAATACCGAACTGCCGCTGCGGTGCGTCTCAGAGAGCATCGCCGTTAGCTCACTCAGTTGTAATGCGGACAATGGCTGGCCGGCCTCAACCTCGACCAACAGGCAACGCGCACTGAGCGTAGACAGCTCCAGGCAAGCCGTTTTCAGTAGGCCATCGAGCCCCGCGTAAAGCAAACTGTCCGCCTCGTGCTCGGCAATGGCCAATTCGACGTGCACCCGGCCACTCAATTTTTGTAGACGCAGTAACAGTGCAATCGCCAGCTCCTGGTAACGCGCTGCCGGCGTGCTCTTGTTAGAAGCCAGGACCTCACAGCTGAGCGCACCTTCTACAGCGGTAGACAGCGCTTGCCATTGCGCCACCTGCTCACGGCTAAACCCGATCAAAAACAGCAAGCGCTGGACGGCTCCATCATGAGCCTGAGCGTTTCCGCCAACAGGCTCCTGCCAAACAGGCCGTGCGAGGAACAAACCCGTAGCAGACTGCGGCAAGTCATCGCCCGTTGATTCGCTCGCAGCATTCGGTGCTGCAATAGCGCTGCGCTCAGCGATGACCGACCGTGCGGTTTGATCGACCCAGTAACGCTCCTTGGCAAACTGGTAACTCGGCAAGTTCAGACGCCTTGCCGATCCGGCCGGCCACCGCGTCGCCCAGTCAATCTCGGCGCCGCCAACCCATTCAGTGGCCAGTCGCCCAGCTTCGTCGTCCAACCATACGGATGAGTTGCCGTTGGCCAGCCGTGCCAGCTGGGCTTGCAGCTGCGAAAAATTGTCGGCCACCACCGCTGCCCGCACCCGCATAGGCTCTCTAGCCGTCTGTAAGGTAAAGGCCATATTGGCCAGCAGCCCCGGCTGCGACGACGCGCTTTTGTCTAGCCAACGCGCCAGCGCCCGGGCATTGTCCTGCAAGCTTTCAGCGGTTTTAGCTGACAATGGAAAAATCCGGCTGACTGTCGGTGGCGCCAGGCGCGGGTCAACGGCTTGTCTTGCTGGGTAGTCACCGATGACCAAGTGGGCGTTGGTGCCACTATGGCCAAAAGCATTCAGCGCCGACAGCAGCCGTTCGCCGCCTGTTGGCTGCCAATCAATCGCTTGACGGTTGATATAAAACGGCGAGCCCTCCAATTCAATCAACGGGTTGAGCCGTTCGAAGCCGGGCATCACCGGCAGTTTGCGATGCCGCATCGACAGTAGAATCTTGATTAAGCCGATGACCCCGGCACCCGCGGCCGCATGGCCGAGGTTAGCTTTGGCACTGCCCAACACACAATAGCCTTGGGCATCGGTGAACTGACGGAACGCGCGGATCAATGCGTTGGCTTCGACCGGATCGCCGAGCCGAGTGCCGGTGCCATGGGCCTCGACATAGCTGATCTGCGATGGGTCGATGGCGAACTTACGATAGGTATCGCGGATCAACTGCTCCTGGGCGTCACCGTTTGGCGCGGTAATGCCGTTGCTGGCCCCGTCCTGGTTCACCGCCGACGCTTCAATGACACCATAGATCGGATCGCCGTCGGCCTCGGCATCCTCCAGCCTTTTTAGCACCACCATGCCGACACCTTCGGAGATCACCGTGCCATCGGCTGCCGCATCGAACGCGTGACATTGGCCGCTGGGGCTGAGCATATCGATCGCTGACAGGCTGATCAATCCCTGCTGATCCAGCAGCGCGTACACACCGCCGGCTAACGCCATATTGCTTTCTGCATGACGCAAGCTTTCGCAAGCCTGGTGGATCGCCACGGCAGACGAGGAGCAACCGGTGTTGACGACCATCGCCGGCCCTTTCAGGTCGAGGAAGTAAGACAGTCGAGAAGCCACGATCGCCTCGGAGCCACCCGTAAAGGAGTCGTGGTGATAGCCACCGGGCTCCGCGCCGACGTAGACGCTGATCGCACGACCCGCCAGCGTCATTGGGTTATAACCGGCATCCTCAAGCGCCTTCCAGCTTTCCTGCATCACCAGCCGCTGGTGCGGCGTCATCGACTCCGCTTCATGAGGCGTGAGGTTGAAAAACAGGGGATCGAAGCAGTCACGGTTCTTCAGTATCCCTGCCCATTTGCAGTAACTCTTGCCGGGTTGCTTATCGGCACTGTAGGCACGGGGATCGAGATAATGCTCCGGCAGCGCTTGCACGCTATTGTGCCCGGCCAGCAAGTTATCCCACAGCTCATCGACATGATCAGCGCCAGGGAACTGTCCAGACATGCCGATCACCGCAATCCGCCCGCTAGCGGCCGTGCTCGCTAACGACTGGCCGCTTGGGGCTGCGTCGATAGCCGTCGGCCGGCCTGCGCCACCCAGCGCAACGGCCATGACTGGGCTCATCGTCGCTGTCGCTGCCGCAGCGGCAACTGCCGGCGGCTGGGTCGTCAAGGTATCGTTCGCTACGGCCGTAGCAGGACGAGCGTCAATCGGTTCAGCCAGTGCCTGTTTGATTTGCTCGCCATACGTGGTGTGCAAATAGTCCCGCAGCTTCGCCACCGTGGCCTGCTCAAACAGGATCGCACTATTGAGCTTGATTCCCAGTTGCTGGCTCAAATGCTTGACAAAGCCCACCCCAAGGATCGAATCCACGCCATAGTCAGAAAACGGCGTGCGTAGCGCGATGCTCTGTGCGTCAGCCTTAAGCGTCTTGGCTAACGAATCGATGATCAATTGTTGCAGTTTACCGGTCATATCTTCGCATTGTCCGGCCTTGCTTGCATGGTGCTCGTTTAACATTAAGTCGTTTTCCGGTTGGCGTGCCGACGCGGCTGGGGAGGGTTGTCCGATGTGTTGCAGGACTAACCCGTCACTATGGGCGGTGATGATTTGTTGGCCTAGCGTAACCCCGTGGTCGATTCGCAGACTGACCTGCTTGAAGCCTTCACTGCACAGCAGCGCAGTCCAGCTGTCATCGGCCAGTAACGGTGAACCGGGGATCCGAAGTGGTTCGTCCTCATACAGCCACCAGCCGTCGAGAAGGCCGAAGGTCACGGTCGCTGCGGTCGTCTTGCGGTTAAGCTCGTTCAACGCCAGCAGACCACCACCGCGTAGCATCGCCTTGGCGTGGGCTAGCGTGCGACGCATATTGGCTGTTGCATGCAGCACGTTGGTGGCAATAACGATGTCATAGCCGATAGCGGCAGGGTTGCTATCGTCAAAAGCCTGGCTGATATCCAGAATCCGGGTGGTGAAATAGGGGTGGTCAGCCGCGAAACAGCGCTCGCCATGCTGTAAAAACGCCCGGGAGAGATCGGTATAGCAATATTCACCGATTTGCCCAGCCAACGGCTGCAGCGCGGGCAGCAGCTTTGCAGTGGAGCCACCCGTGCCAGCGCCGATTTCAAGGATTCGCACCGGCCGCTGGGGCTCCGCCTCGAGCCGGCGGCGCGCATAATCGGTCACCACGGCCGCTAATTGATCGTTGAAAAAATCCGACAACGTATTCTGTTTGTAGATCCCCTCGACCTTGGCCATCGAGCCGTCGGGGAACAACAGATCCGTGGGCTGAATCTGTCCAACGAGAATGTGCGGCAGCTGTTGCAGGCAATCATCGATCAAGACCACTTGAGCTTGGCGATCGCGGTCTTCCAAATAGCGATCACGCTGCTCCCGCCAAGCAGCCCAGATCGCTGCATGGCGCTCTTGGGCAATGTGTACCGCCAGGCCAAAGGTCTCGCCCTGCTGCTGTAGATAGCCATGTTCTACTAGAATCGCCAAGCATTCCTGCCACCAGCGGCGATACCTGTCGCTGATCCCTGCTTGCTGTCGCCAAGCTTCAGCACTTTGCTGACCTGATGCGGTGAAAATCCCGAGCGTTTGTAACTGGATCAACAGCAATACGGCGATCGACTGATCCAGTATTCGAGGATCAAAGATGTGCTGCAGCCTGGCAAGCTCGGCGGGCTCCAATTCGACGCTCTGCGCTGGCTGCGCTGGCACGGCAAGAGGGTTCAGCTTGTATTGCCGCCCCTGCGGCACGGCCATCAACTGACGCACCGCCGTCGAAGCCTTGATACACAACAATCGAGGCAGCGAGCCGCCAGCCAGGTTGGCGACAAAGCGGCTGAAGCAGGCAAACCCTTCGTCATCGTCAAGCGCATCCATGTGTTGGCTGATCGCCTGCGGTTGTAGCGACGCGCGCCAAAACCCCCAGTTGATTACGCCGACCGGGAAAGCCGCCGCCGGGCGGATCGCGTCGGCAAAGGCATCGGCAAAGGTAATGCCGCACGCATAAGCCGACAATTTGGCCGCACCGGAGAACGCAAAACCCTGGCCGGAAGAGAAATAACAGAGGAAATCGAGTGGCTGCTCGGCAAACGCCTGATAAAAATGGATGCTGCCGCGGCTCTTAACTTCGAGAATTTGCCTAAATTGCGCTTCCGAGGTCTGTTGGATGCTGTTTTCAAAGTCAAAGACCATGCCGGAGAATAGCGCGCCATTGATCCGCCCATAGCGTTGTTTGATCTGCGCCACTGCCTGCTGCAACTGCGCCAGATCCGTCGCGTCGGCCTGGATATAGTCGACTCGACCACGGAAAGGGGCCGCCGACACACTTTGCTGCACCTCGCGGCTGTCAGCGGCCTTGCGCCCCAGCCAGATCACGCTCGCCTGATAATGCTCGATCAGTTGGCGACTGATCACCTGACCGATGACACCGCTGCCGCCCAGGATGACGTAGACCCCCTGCCGCTTTAGCGCTGAACGGCTGTCACCGCTTACTGGCAAGGCCAATGGCGTCAGCTGTTGAACAAAGCGCTCGCCTCGGCTGAGCTTGATTAGCTCCCCCCGCTCTGAAGCGGGTTCAGCGAAGATTTGCGCCAGCAACCGCTGCCGACTGTCTCGCGTGTCTAACTCCACGGAGCAGATATCTAGGTTGCGCAGTTGCACCCGGTGATCGCTCTGGGCCATCGCATAACCCAGCCCGGCCATGCCCGCTCCGAGCGGATTGCCTACTCGCTGCTCACCGGCAAAAGCGTAACGGTCTAGCGACAGCAAGAAACAATCTATCCACGCGCTGGCAGCTAAATGCTGCTGCAATGCCTTAAACAATCTGAGCAGTGGCAATTCGTTGTGTTGCACGCTATCGGTTAGACTCAGCGGCGTGACATCGCGCTGAGCTTGCGCACCGATCACGATAATCTGCGCCACCTTGCCAACCGCCGCGAGGATCCGCGCAAAACCTTGCGGATCCTCGTGGCCGCAACGCCAGCGACCCACCGTCAACTCGGCAGTGGCGCCCGTACCGCAGTCGATCTGCACCACCGTGCGACTATCGCGATAATGTTCAGCCAGTGCCTCGAGCAGCAGCCCGGTCGCCGCGCCGCGTTGCTCCGCCGCCACTAGCACAATCGCCCCAGGGCCTACCAACGTGGCCCGCTCGGCCGCTGCTTGCGGCTGCCAGCGCGGCAGATAGCAACAATGGGATAAATCGCTGTCGGCCAGCACCTCACGCTCAAGCAACGGCAATGCGTCTGCCCCTTGAGCGTCGGCCCCGTCGTGACACGGAGTGGGATGCGCTAGCGACGGCATCCAGTAACGGTTTTTGGCGAACGGATACCCTGGCAAGCTCACCCGCATGGGCTGCCGATACGCTCGATCAAGATAGAGCCGATTCCAGTCGATTGCGCCGCCACGCACCCACAACGCCGCCAGTTCGGCCAACTCACGTTGCTCCAGCCAACGGCCGATTTGCTTTTGCGATTCAGCGTCGGACCACTGCGCCTCGAGCGACTCGTCAAACGGATCGACATGGCCGTGGAACACATCGTCGATCGGCTCGCCAGTGAGCCACTGTGCCAGACGGCGTTGCAAAGCTGGAAGGGTGTCAACGATGAGCGCCAGCCGCACGTCCATCGCTTCTCGCCCCACTTGTAGCGTAAAGGCCAGATCGGCTATCTCAATCAGATGAGCGTCTTCACTGTCAAGGTAAGCCTGCAAGCGGGACACCGACTCAGTCAGGCGCTGCTGATCGCGAGCCGACAGCAGGATCAACCAGGGACCGGCTGCGGCGGGTCGTTGATCTACCGCGCCAATATATTCCTCGACAATCAGTGAGGCGTTCGCACCGCCCGCCCCAAACGAGGAAATTGCCGCGATCCGCGTGTCGCCGTTGGCTGGCCACGGCGACAACTGTTGCTGCACCCGAAAGGGCGTGCCTTCAAACTGAATTTTGGGATTAAGCTGCTCGGCGTGCAACGACGGCACCAGTTGGCGATGCTTGAATTGCAGCAGCACCTTGCTTAACCCAGCGATACCCGCTGCGCTTTCACAGTGGCCAATATTGCTCTTGACTGAGCCAATGGCACAACCCTGACTGGCCGCGCCATTACGCTTGTCAAAGGCTCGACTCAAGCCGCTGATCTCAATCGGATCGCCCAGTGCGGTACCGGTGCCATGAGCCTCGATATAACTAATTCGGCTGGCGTCGAGCGCCGAGCGCGACAGCGCTTTTTCTAATACACGCTGCTGGGCGCCGGCGCTGGGCACGGTATAGCCGTTGGTCTTGCCGCCGGCATTAATCGCGCTGCCACGAATCACCCCATAGATCTGGTCACCATCGGCAATCGCCTTGTCCAGCGGCTTGAGCACGACCGCGCCCACCCCTTCACTATCCACGAAGCCGTCGGCGTCACCGCCAAAGGCACTGCATCGTTCGCCTGGCGACAGCATCATCATCTCGCACAGGTTGACGTAGTGGTGCGGATTGACGATCAAGTTGACGCCACCTGCAATCGCCACCTCGCAGCTGCCGTTCGCCAGGCTTTCAATCGCCAGATGGATCGCTGTCAGTGATGACGAGCAGGCGCTGTCGACCACAAAGCTCGGTCCCTGGAGATTCAGTTGATAGGACACCCGATTGGCAATCGACCAATAGTTGCTCATCGGGTTATAGCTGCCGTTCATCACCCCGACAAAGACCCCAACCTCACCCTGTCGATACAACGTTGCCGGGTTGTAGCCCGCATCTTCGATACTGTGGTAGGCCACTTCAAGGAAAAGCCGCTCTTGCGGATCCATCCGCTCAGCTTCACGGCGGGAGATCCGGAAAAACGCCGGGTCAAACTGATCAACGCCCTTTAGAAAGCCACCCCAGCGGGTGTAAATGTGCTCGGCCTTTCCCTTCTCTGGATCAAAATAACGGCGCCAGTCCCAACGCTCAGCTGGAATTTCGTCGATCGCGCAATGGCCGCCGGCCAGGTTACGCCAAAATGCCGCCATCGACTCTGCACCAGGATAACGGCCATCGAGACCGATAATAGCGATCTTGTTTCGGCTGTCCTGCCCAACACATTCGATCGGTGCCGGGACGTGATCGATATCGGGTGTGCCATTGACCTCCGGCGCCGGGTGGGATTTAGCCTGCGACACGAACTGTACAACGGCGGCTGCCCCCTTGTTCAGTTCAACGTTGGGCTGTCCCAACAAAGCTTCAAGCTCGTCTTTCCGATGCTGAATAAAATAGTCAGTCAGCGCCGCCAGAGTCGGCATTTCAAAGAACAACGCACTGTCAATGGCTTCGAAGTGCTCATTGAAAGCATTGGTCAGCCGAACCACCAAGATCGAGTCTAGACCGTAGTCCTCCAGCGGACGAGATAGGCTCATCTTGTCTGCCGGAATCTTCAGCGTTGACGCCACCAGTTGTCGCAGGTAATCGCTCACCCGCCGCCGCCAACTGCCTGACGCTACGCCATCCTGCATCGGGCTGGGATCGTCATCACGCTGGCTGGCGATGGACGGCCGCGCGCTCGGTCGCTCCGTCTTTGCGATAGTTTGACGCACGATACCGTCACTCTGGGCAACGATGATTTGCTGGCCTAGGCCATGGGCCTGCTGGGCGGGAAACAGAACCGGACTCAGCCCCTCCTGCTCCAGCACCGCCTGCCAGCCAGCGGGCGACAATCCAGGGCAGCCGGGAATACGCAATGCACCATCCTGATAGAGCCACCAACCTTCTAGCAGGCCGAAGCTCAGGTGAGTAAACAACGATGCTTCACTGATTTCGTTGAGCAACAACACGCCACCTTTGCGCAAAGCAGCCTTGGCGTTGCGCAACGTCTGGCGGATCTCCGGCGTGGCATGCAGCACATTGGTCGCCACCACCAGATGATAATGGTCTGTAGCGATCCCCTGCTCCCCGCAAGGACGGGAAACATCGAACAGCCGAGTTTGTAAAAATGGGTGATCCCGGCCAAATTCATGGGCGCCATGCTGTAGAAAGGCATGGGACAGATCGGTATAGCAATATTCGTCGATATGCGCCCGCCATGGCGCCAGCGCAGCCAGTAGCCCTGCCGTAGTACCGCCAGTGCCGGCACCGATCTCAAGAATTCGCAACGGCTCGGCATCCTTAGGACGGCTTTCGATATAGGCCAGCGCCGCTTCGATCAGGACCCGATTGAAGTAATCGGAGATCCTGTTGTTTTTGTACACCCCTTCCACCAGCGCCATCGAGCCACCAGGAAACATGACGCTGGTCGCCGGCTTCTCGCCAGTCAGTATAGATGGCAGGTTCTTCAGACAAGCGTCAAGCAACTGCGCCCTGGCTGCCAAGTCACTCTCCTGACGCCAACTCGCTAGCCGCTCGTGCCATTGCTGCCATAACGAGTCGGGGTCGCCAACCTGAACGCCAGCCACATACTTTAGGCTTTCGTCTAGCCAGAGATAGAGGTAATCCGGCGTGGCGTTACCGTGCTGCGGCGCAAGGCGCCGCAAATCCTCGTTGCGATGTAGCCCCAGTTTGTGCAACTGGATCGCCAGTAGGCGGCACGCCAGCGCTTCAAGTTCACCGGCCAGCGTTGCTGTAGTCTGATTTGCGTCTGTTAGCATGCTTCAATCCTGTGGTGACGCGTCTGCTGTCTCTTAATGGTTGCGATGTCAAGGTGTTGCATCATACGCACTCGAGCGCGCCGGGAACACCGGAGGGAGGCTGGCTTGCACCAGCCGGCGGCGCTAACGCTGCCAGCCTGTCCGCTAGCCGATTCTGCATCATCGCCATACTGCCGTGGTTATCGGGATAAAGCTTGATTTGCTCGTGGCTGAGCAGTCCAGCCAAACTGTCGAGACCGTCGATCTCTTCACTTTGAAGGGTTTTTAACAACGCCAATTGATTCATCATGCCGCTCAGCAATTGCTCCAATACCAGCATGCCTTCCTCCGGCTCAATCGAGCCCAATCCCAGCGCGCTCATCCGCTCACGGTAACGGACATCACTCACTGAGCCGACACTCCCCCAATAGCCCCAATTGATCACTTTGACCGGGCAGGGCCAATCGGCTCTGAGCCGGTCAGCAAAAGCATCGGCAAACGTGCAGCCGGCAGCATAATTGCTTTGGCCAGCGGCTGTGCTAAAGGACATCATCGACGAGAAGAACAGAACGAAATCCAGTGAAGCGGCGCTTGACTCGAAAGTCCGAGCCAGTGCAACGCTGGTCGCGACCTTGGCGTTTAGCACACGGGTAAAGGTCTGTTCATCCATATTGGCCAGGCTTTGGTCCTTCAGCACGATTGCCGAATGCACCACACCGTTGATTTCACCAAAGCGCTCGATAATTTGTCGCCGTACCTCGGCCAGTTGCTGCTCGTTTGCAGCATCGGCCTGGAGGTACACAGGCGCCGGAGCGTGGTGGCGAAGACTAAAGGCAGTCAGCTCATCGAGCTTGGCTTTAAGCTGTTGATCCGGCGATCGGCGACCGATCCAGATCACCCTAGCGCGATGGCGGCTGATGACATGGCGGCTCCACACTGCGCCGATCCCTCCCGCGCCGCCGATCACCAGGTAGACGCCACCGTTGCGATAGGCGGGCTGCTGCGCGGCGGGCGGCGCATCAACCGTCACCTGGGCCAGCTTTCGGAACCACCACTGATCCTGGCGCAGCGCCAGTAATTCACCTGAAGCCACGTGATCAAATGGCGCATGGGCCAGAGGGGCCAACTGTTCGTTGGGCAGATCCGCGAGTTGCACTCGCCAGTGCGGATATTCCTTGGCTAACGAGCCAGCCAATCCATGCACCGCAGCGTGCGCTGGTCGGCAAGCCTCGCTAGGCAGCGTGTTAATCGCCTGCTCGGTGATCAATGTCAAGCATAGAGGCTGGCGACCGTAACCCAGGCTCAGCAGCGCCTTGATCAATCTGAACAGCGACAGTACGCCGTGCTGTTGTGCGGCAACCAGTTCCGACGCGCTGGCACAGTGGTCATCGCTTGGTGGCGCCAACCAAATTACCTCGGCGAGCTTCGATGGGGTGTTCAGTGCGGCCTGATAGTCGGCCTCCGAGTCGGGCGCGTTCAGCGCCAACGCAGCGCCGGGATACAACTCGGCCAACGCCTGGCGCCGCGCCGGAGTCGCGCCGAAAATCAGCACCGCGCCCTGCCGTTGACGCCGCTCAGCAACTGCACCGTTGACCACCGACCAGATCGGCGCCAGCAAATGGCGCGCTTCCTGCTGCGGCTGGGAGACAAATGGCTTGGCCTGCTCGAGCGCCGCGCTTGGCGGTCTTGAACCTGCAGGCAGGTGTCTTGACCTTAAGCCCAAAAACCGTACGCAGATTTGTCCTTGATCGTCGCAAAGATCAATATCCATTTTGCCGGCGGCGTTATCTGCGTCGTCTCTATGCAGCAGCGCCCACATCCGCTGACGACAAGGCGCAAGGATCTCCAGCCGCTCCAGCGCAAAGGGCATTAAAGGCGACGTCCAACCCGCCACACTGCCGTCGAGCGGCAATAGCATGCCGATCGCCGCCTGCAGTGCGCTGTCAGTGATCCCCACATTCAGCCACCAGTCATCGGCTGTGCCAAGCGAGGCCCCGTCAAGCTCCAACTCCGCCAGCACATCACGCCGGCCGCCCCGCTGCGCAACCATCAACTGGCGGATTCCGCGATGGCTGTCGCCGTAATCTATGCCCATCTCACTAAAGAGACGATACACTTCATCGCGATCAAGCCGCAGTCGCCAGTTCAGGCCCCGCCAATACGCCAGATCCAATGGATCTTCATGAAGCGATACGCCGGTTATCGCGGTGGCCTGGCCATGCAGCACGGATGAGTCACCCTCATCGGTGAATAATTTGACACGGATCCGTTCATCCACACGCGCCAAGCTGATCTGCATGCGGCGCGGATCGGACGCCACCGTCAACGGCGCTAACCAGTGCAGCTGCTCAATCACCATAGCGTCTGCTTTGCCGTAGGCCAGCGAGTGCATCACCGCTACCCGAATCATTTCTAAATACGCGACACCGGGTAGGGTTTGACGCCCACTCACCTTGTGATCCTTCAGCCAAGGTTCGTTACCGCTGAATTCAGTCACAAATTGCTGTTGATCAAATTTCGAGCAGTTTTGATGCACTAACGGGTGCAACCGCATAGGCGGCGTCGATGACGATAATGGTTGGGCTCCTGTGGACACCCAGCAACGACGGGTGGCGAACGGATAACTCGGCAAGCTGATTCGCTGGCGTTGTTCACCGCTGGCAGCCCATAGCGCTGCCCAATCGATGGGCAGGCCCTCGCTCCACAACTGCAGCAACGACTGTTGTTCACCGTCCTTAAAGAGCCTAGCCAACTGCTCACGCCACTGCGCCTGAAAACGGGCTTTAAACTGTTCAACCCGCTCGCTGGTCGTGCTCGCGTCGCCGCAAACCCAGCCACGACTGTCGCCGTCTGACAGGCGACGTAATGCATCGAGCAAGCTTGCCCTCTCGCTGGTGATGAACGCTGCGCGATGCTCCATCGCTTCCCGGCCCACTTGCAGCGTATAGGCAATGGCCGCCAGGTTATCTGTAGCTTGCGAATGCTCGAGCCTGGCCAGCAAACGGCTGGCGATCTGCCGCAGCTGCTCGGGTTCTCGGGCCGACAGCAGAATCATTTCGGGCTTGCCGCTATCGTCAAGCACAGGCTGGGCTTGACTGTACTCCGCAATGATCAAATGGCCATTGGAGCCGCCAGCGCCAAACGAGGAAATGCCAGCGATCCGTGGTACAGGCTGACCATTTAGCAACGGCTGCGGCCACGCTCGCAGTTGCTGGTTGACCTCGAAGGGCGTTGCCGCAAAGTCAATAAAGGGGTTGAGTTGTTGTGAATGCAGCGACGGCGCAATTTGCCGGTGTTTCAACTGCAGCAGCACCTTGGTCAACCCAGCGATCCCAGCCGCCGCTTCACAGTGACCGATATTCGACTTGACCGAGCCTAACCAACAAGTCTGCTCGGGTTTGCGTGTTCCTAACGCGTTGGCCAGGCCAGCGATTTCGATCGGATCGCCCAGCTTAGTGCCCGTGCCGTGGGCCTCGATATAGCTGACGATTGCCGGATCGACGCCAGCGTCCTGCAACGCGCCGCTGATCGCTGCCTGCTGCGCCCGTGGATTGGGCACGCTGTAACCGGTGCTCTTGCCACCGTGGTTAAGGTAACTGCCTTTGATCACCCCATAGATGTGATCGCCATCGCGCTGCGCATCGGCCAGTCGCTTCAAGATGACTGCGCCCACCCCCTCGCCTGGCACATAGCCATCACCGCCTTCACCGAAGCTAGCGCAATGGCCCTGGTTCGAGATGAACTGACCGCTGCTCAGCATCAGGTACTTGTTGGGATGAATCGTCAGGTTGACGCCCCCGGCAATGGCCATCGAGGTGCGGCCATGACGCAAGTCCTGACAGGCAAGGTGAATGGCCGTCAGCGAGCTGGAGCACATTGAGTCAACCGTCATGCTCGGGCCCTGCAGATTCAGGCAGAACGAGGTCCGGTTGGCGATACTGGCGGTGCAGCCAGCAAAGCCCATACGCTGGCCTTGCAGGCTGGCTTCAGCACCGAATAGCTGGTATTCACCGTACATGACGCCGACGTATACGCCAACTTGCGCGCTCTCCTCGATTTGCTCGCCCCCGATGCGGCGGCTGTAACCGGCGTCTTCCATCGCCGACCAGGCGGTCTGCAAAAATAGCCGCTCCTGGGGGTCAATCAGTTCAGCTTCCAGCGGCGAAATATTGAAAAACAGTGGATCAAATTGATCGACGCCGTCAATGAATCCGCCCCACTTACTGTTGTGCACGCCACTTTCGCTACGATTTTCGCTGTAGTACTCGCGCCAGTCCCAGCGCTCGGCCGGCACTTCGCTGATGCTGTTTTTGCCTTGGCGTAGATTCTGCCAGAAGGCCTCCAGATTGTCCGCCTCGGGATAGCGCCCCGCCACACCGATGATCGCAATATCGTCCCTGCGCTGAAGATTGGACTGGCTACGTTGCAGGCTTTGCTGGGCAGGGAGGCGTGCCGTATTCGCCACGCTGTCGAACAGCCGGCGGTACGGAGCGCCCTGGCCTCCGGAAGCTAGCGTTGCCAGCGGCTTTTGTTCGTCAGTCGGGGCCACCGCCATCGTATCCTTCGGCTCAAGCGGCCGGTTTGTCAAATAGTGCGCCAGTTGCTGCAAGCTGGAGTATTCAAATAATAGCGTACGCGGTAAAGCGCCAAAACGTTTTTCGAGCACGCTGGTCATCTCCATGATCATCAGCGAGTCAAGGCCATATTGATCGAAGCACTGCGCATCATCGATCTGTTCCAGCGCAATCCCCAAAGTGCCCGCCAGCATCGCTCTCAGTTGCGCGATCAACGAGTCATCCGCAGCGGGCGCGGCTTGACTGACAGCTGGCTTTTGCGGCAGCCGCGCGACTAAATGATCCGCCAAGCTTTGCAAGCTGGGATATTCAAAAAACAACGTCTTCGGCAGCGGCCCAAAGCGTTTCTCCAGCGCCGCCGTCATGTCCATGACCATCAGCGAGTCAATGCCGTATTTTTCAAACGGCTCGTCGTTGTCAAGCCGCGACTCAGCGATCTTGATCGTGTTGGCGAATAACCGGCGCAATCCAGTTAATACATCGTCGCCATCAACCGCTGTGATGGCTGGACTGGCAGGCATCGGTTCACGGCTCAGCAGCGCGACCAGCCTGTCTTTGTCGCCTGCCAGTACCATCAACTGATCTTCATCGCTGTGCAGCGCCTGGTATAGCGCCTGAATACCCGTTGTACCGGTCATCGCCTTGATGCCAGTGCGTTGTGCCAGCGCACGCCGAGCGGCATCGTCCATTCGCATGCCGCCTTCGAGCCACAGCGGCCAGTTGATGGCCACGGTGCGGCCATGGCGCTGTCCCGCCGCGACCTGTTGATTGCGAAGACCGGCAAAGGCATCGAGATAGCCGTTCGCCGCCGCGTAATCACTCTGCCCGGCGTTGCCCAGTACGCTGGCGATGGATGAACAAAGCACAAAGAAGTCCAGTGCCACCGCAGCGCTGCACTGGTCGAGGTGGCGCACGCCCGCTACCTTAGCGGCGAATACGTCTTCGAAGTCCTGCTGCGTTTTGTGCGCCAACAGCGTGTCACGAGTGAGCCCGGCGCAATGGATCATGCCATGTAATCCGCCGTGTTCCATCATGATTCCAGCGATCAAGCGCTCCACCTGATCTGCCTGTGCCAGATCCACAGCGCGGTAGTGACAACGTGCGCCCAGTTGCGCCAGCTTGTCGGCGACCGATGGCGCGTTAGCCTCGGTACGGCCGCACAGCACCACGCTCGCGCTCGGCGCAGCGTCCAGGATCGCCCGCGCGAGGATCATCCCAACGCCGCCCAGGCCTCCGGTAATCAGATAGACGCCGTCCGGCCGCCAGGGCGCAGGGCTATGACTCAATGGCCGGTGGTGCCAGGCTAGCGCTTGGCGCCGTAGCTTGCCAGCCTCGGACAGATAACGCAGCTGGCGCTCACCCGGTACAGCCCGTTCGGCCGCCAGTTGCCACGCTACTTGTGACGCATCGAGCCCGGGCGACACTTCGATTAACTGACCAGTCAGCGCCGGCTGCTCCCGGCTGGCGCTGTACAACAGGCCGGCCAGGCCGCGATAACCTTGCTGATCGTTTGCCGGGATGACCAGTTGAACCATGCAGCGGCGCTCAGTGCGAAGCAGTGGTTTGAGGTGTCCGGCCAGAGCCAGCGCCGCCTGCTGATAATCGTCACTGGGCATCGCCAGGCTGGAGATTTGATGCGCTTGCAACTGCTCCGGCAGGCTGGCAAAGGCTGGATGGTGGCCCAGCGTCAGCACCAGATGGGACATCACCGGCGCATCCTTGGCCGAAGCGAGCGCAGCCTCACGCCATTGCCGGTGGCAAAGCAGGGCTTCGCTGGTCACATCATTGTCAGCAGACAATGTTTTGAACGACAACTGACGGATGGTCGCATAGCATCGGCCGTGTTTGTCAAACAGCGCCAGATCAAAGCGATAGCTACCTGGTGTGCGCCCAGCACTGCGAATCTGGACTTGCAGTGTTGCCGGGCAGTCGTCAAATAGCACACATTCAGCCAGCCCTTCGGGCAGCAGCAACGGTGGTTGCTCGCCGAGTTCATCAAACAATAATGCCATGACCGCTTGCATCGCGGCATCCAGCAGCCCAGGATGAATAGCGTAACCGTCGCTCACCGCAGCATCTTCCAGCGCAACCCAAGCCAGTGCTTGATCCCCGTGGCGCAGCAGCGACTGGATCCTGCGATGGCTTGTGCCATATTCGATGCCCATGGCGGTGAAACGCTGGTAGCAAGCCTCGACATCCATCGGGCGAGCGTTAGCGGCCATGAAGTCAAGGTTGGCCGGTTGCACCACGGCGGTCCCAGCCACCGCTCGGCAATGCAGTTGCAGCTGCCCGGCAGGATCATACGAGTAAATCCCGATTGGGCAGTCGCCATCCGGCTGCGCCGCCAATTCAACGAATAGCTCGCCATGGTTGGACGCGTCCACACTGAAGGGCTGATACCAGGACAGATCACGGATAACCCGTGCCGTGCCCACAGGCTGTGCACCCTCCAATGCGTCAGTGAGCGCCGCCTCGATCATTCCGATCATCGCCGCCCCCGGCAAAATGCCGCGACCGTTGATTCGGTGTTCGGACAGGAAGCTCTCCTGGCCACTAAACCGGCTGAGGTAACGCAAGCCGCGTAGGTCAGAGACGTTGCGGTGCAAGAGTGGATGAAGTCGCGCCTCGCTCGTCGCTAACGCTTGCGCCGGCTCATTGTTGTGCCAGTAGCGCTCACGGGCAAACGGATAACCCGGCAAGCTAATGGGCGTCGGCGTGCCCTGTGGGTACATCAAGCGCCAATCCAGCGTTAAACCGTTGACCCAAGCCTCGAGCAATTTTTCAGGCTGGCCACGGTCAATCCAGTTAGCTAGGGCACTTTGTTTGTCTGCACCAGCCAACAGCGACAGCGCCTTGTCGTGATCCTTGACCCGACCGCTATAGCAAGCAGCTGTAGACGGATGATCAATAAAATCTTGCAGTTGGGTCTTCAAATGGGCGAGTGATTGAGCCAGCCACCCTAGCCGATACTCCATCGCCTCGCGACCGACCTGCAGCGTATAGGCCAGTGCCGGCAAATCGGCGTCAACCAGCTCGTCCTGCTCCAGTGCGTGCAGCAGCAGGCTAGCCTGCTGCAAAAGCTGAGCCTGTGTCTTGGCCGATAACGGAATGATCGCTGGCTGCTGCTCGTTGACGACAATCACCGGACGCGGCCGATGATCTTCGTATTCTTCGATCACTACGTGCGCGTTGGCGCCACCCGCACCGAAGGATGACACCGTCGCAATTCGCTTGAATGGCTGACGGCTGCCATTGATCATGACCTCGGGCCGATGCCAGTCAGCCAGCGACTGCTGCACCACAAACGGAGTGTTAGCGAAATCAATCTCTGGATTGAGTTCACCGGCGTGCAGCGACGGAGCCAGTTGGCGGTGCTTGAGCTGCAGCAGCACCTTGGTGATGCCCGCAATGCCGGCAGCACTTTCACAATGGCCGATATTGGACTTGATTGAGCCAATCGCACAGTACTGTTTAGCTGCCGTCTCGGCGCCACTATTAAACGCCCTGGTCAGCCCCGCAATCTCAATCGGATCCCCCAGCGATGTGCCGGTGCCGTGGGCTTCAACATAGCTTACCGCCCTAGCATCAACGCCGGCCCTGGCCAGCGAATCGGCCACCAGTCGGCTCTGGGCCAATGGGTTAGGCACGGTATAGCCGTTGGTCTTACCGCCGGCATTGATCATGCTGCCTTTGATCACGCCGTAAATCCGATCGCCGTCTGCCTCCGCTTGAGCCAACGGCTTGAGCAGCAGCGCACCTACGCCCTCGCCGGCGACAAAACCGTCGGCATCCGCCCCAAACGCCTTGCACTGCTTGCCTGACGATAGCATTTTCATCTCGGTCAGACGCAGGTAGTGCACAGGATCGATCACCAGGTTGACCCCACCGACCAGCACGCAGTCGCTCACGCCGCTGTGCAAGCTTTCCAGCGCCAGATGAATCGCGGTGATGGATGAGGAGCAGGCGGTATCCACCGCCATGCTCGGTCCTTGGAAATTGAACTGATAAGACACCCGGTTGGCGACCGACCAATAACTGGACTGATGAGTGTAGGTTCCGTTCATCACGCCGACAAACACGCCCACCCGATGCCGTTCAGCCAAACGACCCGGGGTATAGCCCGCATCGCTGATGCAGTGATAGGCCTCTTCCAAGAAGAGCCGCTCTTGGGGATCCATCTTCTGCGCCTCATGGGGCGAGATATGGAAAAACAACGGATCAAATTTGTCGATTTCTCGAATGAAACCGCCCCAGCGGGTATACATGCCGCCTTTTTTGCCTGGCGTTTGATCGAAGTATTGACGCCAGTCCCAGCGATCCGCCGGCACTTCATCAATACAGTTCTCGCCATTTTTTAAGCACTGCCACAGCGCCTGGACATTATCGGAATGCGCGTAGCGTCCCGCCAGGCCGATGATCGCGACTTCAGTGCCACACTGGCCCTTTGGCGCGCTGTCGGGCGTCTTGGCGGCAAAGCGGTGTCCAGCTGCGAGCTTGACTAGCGTATTGACCGGATGAGTCGAGGCTGGATCCACCGACACGGGCTGTTCAACCACCGGCGCCTTATCCAGCCCCAGCATGGCCTTAAGCTGATCTTTTTGTGATCCAACAAAATGATCCGCAAGCGCGTCGATGGTCTGGTATTCGAAGAACAGTGTGCTGCTGATCCCCGACAGCTTGTCACGCAGCAGGTTGGTCAGCTGCACCACCAGGATCGAATCGATGCCATACGTCTCGAGCGGCTCCCCGGCATCGATCTGCTCGGGCCGGATTTTGAACAGCCCGCCGATCATCTGCTTGAGATAGTGCACCGTCTGGTCTTTTAGCGCCTGCGCAGTGACCTCGCCCACCGACACCGTGTTGACGATCCGCTGCGGGGGCCGCGAAGCGGGGGCCGCTCGCACCGTCAGGCCCTTGGGTGCCACCTTGGTCGGTTCCACATCGTTGTGCCGATCTTGCCAGATGACGCCGTTGCTCTCAGCAATCACGATTTGCTGACCGAGGTCGTGGTCAGCCAACGCCGGATAATAGACCTGCCTGTAGCCTTCGCTCTCCAGCACCTGCTTCCACTGTTTGGGGGCGAGCGCAGGTCCACCAGGCAAGCGCAAATCCTGATCGTCAAATAACCACCATCCCTTGAGCAAGCCGAAGGTCAAGTGGGTAAACAGGCCGTTGCGACAAATCTCGTTGATCATCACCAGGCCGTTGTGCTTCAACGCTGCCTTGGCGTTTTTCATTGTCCGCCGTAGATCCTGCGTCGCGTGCAGGACATTGGTGGCCATCACCAGATCATAATGGCCAAGCTTGATGCCTTGCTCAGCCAAAGGCTTGTCAACGTTGAAAAGCTGATAGCTCAGGTACGGATTTTCCGGCCCGTACGTTTGCCGTGCATGCATGAGAAATGCCTGCGATACATCGGTGTAGCAATATTCTGCGATGTGCCGCTGGTAAGGCCGAAGTTTTTCAAACGCCCGTGCACTGGTGCCACCGGTGCCAGCGCCAATCTCCAAAATACGGATTGGCGTCTGCGGCGCCTGTTCCAGCCGTCCCCTGACAAACTCAACCATCGCGTTGAGCATCACTTCGTTGAAAAAATCGGACACCGGATTATGCTTGTAGATCCCCTCGACCATGGCCATCGATGAGTCGGGGAACATGATGTCCGTGGCCATGATCCGACCATTGAGGATCGCTGGCAGCACCCGCAGGGTGGCCTCGGCAAGGATCACCTCAGCTTTCAGACTGGCGTGTTCTAGCCATTCTGGCTTTTGCGCCTCCCATTCGCTCCATAGGGATGCCACTGCCAGCGGCTGAGGATGGACCACGCGATAGGCGGTCGGACAATGATCGCCCTCCATCGACAGGTAGCCACGCTGCGCCAGCTCTGCAAGGCTCTTATCGATCCAGCGGTCATACATCGGCAGCAGACCGCTGCGTTGCTTCATCTGCTCGATGATTTCGTGCTCGTCACTAAACCAGCCCAGTTGCTGCAGCTGGGCGTACAGCAAGCGGCTTTGCAACGCGTCGATGGCCGCCTTCCGGGCTTGCATTTGCTGCATCACCGTCCGAATCGCGTTGTTGTCCACAACCAGATGGTTTTTTATCCGGGCAATCAGCGACGGATAGGCTTGCGTCAGCCTCTGGCCATACTCGCCAAAAGGCCCAGCCGGATGGGTGGGCAGCGCCAGGTGGCTGAACGTATCGCTGAGCCGCTGCGAGGTCCGCAAGAACGTTAGCTGGGAAAGCGGCCCGGCCAGCAGCCTGTCCAGCGCCACCATCGCCTGCTCGCCCTCGATCGAACCGAGACCGACCTCAGCCATCCTTCGGCGATAGTCTTCGCTAGCCACCGAGCCCACATGCCCCCAGTAGCCCCAGTTGATCACTTTGACCGGGTAGGAACACTGCTTGGCAAGATAATGGCCAAAGGCGTTTTTGAAGGTACAGCCGGCGGCGTAGTTGCTCTGCCCGGCTGACTTGGTAAAGCTTTGCAACGACGAGAAAAACAGCATGAAGTCCAGCGGCTGGTGCGCAAACATCTCAGCCAGACGGACGCAGACATCCACCTTAGGGGCCAAGCCGGTGGTAAATCTTTGCTCGTCCATCCGCGCCAGACTTTGATCCTGAAGCTGGATGGCGGCATGGATCACGCCATGGATCCTGCCATACTCGGTGCAGATCTGCGCCACCGCTTGTCGTAGTGCGGCATGATTGCTGGCATCGGCACGGATATAGCGCGGCGCGGGTCCCAGCTTGGCAAGCTCGGCGATCGCCTGGTCAATGTCGTTGTTCTGCTCGCGACGCCCCAGCCAGATGATTTGCGCCCGTCGAGTGCGGATCAGATACTCGCTCCACAACCGGCCGATACCACCGGCGCCGCCAATCACCAGGTACACGCCCCCCTCGCGATAGAGACTGTCTACCTCGCCGAGCTGCGCGGCCGCCTCTGTTGCGTCCCCTTCCGATAGCGGCAGGTAAGGCGCAAGATATTGGCGGTACCAGACATCGTTGCGGCAGGCCAGCGCATCGCCACGAGGATGGGTAGGCAATGACAGCGGATCCACCGTGGGCCAACCGTCGCCTGCCGGCAGATCCACCAGCCGCACCCGCCAGTGACTGTATTCCTTGGCCATGACGCCGATCAGTCCGTGCACGCTAGCATGAGCCGGCGCCACCGGCCCGGTCACAGCGGGGTGGCTACTGTCAGCCTCGTCGAATACGGTCAGCACCCCTCGAGTCATCACCGTCCAGGTCAGCGGCTGCTGATCCAGCGCCAACGCCAGCAGCGCCTTAATCAAGCGGAAGCAGCCCAACACGCCACGCTGTTGGGCACGGATCATGCCGTCAAGATTCTCCTGCTGCACCAGCGTTGTCGGCGCCAGCCATATTAGATGCTCAATGGGCCCCACTTCGCGCAGCCGTTCAGTCAGCTGCTCAATAGATTCACTGCCATCCAACAACAGTGAAACAGCTTGCGGATAACGGTCAGTCAGCTGTTTGTGGCCCTGAGGATCATTGCCAACCAGCAGCAGCCGGCCGGTAGGCGGGATCAGGTCTTGGGGACAAAAACGTTGCCACTTTTCCACCAGATAGCAGTCGCTATGGGGCCGATCTTCAAGCATCACTTCCAGCGGTGACGGCTTTTTCATGACCCGTAGCGCAAATTCACGCAGCGCGGCGCAATGTTGGCCCCGTTGATTATAAATATCGATATTAAATGTCGACTGTCCCGCTTCAGTATGCTCGGTGCAAGGGCGCACCCAAGCCCAGATCTGATCGCCCAGCTCAGCGCCGCTCAACTGCAATTGCGCCAACGCAAAAGGCACCCAGGTATGCTTCAGTTGCGGCGTCAACCCTTGTTCGAGCTGATCCGCAACGAGTAAGCCTACGGTTGCCTGCAAGGCACCATCCATGAGGCTGGGATGTAAAACAAGTCGCTCGTGATCCGAGGTCAGCGCTTGCGGCAATTCAATCCGCGCCAGCACTTGGCCCCCATCGATCTGCAGCGCTTTCACCGATCGGTGCCACGGGCCATAGTAGATCTGCATGCTGTCGAACAGCCGGTACAACGCATCAGCGTCAAGCATATGGCCGCCGATCGCCGCTTGTAGCGAAGTCAACGATTCTGCCGGTTCGCCAGCATCCTGAACAAAAGCCGCTTCGCCCTGGCAGCATACCGCCTGCTGCTTGCGCTCGAGAATGTCGAAGGTCAGCCGATGCTCGTCAAGACTGTTGATACGGATCTCGACTTCAACCGAGTCGTCGCTTTGCTTGCTGAGCATGACCGGCTGCGACCACACCAGATTGCGCAAGCTCAGCACGCCGGTGGGCGCCCGCTCTCCCAACGAGCGGATGATTGCCTCACGCGCCATTTCAAGGTAAGTGACGCCTGGCAGCACCTTGTGGTCACGGATCAGGTGATCCCGCAGGAAGAACTCCCTGCCGTCGAATATTGAGCTAAATTTTTGCTGAGACAGATCCGATACGTTGGTGTGCAGCAGCGGATGCAACCGCCCCCCACCGCTATGCTGTCCCAATGATGGGAAGTGGGACTGACCAGAGACCCAGATCCGTTCGCGAGCAAAGGGGTAGCTTGGGAGGCTGATCCGCTTGGCCGTCTCCTTCGGCTGCCCAAATAGCGTCCAATCAAGCGCCAGCCCTTTGACCCACAGCTCCAGCAGCTTATCGTATTTGCATTTGTTGGCCCAGGCGGTCAAGGTCGCCGCCATATCCTCATCATGGGCGAGCACTGCTATGGCCGCCTTATGATCTTTGACTCGACCGATATGAATACCATCAAAGAAGCCGAACGATTCGGGCTGGTTGGCCAGTAGCTCGGCGCTTTGCGCCAGCCTGTCTTGCAATTGCTCGATCGACTCGGCGATAAAGGCCAGACGATACTCCATCGGCTCCCGGCCCTGCTGCAGCGTAAAGGCCAGATCGGCCAGCCGCGGCAGCGTAGTCTCAGCGCCGGTCCGATGCAGGAACTGATGCAATTGCTCGACTTGCTGTCGTAATTGAGTTGGCGTTCTTGCGGACAGAGGAATCATCGCTGTCTGTCCGCCGACGTCGTCGTCCCGAGTCGGTGCAATATACTCAGCAATGATCACGTGCCCGTTTGAACCACCCGATCCGAAAGACGAGACTGAAGCCGCACGGGGATACTCTCGCTCCCGGCCATCGAGATTCAACACCGGCCGCCGCCATTCCTGCAGCTGCTGAGGGATATAGAACGGCGAATCGGCAAAGGAGATGTTGGGATTCAAGCGCTTTGAATGCAGCGAGGGCGCCAACTGGCGATGCTTAAGCTGCAATAGCACCTTCGCGATCCCGGCAATGCCTGCCGCCGACTCCAAGTGCCCAATATTCGACTTGACTGAGCCCACCGCACATTGTTGAGCCGGCGCTATCGCGCTGCCCAGCGTCGCGCTGCGCCGAGTAAAGCCCAATTGCAGGCCAGTGATTTCGATCGGATCGCCAAGCGCTGTGCCCGTGCCGTGGGCCTCGATATAACTTAGCTCTCGTGGATCCATGCCGGCCTTGTCGAGCGAATCGGCGATCATGGCGCCCTGCGCATTGGGGCTCGGCACGGTGTAGCCATGGGTCTTACCGTTATGATTAATTGAGGTCGCCCGGATCACCGCATAGATGTTGTCGCCGTCGGCCTCGGCGCGGGACAGCGGCTTGAGCAGCACCGCGCCAACCCCCTCGCCGGGCACAAAACCGTCCCCCCCATCGCCAAAGCTGCGGCAGCGACCGTCAGAAGACGACATCGTCAGCTGGGACTGAATGAAATATTTGTTCGGATGCAATGACAGGTTGACGCCACCGGCCAGCGCCAGTTGGCACTCGCCGCGCCTTAGGCTCTCGACCGCCAAGTGCAGCGCCGTCAACGACGATGAGCAGATGGTGTCGACCGCCATACTTGGACCGTTGCAGTCGAAGACGTAAGACACGCGATTGGCGATCGAACCAAACGACGAATCGACCGCATCATCGGTGCAGTCCGGAGCGCTCGAGCGCGTATACAGCAAGTATTCGCCGTGCATCACACCAACGAATACCCCCATTTCACCCTGGTAATGACGCCGCAGTGCGGCTCTATCGTAGCCGGCGTCTTCGAGCGTGCGCCAGGCGGTTTCGAGGAAGATCCGCTCTTGAGGATCCATCCGCTCAGCATCGCGCGGCGAAATATTGAAAAACAGCGGATCAAAACGATCGATGTCGTCGATAAAGCCGCCCCACTTGGTGTGGATCTTGCCTTTTACACTGCGGTCGCGGCTGTAATACTGGCTGTGCTCCCAACGCTCGGCGGGTATCTCGCTGATACTATCGACACCGTTTTTCAGGTTGTTCCAAAAACTGTCGATATCCGCTGCGCCAGGGAACCGACCGGCCAAGCCAATGATAGCGATCGGCTCATTTCGCTCGCCCCGATCGTAGCGTCGCATTGCCATGACACGTTGTGGCTGTTGCGCTCTGGTGGCTAGGAGGGGCTGCGTCGCCTGCATTCCAAGTAATTGCCGGCTGCGCAGCGGATGCTCGGCGACAAAATAGCCCGCCAGTGCAGCAATGCTTTGGTACTCAAAGAACAAGGTCGCCGACAGCTCACCAAACTCCTGGGACAAACGTTGGTTGAGCGTGGTAATCATGAGCGACGTCAAGCCGTAACGATCGAAGGTATCTTCACAATCGAGGTGGCTCTCAGGAATCGCCGATACCTTTGAGAAATGGCGCTTAATATGGCTTTCCAGTGCCCGTCGCAGCGCCTCATCTTGTTCTGACTGTTCTGGCTGCGACGCCTCGTTTCCTGACTGCGACGCCTCGTTTCGCAGCACCTCGGCGCCATCGCTGATTGCCGACGCAGCAATATGGCAATCGACGGCCGCAAACGGATAAGCCGTCAACGTCACTCGGCGATGGTGATGCCGGGCGATCTGCGCTAAGCTGCTCTGTCCGGCAACCCATTGGCCGGCAATCGCTGTCAACGCCTGGTGATCCAGTCCCTGAAGGTCCTTTTCAATACGGCTGGGCTGCGGCGCTTTTTTAAGGCTGCCGCGTAGCGGCATCTGCGAATTGTTGCCTTGAAGTCGCTCCACCAACTCGTCGCGGCTAGCGGCCACGACCGCCAAGCGATGGTTGAGCGCGACTCGGCCGACACACAGGGTATAGCTGATATCCCCAAGGCTGGCGTCGCCAAACCGTCCAGCTTGCAAATCATCAGCAAACGCCGCAACTAATTGATCAAGCTGCTCGCCGCTTGCAGCAGCAAACGGAAACAGCCAGGGCCCGTCACCTTGCCGTACAGCGGCCTGTTGCGGCGGCGCCTCAAGGATCAGATGACCACCCGATCCGCTGGCGCCAAAAGCATTGATGAGCGCGCGCTGCGGTCCCCGCCAGTCGCTCAGCTGATCGGCGATGGCAAGTTGATTGTCGCTCAAACAAATCATCGGGCTGAGCGGATTGCAACCGAGCGTTGGCGCGATCTGCCGGTGTCTCAGCTGCATCAGCACTTTGGTGATCTGCGACAGCGCCGACGCTGATTCGAGATGACCGATATTGGCTTTGATCGATCCCACCAGCAACGGCGCATCGCTGCGGCGCGCGCCAAACACGTTGCTGATCGCCGCAAACTCAGCTCCATCCGCTAGGCTGGCGCCGGGGGCCGCGGCCTCGACATAGCCGATCTCGTCAGCGGACAATCCCGCCTGTTGTAGTACTCGACGCATCGACAGCGCGTGGCTATCGGCATTGGGCGCACCGTAACGGAAAGTCTTACCGCTATGGCTGATCGCCGTCGCGCGGATGACGCCGAGGATTGAATCGCCATCCCGCATGGCGTCTTTGAGTGGCCTAATCAACAGCGCGCCGATACCTTCGCCAGCTACCCATCCATTGGCATGGCGGCCAAACGGATAAGATTGAGACTCGTTTGACAACAGCTTCAGTGACGTCAGCAGCTCGAGGTGCGACGGATGGCTGATCAAGTTGACGCCGCCGACAATCGCTGCCTGGCACTCACCCTGACGAATACTGTTGCAAGCAAAATGCAACGCAGTCATCGTCGATGAACACGAGGTATCGAAAACGACGCTGGGGCCATTGAAATCGTTGAAGAAAGACACACGGTTGGCGATCGCTGACAGGAACGAGGTGGCCCGCTCGCCTTGTTCAGTCGGCCGATGATGCTGGTAATCACCCCACATTGCGCCGACAAACACGCCAATGCGCTCGGCCTGCTGCCGCAGGCTCGCAGCGGTATAGCCGCTACTTTCCAAACAGTGCCAAACCGCTTGCAGGAACAACCGCTCTTGAGGATCGAGCGTTTTCGCCTCCGCCGGCGTAATGTTGAACAGCAATGGATCAAACAGCTGCTTGCCGGCCAGTGCACCCACTGCCCACTGTGGCGAATCGCTCACCTCGTCGCTGCCGTAGCATAGCGCTTCGCGACTCAATGGAATGATGCTCGCGCGGCCAGCGCTCAAGTTTTGCCATAGCTCATCCGGGTTCGCGGCGCCGGGATAGCGACCGCTGATTCCAATGATCGCCATCGCGTCGTCATTGCAGTGCGCATTGACCCCTTGAGTCGCCCCCTGCCCATTGACCTCATGCGCTGACGCGTGAGCGGCTTGAGCGGATTCACCCGTTCCGTGCATTTCCAACCGTGGCCAGCCAACGGGCAGGGATTGCGTCACCGCGCCGCCCACAAAGCTGTGCACCAGCTCATCGCCGTCATCCAGATCGAACGCGTCGCGGATTTTATTGAAATACATCGATCCAATCGGGCATAGGCCAATCCCGAATTCACCCTGCTTTTCTAGCAGTAGCTGACCGATTCTGCCCGCTTGAAGCAAATTGAAATAACGGCTTTCATCACCGTAAGTCGTAGAGCGACCGGCGACAATAAAAATTCGCAGCCGGGCCTGATGAGCGTGCTTACGGTTAAACGGCGTGTAGCAACTGCTGATTGCCGATAGATCGCCGTCGCTGACCTGCACTAAGCTATGGCTGTCGCCCTGGTAGCGGTATAGTCCGGCGGGCAGATAGGCCCCCTGGCAGCCTTGCTGTACGCTTTGTTCAGCAAGGTGCAAATAAATTTTCAGCGCTAACCCGGCATCGGCGTGGTACAACTGCCCGTTGTCCTGATCGGCCCGCAACAGGTTCAACAGTCGGCTCAACTGGCCTAAATTCAGCGGCCCGTCGCAATATTGCCGCTTGGCCGCCCGCAGCCGCAGTGCGTCAGCGCTAATCGGCTCGGCGCACAGCTCGACTACGCCGTCGCCCTGCTCCGGCAAGTCATGGCGGATCTGGCGCTGTTCTTCGTGCAGTTGAGCCAATTCCTCCCGGGTTGGTAACGCAAAACCGTTATTTTTCTCGCTGAGAAAATCAGCAAACAGCGGGCCAGACTGACGCCAGTGATCATTCAGTGCTTGACCTTCCACAGCCAGGGTGGCCGGCGCGACGCCCTCAATCAGGCAGTGCAGAAACCGGTGGCTCGGCCGTAACTTAAACAACCCGGCAATCGCCGCAAAATCTACGCCGTAGGCCGGAGACAGCGCGATATCAAAGTCGCGCTGGCGGGACAACAATAGCTGCTCAATATAACCCGCCTCGAGCACCAGTAAGAAGGGTGACGCTTTGTTGTAGATTGGCGCGATCGCGTCATTTTCGGCAATCAGAAACAATGCAAAGCCAGCCTCGGCCAGCTGCGCGCGCTGCGTCGGCGGCAAGGCCTGGGAATCCAGCTTGGCCGGTACGCTAACGGGCAGCAGGCGGTTGAGCTGTGGTTGATAGTAGTAGACGCCGCCTGCCAAGCCGTCGATCCGCTCTTCGGCCACATACAGATAGCACTGAACAGCATTCAAGCCACCTGCTGACGAATAAAGGTACTTGCCCTGACCGTCTAGCGGCATCTCTCGTAGCAGCGACAGCAGGCGTCCAAGCCGTTCGAGATTCGCAGATGAACCCTTGGCGGGTCGCCAGTATGCACGAGGATCAAAGCTGACCTTTTCTAACGGAATCAAACCCCTGACCGTGGATTGGCAAGCCGGTGCAGCGCTCAACGTCGGTGGCTCCACCTCGTCAGCCGTTATGCCTTTAGCCTCAAGAATATAAGCGGTCACCGCAGCGATGGTCGGATGCTCCAGAAACACATCGACTGGCAGCGTCACCTGATGCTGCTGCTGGATGCTGTGGACGGCTTGCACCAACGTAAAGGAGGTGGCGCCCTGATCAAAAAGATCGTCATCGGCCGCCAGTTCATCGATCCCGAGCGCCTCGATAAAATACTGTTGCAGCCAGGCAGTCAGCGCCTGCGGATTGATCGCTGGCTTGCGCGGTTGAGCCTTCGCCTCCACGTCACCCGTGAGCAGCGCCTTACGATCCGCTTTGCCGTGGGCAGTCACGGGAATCTGATCAATAAAGCTGACCAGATTGGGCACCATATACTCCGGCAAGCGGGCTTTAACGAAATCCCGTACCGCTTTCTTGTCCAGCCCCTGAGCCACCACAAAGGCCACGAGCTTGGGATCCGCTGAATCAGGGTCCTTGACCAGCACCGCCGCATCGTCGATCGCTGGATGGCTTTTCAGTGCGCTTTCGATCTCACCTAGCTCAATGCGAAAGCCTCGCAACTTGATCTGCGAGTCAAAACGGCCAAGCAGCTCGATCTCGCCATTGCTGAGGAAACGGGCTTTGTCACCTGTGCGGTATAGTCTGGCGCCGGCCGCATCAGAAAACGGATCGCGGATAAATTTTTCAGCCGTCAACTCAGGCCGATTGAGATAGCCCCGAGCCAGGCCGACACCGCCGATACACAACTCGCCAGTTTCCCCGATCGGCACTGGCTTTGCTTCGCTATCCAGAATATATATCTGGATGTTATCGATAGGTCGACCGATTGGCACGAGTTGGTCTTCTCGCGGCTCACCACGCCAATAGGTCACGTCCACCGCCGCTTCGGTTGGACCATATAAATTGTGCAATTCGGCACTCAACAGCTGGCGGAACTGGAGCAACAAGTCGTGAGTCAGCGCCTCGCCGCTAACAAATACCTTTTGCAGCGACACGCATTCGGAGACCGCCGAATGCTTGAGAAAAAAGCGCAGCATCGAAGGCACAAAATGGCAGATGGTGATCTGCTCCGCCTGAATGACCTCCACCAGGTAATGCGCGTCCTTGTGACCTTCCGGCTTGGCCATCACCAAGCAAGCGCCGCTGAGCAGCGGCAAAAACAGCTCCCAGACTGAGACATCAAAGGTAAAGGGCGTTTTTTGTAAGATCCTATCGGCTGGTCCAACATCATAATGGCGCTGCATCCACAGCAGACGATTACAGATCGCCTTATGCGGCAGCATGCAGCCTTTAGGCCGGCCGGTAGAGCCCGATGTGTAGATGATATAGGCAAGGTCATCGGGGCCATTGATTGGCACAGGATTGCCCTCATCGCCAAACAACGCTTGCTGGTTAGCATCGTCCAAGCACAGCACTTCGCCGTCGTAGCCCGCTAGCCGACTACGGAAACGCTGTTGCGTCAGCATCACTGTCACCGCAGCGTCCTCAATAATCAAAGCCAGTCGCTCATCGGGATAGCCGGGGTCCAGCGGCAAATAAGCACCACCAGCCTTCATGATCGCCAGCAGCGCGATGATCAGCTCTACTGAGCGCTCCATCTGAACGCCCACCAGACTATCTGGCCCGATGCCTAGCTCCCGTAGGTAATGGGCCAACCGATTGGCCTGCCGGTTTAACTCGCGATAGCTTAAGGCCTGGCCTTCGAAACGAACCGCCACCGCGTCCGGACTGCGTTCGACCTGCTCTTCGATCAACTGCTGTAAGCACTTGTCCAGTGGGTATGCCTTGTAGGTATCGTTCCAACCGGAAAGGATTTGACTGTCTTGTATGTTCACGAATTACTATCCTGGTCATTGTGCACAGCAATCATGTCCGGGCAATGCCGCTGTTTGCTCTGCTAGCTGTCATTCATCAAGCCGTGGTCTGTCGCTTCACGCCCTTCCAGCCAAATTAGGGCAACTTCCGCTGCGACTATGCGTCCGTGTCTAACTATGCGTCCGTGTCTAGATGTAGGGTGGCGATGCGATTCAACTCATTACTGGATCTTCGCTTGCAGCTAGCGTCGCCGCCAGTTGGGGCTCCGGTACCGTCCACAGGCTATCGTCATCGGCCAACGCCTCGAGCAGCCGGCAGTAGTCGGCAAACATCGCCTCGACCTGCGCCGGCACCAAGCAGTCAGCCGCGAGATCCCAGTGGATCAACAGCACGTCTTGATGCTCGATGCTGAGATTGTCCAGCGCCACCCCATGCGTGCGACTCGCGCTCTTGGCCAACATCGCTCCGTCTGGTAGTTCCAATGGCCCTTGAGGATTAAGCCGGGTGAACACCACAGGAAAATTCAGCTTCCGCGCTCGCTGCTTATCCGTTGCCACTTTACGCAGCGCTTGCAAGCCGCTGATCGCACCGTGGCGTTGGTCCTCCGTGAAGATTCGCTCACAACGCCGAACCCGCTCGATGAAAGTCATCGGTTCGTCGTTAAAGTCGACCCAGCTCAAAGTGGTGAAGTCACCAACCAGCGCGTTGATCTCAGGATGTACCGCAGGCCTGTGCCAGCCTGGCGCCACTAAAGTAAAGGCCTGCTTGCTGATATGTTCGGCAATACTCCACGCATAGGCAGAAATCAGGAGCGCGTCCGCGCAGATGCCTGCCTGCGCGATGCGTTGGCGGAGCGCCGGCCAGCAATCAAGGCGGTGCTCGTAGCCTAGATACTGGCCCTTGGCATCCTTGTCATTCACCCGCGGTCCCTGCGGCAGCAGGCGGAATTTTTCTTGCCAGTACGCCGCAGCGTTTTGCGCCGCTGGCGAACGCTTGTATTGTCCAAGCGCTTCGATATAACCGCCGAAATGAATGGATAACGGTGCCAGCGGGCGGCCATGGTAGAGGTCCAGCAACTGGCGGATCAACAGATCCCGGCTGGGCAGGTCGGCAATCAGCAAATCTACCGCCAGATGCACCAGGCTGCGCCGCCCGTCCAGTTGGCTGACTCGCAATTCAGCATAGGGCCAATCCCCCAGCGCCGTTACCCGAGCGAGCATCTCATCGGCAATCTGGGCCACATCGATGCCCTGCTCGCTCAGTTCGAGTGGCAGTGAGGGCACGGCCTCCATAAGCTGCTGGGCCCCGCTGGGCAAAATCCGGGTACGCAGCATCGGGTGGTGGGCCACCAATTGCCGCCAAGCCTGCTCCAACCGACTCAGCTCAATATCCTTTATGGCCACCGCCATATAGAGGTGCGAGCTGCTTTGCTTTGGGTAAAGCGAGCGGCTAAACGCATACGCCTGCTGTTGATCAGTCAACGCAAACGGCGTTTTCGTCGGCTCGCTCGGTGCCAGAATAAAGGGCCCTGTATGCCCGGCGGTCGAAACGGGTAACGGCTGCTCGGCGACCGTCAGTCGCCCCACCAACTCGTCCGTTTTTACAGCCTGCCAGTCAGCCTCGCCGTCTGCCAGCTTATGCAACACATGGCAGTAGTCAGAGAACAGCTGGTCGATCATGCCGTCTGGATAGCAGTCGATGGCAACGTCCCAGCTGAAACTCAGTGCCCCATCGCGCTCTCGCAGTTGATGATCGAGGTTGATCTGTGGCGTTTGCGTGACACAGTAGTGCTGTGCGTCGCCAAAGCTGTCTGCGCCGCCAATCACTGGATTGTTGAGCATCGACGTAAATACCACCTCGCCGCCGCTAAAATGCAGCTGCTTGCCATAGCGGCGCCGGGTTTCCCGTAGCGCAGCGACGCCGCTGACGCTCATATGGTCAATGTCCTCGAGCAATTGGTGCTGAACCCGCTGTACCAATTCAGCCAGCGTATCTTCCGCCGCGTCAACAAAGGCAAAAAAATGGGTCGAGATGAACGGCCCAACTAAACGATCAATCGCGGGATGTAAGGGGACACGGTTATAAAACGTGGAGATCAACGAAAATGCTTTGCCCGCATTGGCCTGCTTAAGAATCAAGCCGAACAGGGTCAGCAGCAATGCCGTACCTGAGATTTGCAAAGCATCGCTCTGCTGCTTCAATCGCCGCCAGCGGCTTGGCTCCAGCGTCGAGGCCAGTCGCCGTCGCTGGCGGCCAGCGGGTCGCTGCGCCTTGGGCAAGCACAAACCTGGCGGCATCTGCGCCAGCTTGTCAACCCAGTATTGCAAATCACGTTGGTAGCGTGAAGACTGTTTGAATGCTTCCAGCGACAACTGGTAGTCCCGAAATGACAGGCCGTGATCGGGCAGCTGCGCAGTGGGGTCCCGGTACAGCATCAACCATTGCTGCAACAGTAAATCCAAAGAAGTGGCGTCAACCACTAACTCGTCGATACTCAGGTGTACCCGGCTGTGCTGTTGATCCAGCAGCGAAACGCGGATTTCAAAAAGCGGCGTTTGCCCCGGTAGGTAGACGTTGTGGGACATCGACGCACGAATGGCTGCCAACGCCAACTCGCGGCCGGCCGCGTCGATTCGTCGCAAATCCCGTGCTTTGATGCGATAAGAGGCCGATTCTTCGATTTGCTGGCGACCGTCGTCAAGCAGCTTGACTCGCAGCATTTCATGTCGGCTCATCAATCGATTCCAGGCCTGATTGAGCCGGTAGACTTCGAGATCTGGCCAGTCAAATTCCAAATAGATATGGCAGCCTACCCGCTCAGTCTCGGCCAGTAGCTTGCGCCCCGACAGAAAAGACTGCTGGATATCATTGAGTGCAAAAGGCTGCCACTGATCGTTGGGTGCCGTTTGCAACCGAGGCACCGGATGATTGTCGCCCTGTCCCGTTAGTGACGCCAGGCGGGTTTCCACCTCGCCAAGGCTCAGATAAGGGCTCAATTGCGCTAACGATACAGATAGCTGCAATTGCTGCTCCAATTTGGCTTTCAGACCGACTGCGGCCAGCGAGTTAAGGCCAAAGCTGGCCAGGCTACGCGATTCACAACCGTCAAGCGCTGCTAGCTCGCATCCGAGTAGTCCAGCCAGTATTTGCCGAAAGCCTTGCGGTTGCGCCACATTTTCGCTTTTCTGACAGACTGCATCCGCCTGCCGTGGTGGCAGCCAGTGACGCGTCTTCGCAAAGGCATAGCCGGGCAGACTGATGCGCCGCACCTCACCGAGACGCGGCAACTTAAGCCAGTCTAGCTCAACGCCTTGCCGCCAGTAACTCGCCAGCGCTTGCAAATCACAACGGGTCAAGGCCAGATCCACCTCGTCGCCGATCCCAGCCTGCAACGGATCGATCGTCATCGTGTCCGCATCGAGCATCGTGATTGCATTCATCGGCGCACGCTCGAGTGCGTCGAGTTGCTGTTGGAGTGACACGATGCTGTCAACCACGCAAGTCCAGCGGCATGCCATCGCGGTGCGACCCACTTGCAATGTATAAGCGATGTCAGCCAAGCCTAGATTGGGCCGTTGGGCAATATAGCGGCTTAGCCGCGCCGCCTGCTCCGTCAACCGCGCCGCATCCCGTGCCGACAACAGGATGAGCTGGGGCCCGACGTCATCTTGTATCGCACGCTGTGGGGCGATGTACTCCTCCACGACCAAATGGGCATTGACGCCGCCGAAGCCGTAACTATTGATACTCGCTCGCCGCGGCAACTCAAGGCCGTTCCCGTCCTTTGGCGCTGGCCATGGGCGGCTGTCGGCCTGCAGCCGCAATTGGCGTGGATTCAGCGTGATCGCGGGATTCAGTTGGGCATATCCTGGGATCCCTGGTAACTGCCGCTGTGCCACAGCATCGATCACTTTGAACAACGCCGCCATGCCAAAAGCCAGTTCACAATGACCGATCACTGGCTTCAATGTACTGACTGTCCAAGGCGCATCGTGGTCGCCGTCGCCCAATTCCGCCCGAGCTGCCTGGATAGCGGCTATCTCTATTGCATCGCCGAGCAACGAGCCAACGCCGTGCGCTTCCACGTAACTGACGCTGCTCGGCTCCACGTTGGCCCGGCGATAGGCGGCAACGATTGCCGCTTTCATGCTGTCTTGATTCGGCGCGGTCAGCGAAGCCCCTCTCCCGCCGTGGCAAACGCCGCTACCCTTGATTTTCAAATAGATGCGATCGCCATCCCGCTCAGCATCCGCCAGTGGCTTGAGCAACAGTACGCCAACGCCTTCGGCACGCACATAGCCATCGGCCCCCGCTTGGAATGAGCGCGTTTGACCTTGCGCGCTGAGAAAATCCATCAGCCGATACCCTGCCGTTTCGTCAGGCGACAACAACAGGTTGACTGCACCGACCAGCGCTTGCCGACACTCGCCGGCCTTGATCGCCTGCATCGCTCGGTGTAACGCCACCAACGCCGATGAACAGGCCGTGTTGCAATATTCGCTCGGTCCGCACAGATCCAGGAGGTAAGAAACCCGGTTCGCATACATGCACGCAGACGAAGACGTCAGCAGGAACGGGCTATCTTGGGGGACGTCAACGACCCCACGATATTCACTCGGTGCGGCAGCAATAAATACACCGGTGGGGCGACGGGCTAGCTGCGCAGCTGGAATGCCGGCATCTTCAAGCGCCAGCCAAGCATGTTGCAATAGCAACCGCTGCTGGGGGTCCATCAGCGCCGCTTCCGCCGCCGACACGCCAAAAAATGGGTGATCAAAGCAATCAATATCGTCGATATAGCCGCCTGGCGACCCAGCATTGGCGCGCCCGGCCGGCGCCTCACGTATCTGACTCGTGCCACTGCGTACCGCGGCCCAAAAATCCTCCAGTTCCCCGCCGGGGAAACAACCGCTGATGCCGATGATCGCAAAGTCATCGTGGTCTTCGATTGAGGTGGATGGCGTTTTTTGCGCTGACGGGCTAGTGGAGGGAGGGGTGGGTACGTTACTGCTGCTCGATGACGGCGCCTGCCCGTCCAAACGTTCTTTTAGTGCCGCAACGATCTTGTCAATGCTGTTATGACGAAAGAAAAATGTCGGCTCCAGCGTGAGCCCGAACATCGGTCCCAGTTGTTCACCTAGCGCAAGAAGATCAGCTGAGTCGAGTCCCAGCTCCATCAAGCTGTGGCGCGGGGACAGCCGGCTGTCTTCCGACTGGCCCAAGCACCGGTTGACTCCCTGACGCACGGCGTCATCGATGGATACCGTCGGCAACGCCATCGGCGCTGTGGTCAGCTGCAGCGCTTGGCGCTGGCGGCTGGCCAGATCGTAATGCACCAGCACGCCGTAACCCGAGTTGTCATGATCAGCCGGACGATAACCTGCCACCAGCCGCTCGATCCGTGCGCCGTGAAGCTCGTGAAAACGCAGTACCGGATCCAGCAGGATTCCTCGCTCGTCTCGGCTGTGGATATAGTCACTCAAAGGAATGTGCCGATGCTTCGGATAGTCCTTGCAGCGAGTCACCCCCACCACGGTATCCACGCCATTGAGCACAGTGCAGTATTGCAGCATGAACTCTAGCAACTGATCGCCATACCCGCTGTACTGATGGGCAGGCAAAATGTTCAGGCTCTGAATTTGGACTATGCTGCCTTCGGTATGATAAAGCTGATCGACGGTCGCGAAACTGACTCCGAAAAGGCCATCGATTTCCGTGATCCGCTGCGAATAGATCACGCCGACCACCTCGCCATCGAGTTCCAGCGCCAACTGTCCAGCTGACCACTGACTCAGCCGGCGACGCAGGATCGGCTCGTCAACCCTTGCGCCTTCCGGCCAGCACGCCTTTTCCAGCCCCAACAGTGCAGGCAGGTCATCGATGGTCGCATAGCGAATACGGTACTCTCTGGCCTGGTAGCAACCTATGGTCGCGTCGCAGTCGGCCCGATCCCGAGGCAACTTATGCAACATTCCCGGACTCGCAAACAACCCAGCGCCGGCCAGCGCCATCAAGTAATGGGCAGCTTCAACACCGTAATGATAAGCAAAGCGATCGGCCAGGGCGCCGCCAGGGCGCCAGTGGCTTTCGCTCAGGACTACCAAATGGCTGCTCGCTAAAGCAACCAGATCATTAAACTGGGCTTGCAAGCCACCCATCACGCTGGCGCCATCTGCCGCCAAGCCGTTGGAGCGGATGTAATAGCGTGGTGGCGCCAGTTGCGATTGCGGCACCGGCGTCGTCCCCGGCTCTTCGAGATTTTGCTGGCCCACACCTAGCCATAGCACGCGTTCGCTCGTCCCAACGCCAGCGTCTTCAAGGCGTCGTCGAAGCGCGGCCAGATCGCCCCACACTGCGTCATCCAGCACGAGCAACCGTAGTGGCAAGCTATCCAGCACCTTGCCTCGGGCAGTATGCTGGCGAATCCATTGCCACACATCCTCCAGTGAACCGCTAGGACGGCGGCCAAATTCAACAATCCAGTCTGGCTGCGTGGCTAACGGCTGGGCATCAAAGACCGCGCTCAACAGCTGTTCAAGCGCTGGCTGGTCGCCGCGCCAGATCTGCCGCTCACCCGCCTCCTTTAGCCACCGCGATGCTGCAGCCCATCGCTCCCCCTTGCCAAACAGTACGTCATCGAGCATCGACGGTAGGCTGGCACAGTACGCAAGAAACGACTCACTCAGCAACTCCGACAATAGTGCCCGCCGCATTGGGTTGAGCGTCAGCCCCTGCTCACCATTGCTTTGAATCCATTGCCGAGCAACCAGGAAATCCGTCACCTGGTGCACCAACATTGGGCTAATTCGGCCACTGTCGATACGCCGTGGATCCACCCGTGCGGTGTCGTAGTCGATCGCCTCGCTTAGCATCATTCGGCGCAATATCGCCAACGCCAGCAAGTCGTCGAGGCTGCGAATCAATGCAGGGCAAGGCAAATTCCAGTCCAACGCCGACAGCGACAACCAGCGCGACAGCTGCGGCAAGTCTTCTTTGACGGGTTCACGCTTAGGCGCGAGCCAAGCAAAAATTTCAACGATCCGATCCGGCAGGGCCTGGACAGCACATGCTTGGCGGTTAAAGAAATATTCGCTGCCACTTGACTGGCCCAGCCAGCCAAACGTCTTGAGGCCATCCAACGCAACCCGTAGCGGGCCGACATTGACTGACGCGGTCGAGGCAAATTGTTCGAGTTGGAACGGCTGGCAAACCCCACGGCGGGAAATCAGTCCACGACTTTCGAGACTCAGAATAATGGAAAGAAAAAACAGACGATCGGTAAAAATGACCATCAGAAGGTTTCCATGGCAATGTTTCAGTTATTAGATAGAAAATAGCTTAAAAACCATATTCACTCAATGGTTTATTAAAACAGCACAATAGGTTGGCGGCATGCCAGAACTAGCGCAAACCGGGAACAGTATGTCTTTTAATGATATTTCCGTGGCGTTCATAGACAAATTTTGCTCGTGTTATGACAAAAATTGTAGAAATTTGGCTCCATTTCGCTCCCCCTTTAAATGCAAAAGACACGATCGCGCCAGGTGTGCGGCACTGACTATGGCGACCAGTCCAAGCGACCCATCCCAGGACGTAGCAGTCCATGGATTCGGGCGGCGAATCGCTGACTACGCTGTCTGTATGTCGCTGCATCGGATGTCGGCAACCCGCATGTCGGCAACCCGCATGTCGGCAACCCGCATGTCGGCAACCCTCACCCCAGCGCTGTACATAACCGTCAGCATGGTCATGCTGTATGGATCGGTATCGTGTCGTAACAATGGCCGCATCGGTATACTTAGATACCCCGATACTGTTCGGCGCGAATAGGACGAAGCTACGCCACATGTTGATCGGGTGCGGCAAAAAGCGGCAGTGTTCTTGACATCGTCACGCGCTGCGCCTGGGCACGGGCGAGCACGAGCTGGCGGGGCGAAAAGCTGAACGTGTGTCCCAACAACGGTCTGCAGCGACGCACGTGCACAAGGCATTGCAATTGTGCAGGACCGCAGAATAAGTTTTGGCTAGAATACTGTCTCCCTGCACCCTCCACACCCCAGGACGAAATTTATGCCGTACCTCTGCGAAGGGCGAAAAACTTCTGTTGTCTTTATGTTTCCAGGCCAAGGCTGCCAGTTTTACCAGATGGGTCGGGAGCTTTATCAAAACAATTCGGTATTCCACCGCTGGATGAACGAGCTCGATGCGCTGATTCGCGTCGAACTTGGGCAGTCGTTAATTGCTGAAATTTATGATGCAAATAACCCACGTTCCAAGACGTTCGACGATCTTAGCATTAGCCACCCAGCCATCTTCATGGTGGAGTATGCACTGGGCAAGACACTGATTGAGCAGCAGATCCAGCCAGACTATCTACTTGGCACCAGCCTCGGAGAACTTGCCGCGGCTGCTCTCGCGGAGGCGCTGCCGCTGTCAGATGCCATTCGTTTCGTGACCCGCCAAGGTCAGCTATTTCACCGCCGTCAGTCGCCGGCCACTGAAGGGACAATGCTGGCAATTCTCTGCGATGAATCGCTCTACCAGCAAACGCCTCTACTGCGTGATCATTGTGATATCGCGGCCTATAACGCTCAATCACTGATCGTCATCGCCGGGCAATCCGCCCGGATTGCAGACGCTGAACGCTACCTCAGCCGTCAAGATATCGTGTTCCAACGCCTGCCAGTCAAACAGGCGTTTCATTCACGTCATATCGACTTCCTTAAACCGGAAGTCGATGCGCTAGTCAGTGAACTGCGCTTACGGCACACGCAGATCCCGGTGATCTCCTGCCACAACACCGAGACCTTGACTCAACTCACAACCGACCACTTTTGGCGGACCATTCGCGAACCGATTCGCTTTTCCCAGACACTGGCGCGGATCGAACGGGAAGCCACCGAGCGCGGTGAGTCAATGATCTATTTGGATCTCGGCCCCAGCGGCACGCTAGCCAACCTCATCAAACAAAATATCCGTGACCGTCAGGCGCCGCAGACTTTCGCTGTGCTCAGCCCGTTCGGCCGTGATCTTGAAAAATTTGATGAAACGCTAGCGCTTAGACGGAAGCTACAACCGCTTCCCGCAAGCGCGACCGCACCAGCACAACAAACGCCCCAGCAAGGCCAGTCATTCGCGCGGCCTGCGTCGCAGCCAGTTCAGCAGCCGGCCCCCGTGGCACAGCAACCGTCGACACGGCCAGCGACTGGCCCGAAACGCGTTTACGTCTTTCCTGGCCAGGGATCGCAACGCGTCGGCATGGGAGCAGAACTGTTCGAGCAGTTTCCCGATCATGTTGCCCAGGCTGACAAAATTCTTGGCTATTCGCTAAGAACGCTTTGCTTGGAAGACCCTGATCGCCAGCTGTCCCATACCCAATATACGCAGCCAGCACTCTACACCGTCGGCGCGCTAGCGTTCCTCAGCAAACAGCAACGGGATCGTCGTTCACCGGATTACCTTGCCGGCCATAGCCTGGGCGAATACTGCGCACTTTTTGCCGCTGGGGCCTTCTCGTTCGAAACCGGCCTGAAGCTGGTCAAAAAACGGGGCGAATTGATGGCGCGCGCTACTGGCGGAAGCATGGCGGCGGTCATTGGCCGCTCCGCAGATGAAATCAACTCGCTACTATCCCAACACGGCTTAAATGCTTTAGACGTGGCCAACTATAACTCGCCATCCCAAACCGTCCTCGCCGGCCCCGTTGAAGCGCTTAGTCAAGCCAAAGAGATCTTCCAGGCGCTGGAAATCAGGGTTATTCCCCTGTCAGTCAGCGCTCCGTTTCATTCCCGTTATATGCAAGGCGCGATGGAGGAGTTTGGCGACTATCTGAAGCAGTTTAGCTATTCGCCGCTGCAAATACCCGTGATCTCCAATATCCATGCCACTCCCTATCGAGATAACGAACTGATCGATAACCTCACCCGGCAGATCTGCGGATCCGTGCGCTGGGTCGAGACCATTCAGTATTTGATTCAACAAGGGGAATGCGAGTTTGAAGAACTCGGGCCAGGGAATGTGTTGACTAAATTAATCAACAGTATCCGAACCACGCCAGCTCCTGTTTAAAAAAAAGCCGCTGATCGTAGCCCACTGCTCTGATCGCGGCATGTCCCCACGCTCTTTTTTTATATTGGAAAAGCAGTGATGGTGCGGCTCAATCATTCAAGCTGCTCCATCACCAGCATGGCGAATCATGTGGGCTGAGATCTACCGGGCCAGCCCACCTCCAACGCCGCGAAAACTGTCCACTCCCAAAAATTACGCAGTTTTCTTAAGACGCCAAAATTTGTACGCTAAGTGTCCATTCTTATAAGCCTTCAGGCCACTATCGTCAAAAAAGTGGAGCATCGTATCGAATGCATGATACACGTCGGGCGGCAGAAGGCTATGCTGCTGCTTTTTTTCATTCACCAATGCCTTGAGTACGTGCTTTAGGTGACCTTGCTCGCTGTCAAAAGCTCTAGCCACTCCTTCAGAAATGTCAACATGATCCTCTACTTTAAACTGGGCGTTGCGGATCATTGCGTGATGCTGCTCTAATACGTTAGTGAAAAAATCAACGCCAATCTTATCTTTTTCGGACAACGCATCCTGATTGTCGCCCTTCATGGTATCGGCATAAAAAAACAAACCTTCTTTTTTCAGCACTCGCCGTACTTCTTGACCAAACCTATTCATATCTGGGTAGCAGTGAGACGACTCGATGTTGACCACTACATCAAATTCTTCATCGGCAAAAGGTAAATTCGTCGCGTCACCGTCAATAAAGGACAGCCCGTCGAGGCGATGCACTTGATTGCAGAACTCGATATGCGCTGGGCAAAAATCCAGACCGGTCACCGATGCGGCGCCAGCATATCTGGCAAGGTAAGAACAATTTCCCCCTCTTCCCGACCCCACTTCAAGGACCTTTTTACCGCGCAAATCGGCATCGCCTAAAATGGTTCGAATCAAGTTAGCTGAGCATTTCTGCTCGATGTCTTCCTCTTTGATCCAGCCAAAGTCGTCGTTCTTACCCAAATAGCCGTAGTTAATAAACGTTAGCCGATCATCGGGAAACATCCTGGTCATCATGTCATACCATTGGCTGATCGGCGATACGTCTTTTTCTGATGAAGTTTCCATTTTTACCTCGTTGTTAAAATGATGAATAAAATTTTCTCCATCATAACCTACTGAGCAAAAACGTTCCAGCGCAATTATTTTGACTTGCGCAGTCAGCTGTGCACGGCAATAAGCGTATGCGGCCGCCGCCGCTCTCGCACAGATACAACGGCGACGCACCTGCGGCGCTCTTGCCCAAGGTCGGTCTGATCCAGCTTGGACACATTGCCGCCGTCGCCTGCCGTCGCGTCCCCGCTCATGCTAAAGGTGCTCGATTGGTCATCCAAGTGGCTCGATAACCAAGTAGATCAGCGTGCCGGTCCGTAGGCGATGCTGTGCTTTCGCCACTTTGCTTGAAATATACGCGCCCTTCAGATCGGTGTTGCCTTTTACGGCGGTATTAAAACCACCTTGCTGGCCTCCCTCCTGCCTGCTCGTTCGCGCTCGCGTAGTCGCCATGCACGTCACCGTTCTGCACGTTGAAACTAAAACTGCCCCCGCCCTAGCTCACGCCGAGCCAAGGCCCGCGCTATGCTGGTGCGCCACGCTCATGCTTGTGCCTTGTACACTCGCTATGTTTAGGTCATCCTGTACGTCAGGCATCGGTTTAAATCACTCACGCCAAGCTCTTTGCTATTAATTGCCATTTTTTCTGAAGCTCTTGTCCCCTCCTCTTGCTTTAGTGCCAGCAACGCTTTGATAAATTGATATGTAATACTCCTAAATATGGTTATATAGACTGGAAAACCGACCACAACCGGCTTCCACCCACCACCTTGTGCAAACGAAAATATAAGCACAATTATCGGAATGCCAATGGTACACATGTATGCGACTGCCACACGCTTAAGTATGTTTCTTTTTTCTTTCTCAAATCAGTAAACATATCACCTCTATTTTTTAATCTTTATTTTATTCGTCTCTATCACCGATTGAGCCGGACTAGATAAGACTTTGATTAACTGATTTATAAACACCCCTGCAGGCCCTGGCATTGTTGCATTTATTCCTTGGTTCAGCACTGCTCCAGTCAAACCGATACCCGCGGAGAGATCCGGGGTACCTGGCTGCGTGATTGCCGTACCCGCAAACGCCCCGTTCCCGCCAGCACGCTGTTATAACCACCCACCACGATCTTTCCGACAGTACTCCCACCCAACGTACTCCACGGTAAGAAAAACGGTGCCATTACTTTAGCAATAACAAAGGCAACCAGCAACTTTTCCACTCAAAGTTGGCAGTACTCGCTGTCGGTGTATCACAAGGCGCTCCAAAAGCATTCCACCACGCAAAAGCAACTGCCTCGATGAGCTGCACGCCGAACTGAAACACTACATTTACTACTACAATCACGATCGCATCAAACTGAAACTAGGAAGCCTGAGTCCGGTGGTGTACCGTGCTCAGTTCACGCAGGCATAGCTGTCACACCGTCCAACTTTGCGGGGACACGTCATCGCCTTTTAACGGCAATCAAAGACATTCGTATTACTTCAATCGCGATTACCAGGACAACAACTATTCCAATGACGTACAAAATCGCTTCATGCTTCCTCAACTGTGCTTCTGACATGCCAACTATAGCTAGATTAGTAGATGCCCAAGCAACCACCACAGGAAGATATAAAAATCCTAAATAAACAAGAGCAATCCCTAATACACGCGTACATGCCCCTTTCCATCCATTTTCGCAAATTAACGCGTCAATTTTCGATATCCTCATTTCTGTGGCTCCTTGCTCGGCACGAATGACGACGTGCCTTGAGCTATAGAACCCGCAGTGGCACCGCCTAATCCAGGAAAGGGATTTCTCACACCCTGTAACCAGGCAGGGACCTTAGGATTCAGATTTGGGTAAATAAATGGCCGTGTAACTTGTGTGAGTCCTCGGATTGTGGCTGAACCAACAAGATAGCCGCCCACCCCAGACAAAGCACCGACCCCACCAGCGTATAGGGTACTATTCGATTCACCGTAGTAAATATTGTTAAAAAATGTATTGGTAACGTTGCTAGCACCGCCCAACAATACATTCTCCACGAAGCCAGTGTTCGCACCAATTGGCCCTGCGATTGCACCAGTCGCCCCCGATAATGCCGACTGTGCCGGTCGGATCGTACCAGATTGCGCATATTGACCAGCTGCATCCATACCTGCACCAGTCGAGGCTCCTAGCAAGGAAAAAATTTTTGCTACCGTATGCAGTGTCACCCCATATTGGATTTTTTTAGGACTCTCACTTGAACCACGGACCGAATTTCTCCGGATCGTCGCTCAACCTCCCTGCCTTGCGCAGCGGCTTCGGTAAATATTTTGCAAACACGATGAACTGGATCACAAATACCGGAAACCCAATACCAAAGACGGAAACGCCATCACTCCAGCCAAGCAACTTCCTACATATCCCGATTACCACGACCGTATTGCAGCCAGCAGCAGCAAACGAAGTCAGACCAACCATAATCCAGATTTGAAGCATGGCATATAATCTACGCCAATTCATTTTTCGTCTCCAACTATCTGCCGCACATCGTTAACCACTGCCGCCGCTCTCGCTCAGATACAACGGCGACGCACCTGCGGCGCTCTTGCCCAAGATCGGTCTGATCCGGCTTGGACACATTGCCGCCGTCGCCTGCCGTCGCATCCGGTGACAATCCAAGCCCCGTCAATGCCTGGTTCAAATAGGTTGATTCCGGCTGCCCTGACACCGTCTGCTTCGCACCCGCTATCAGTACATCCGCACTCTTTCTAGGACTCTCACTTGAACCACGGACCGAATTTCTCCGGATCGTCGCTTAACATCCCCGATTTGCCTAACGTTTTCGGCAAATACTTCGCGAACACGGCAAACAGAACAATAAATAACGGCAAACCTATCAACAAAATCACTTCGTTATCGCCAAGACCAAATACTATGCGACAAACCCCTGCGACCAAGAAAGACCAACATCCCGCCCCGCCCAAGGCAACACCGCCTATGACTCCATATATTTGAACGGTCGCATACAATCTGCGCCAATTCATTTTTTATCTCCCATAACCTGCCGAACGTCATGGACGACCGCGGCCCCCTTCGAACCAACGCCAAAGAGCAGAATCCCCTGCGTCGTACCATACGGCCAAGGCTGCTTAACAAATGGCAGCAAGTTCACATTATCAATACGTGGAACCGTCACGCCAAACATCGAAACAGGTCTATTTAATCCATCAGCAACACCAACATTTAGTGGGACTTTGACTTTCAAAACCGCTATAGAGAACGCGAAATTAACACCGTCGTACACAGCATTCCCCCATATAGGGTTTAACTGGTTGAAACCCCAACGCAACGGGTTATCACCAGGTGCATTCGCACCGTTATAGCGGTTATACAGACCACTTCCGCCCTCTACCACTTCGCTCAACCCAAAGCTCGCCATCCAGCCGCCGACCGTACAGCCCAGCCCTGTCGTGCAAAGTCCGACACCAGTCTTCGCCGTCACACCTCCAACGACGACCTTCGCCGCATCCTTCGCCACGCCCCCTGGATCGCTCTTCACCGCATCGCCAATCTTCTGGCTTGAGGTGTACTTGAACAGGCCCGCCTCTTTTTGTTGATTCACCCACTCTAACTCGGCCCCAAGCTGCGATGCCTCCTGACTCACATAGTTCCAGTTATATTCATCACTACCTGGCCTGTATTCGGCCCAGCACTTCACTGCATAGCACGCTGCCTTTGTTAACCGCTCTTGCTCCGCCTTATTGCTGCCCGCTTTTTTCGCGATCGCCCTCTTTTCATTGTTGCTAATCTGCCGATTAAACCGCCCTTCCGTCACCGCAGCCGTCGTTGCAGTCTGCATGTCTTAGCCCAACATCCCCGAACCACGCCGATCACGCGCACCTTCCATTCAGCACGTGTCCGCCGTCTTGCGAGACGCTAGCATAAGAGCACCCTCACCCGGCCCCGACGCATCGCTTCCCCATGGATGCAGATCGCCGCTGAACTGCTCGCTCACGCCGGATTCCTCCTCGATCAGCATATGCTCTTCAGCGTCGATTATCGGACACCCGCACATCTCTATCACGCCCGACCATCACTACATGATCGCCGGCGTGCCCATCATTCCCTGACACCACAGCAGGCAGGCAAACGCCGTAGACGACGCATCCGGCCATTTCATACTATCGACTTGATGACTTCTTTTTACTGAGTCATAGACCGAATTTCTCCGGATCAACGCTCAGTGCCCCCGATTCGCGCAAACGCCTTGGCAAATATTTCACGAACACTGTCAGCAAGACAATAAATAACGGAAGGTCAATAATAAATACAAAAAATATTAACCCAAACCAATTAAATTTCCACACGACCCAATCACAATAATCACACAAAATCCCGCAACCCCGACTGACACACCACCGACAATCCAAATTAAATATTAAATTTATTTAATTTTTAATTATTAGAATTTGACACAATTACATCAAATATAGAATTCGGACGGTTCATCCAATCATACGCCCCCATATTCAACGAAACTCGTTCTAGCTAATTCCCAATGGTAAAAAAGAAATTTTCATCATTGAATGTAGTTTATATTATTCCACGTTGAATCGATCGGATTTTTAGATCATCATCTAGGGAAGCATAAAAACCCACTGCAACCTCACCCAATTCAGTAATGCCGAGAACACAAAACCAAGAACAGCAGAAAGTAGAAATTTTAATGTGGGTTCTTTATATATTAGCCAGGCAGTCAGCAACACACCAAGAAATAACGTCGATTTTAACCAGTAAAAAATTTCTTGCTTCAATGCCAGATCATCCCTACCAAACATCAACCAAGTGATTGTAAAGGATGCAAGTGAGATAACTATGATTCCTACCTCTAGAGTCACTGATCACCCTCCTTGAGTTTATTAATCGTGTTTTGAATTCCCCACCAAGAATTTGAGGTAGGATCGAAGAATGGATCGACTGCTCCGCCTAGCCCTATCGGACTTCTCTTACCCTGGTAAGTTAACCGATAACGCGAAGAACGAGTCGTTCAACAGACGCTTCCGTGAGTAAAGCCTACACGCATGGGGCTCCGGGACGATTCGACCCACCCTGAAAAGCCGGAAATTTCCACTTTAGAACGGCATTGATTGAAAATAGCCCTCGCAGCAGGCAAACGCCGTATACAACGAACCCAGCCTCGGCTAGTTTCGTTGTTTTAGGTTATCTAATTTCGCTTGAACCAAGAGCCAAATTTCTCCGGCTCGTCGCTCAGCACCCCCAACTTGCGCAAACGCCGTGGTAAATATTTTACGAATACCACCAGTAAGACGATAAAAAAAGGAAAGCCAATAGCAAATACAGAAACATTGTCACTCAAACCAATCAGCTTTCTACAAACCCCAATTACAATAACCGCATAAAATCCCGCAGCCCCGACTGATACACTGCCGACAACCCCGACTATTTGGCTAACTGCATACAGCCTTCGCCAATTCATTTCTGCCCTCCAGTACCGCGAATATCATTGATAACAGTTACCCCTTTCGAACCCACGCCAAATAGCAGGATACCCTGCGTAGTCCCGTAAGGAGCCACTTGGTTAATGAGTGGGATCAAAGTGTTGTTATTAATACGTGGCACAGTTACGCCGAACATTGACCTCGGATGATTCAGACCATCGGCCACCCCCATCTTAAGTGGAACCGGGACATAAAGAGCAACAATTGCAGTGGCAAAGCTCAACCCGTCATATGCAACGTCTCCCCAACCTTCCGGCAGTACCTCATTGAATCCATAACGCAATGGATTTAACCCAGGAGCACTAAGGCCGTTATAGCGGTTGTACAAACCATCTACACCTTCAGCCATGTCGCTGATACCTAATGCCGCCATCGGCATACCTGACCTGCCTGACTTCTTCGGACCGTTTCAAACTTGGAGAACGGCCTCGATTGCTTCAGTTGAACAATACCGCTGCTTGAACTCGTTGGGCGTCAGGTAATTCAGGCTCGAATGTGGTCGGATGGCATTGTAAGTGGCGGCGCCACTGTTCGATCACC